>JBFYLO010000080.1:0-33762 GCA_041305385.1 Microcaldota archaeon | reverse complement strand
AGAGACCGGCGGCTTGCAGGGGGCGCTCGCCGAGCATTTGACTGGAACTTTTCGGCGCGCTTTTGTGTTGCTTGCAAACGTGCTGAAAAGTTTCACTGCCGCGATTCCACCGGAACAGCCGCAAAACTGGTGGAATCGCTCAATTTGAAACTGTAGGAAACGGACCTCATGCCTTGCCTGCCTTTTGGAAAAGATACACGCCCACGATATAGCAGATTGAATTGATTAGTGGTAGCAGGGAGGAAACTAATTGTTGCTCTGGGAGAAGGGGGTCCTGGAGGTATAGCAACCTATACCAGCTGGTGAACACCATCATTGAAAATCCAGCAGAAAACCACGCAAGCATCATCTCATCAGTGCGAATGTACGAGTAGAGGGCCATAAGCGTTATGAAAATGTAGAGGAGCATCCAGAACGCCATCAGGACATAGACTGCATATGCTATGAGGTTTCTGTCTCCTGTTTGGGAGTTCATAACCCCATACCCCAAGAGGAAAAGGATTACCAGTGATAGAACCAAAAGAAATTGCTTGGATGTGGCGGCGCTTGCCTTTATCCACCGGGTGCAGAGAAACGCCCAGAGGCCGTTCAGGAAGAACGCCCCGGAAACCACCTGTATGGAAGCGACTAGCAGCTCCTCCGGGCTGTTTGGAACCGGGTTTAGTGAGAGATTAAGCCATTTTATCAGGAGCTCGGCAGCCATCCCGAACCCGAACCAGAGGAGGATGGGGGGTTTTGAAATTGTCGAGAAATACCATTTCCACGCCATGATTGCGGCTATAACCCCCGTTACCAGAGAGATTAGCCTGATATTGGTTATCGTTTGCGGCTGGTCCTGTGCTTGAGCAAAGGCAAGTGTGGTAATGAGGACCAATGAAAGTGCCAGAAACGGCGCCCTGACTGAACTCATCACAACATCAATTAGCCGTCCATATTTAAAAGTCAATCGGGTTAGAAATCTCTCTCGATGAGGAAGTCCGCAAGCCTCAGGAGCTTTTTTGTGGCTTCATTGTTTGGGAGGACGGCCAGCTTTCTCTTCGCACGTCTGACCTCCTCGCGTGCCTTCTCCTCAGCATAAACGACCGAGCCGCTATCCTTGATTGTTTTTATGGCATTTTTTATTTCTGCTTGAACGGTCGTGCCTGAGTTTAGTATTTCGGTTAGTTCGTCTCTTTTGGCTTTTGGGGCCCGTGAGAGCGTATGAATAGTCATGAGCGTCCGCTTGCCCTCCGTTATGTCCCCTCCGATTTCCTTTTTGTACACCTTTTCCTCGCCTATCAGGTTCAGTATGTCATCTTGGATTTGGAAGGCAACCCCGACCGCCATCCCAAATGACGCAAGGGCAGACACCTGGTGCCTGGTGCCCCTGCCGACCATGCCTCCGACTTCACAGGAGGCACTGATTAACGCCCCTGTTTTCATGCCTACCATTTTCAGATAGTCTTTCTCTCCAACATTCTGCTTCTTTTCCGAGTTCCAATTAAGCTCCATCCCCTGTCCGTTAAGAACTTGTATGAACGCATTGTAGAGCGTCTCGCGAATGTCGTCCTCAGTCCTCTCAAGGGCCTTCAACGTATAAAGAAGCATGCCGTCTCCTGAGTTTATTGTAATGGGAATTCCATATATTTTATGGACGCATTGCTTGCCGCGCCTCATCTCAGAGCCATCTTCTATGTCATCGTGGATAAGGGTGAAATTGTGGAAGAGTTCTATGATTGACGCCGTGTGGAGGGCGCTTCGGGGCTTGCCGCCGACTGCCTCGCAGGAAAGCATGCACATGACCGGCCTGAATCTTTTACCGCCCCTATCGAGAAGTTCCCATATGGGTCCGCAGACGTCCATTGAGTTCTCATCTGCCGGGATTATTTTTTTTAGATAAGCGTCGATTTTAGGCGCTTCCAACCCTAGCTCCTCGAGAATGTCCATGATAAGTATTTGGTCGAATGCTTTAAGAATTTTCAGGTAGGCGTGGCTCTGTAGAAAACCTATGAACAGCAGCGTGCCGCGGTGCGGACGCGCGAGCATCCTGCAGTCCGCTCCCGAGGGCGGACCGAGCGCTCCGAAGCGCTCCCGCAACTAGCGCAATTTTTTCGCCAACGAAAAAATGCATTTTTTTCCCACTGGAAAAAATTGCGATGTTGCTGCCAGCGATGATTTCTACGAGCCCGTAGGCGCGATTCGTTCCATAATTTAAACTTGGCGCGGGGGATCACGTTAGGGGTTGGCAGACGCCAACCCGATGATTGTCTGTTTTGTTTTTTCGACTCCCACCGAATAAATCAGCTTTCCAAGCCTTGGGCCGCGATCCTTCGAAATTAGGGTGTTGTAAATGGCTGAGAACATTTCCGCTGGCGGGATGTTGAACTCCTTAGCTGTTATGAATGTTTGGTTGTGGATTTCTTCGGGTGATGACCCGGGTTTTAGCGAATTTGCGAATGCAAGTACCGCCGCCCCGTGCTTCTTTGGGGGAACGGGTGCGAACTCGAACTGGTATTCCTCCGGGGCGTATTTCAAGTCGAGCCATTTGGTGATGAACGGGGCGAGGTAAGTTGTCCCTTCTGCATCGGCAACAAGGTCTGCTGTCTTCTTCCAGTCTTTGTATAATTGGTAATTGAGCAGAACGTCGATGAACTTCGCTTTGAATTTTAGGTTTTTTGTCGAGAGCCTAAAGGCAATCACCCTCTTCCTGTCTGCGCGACTGAGGGTTTCGGGATCCGAACCCAGTTGCGTAGCGGCGCCTTGGTAGTCCTCATAGAGGCGAAGCATGTTGTTGCCAGTTGGGTCAAAATCCTTGTTCTCTTGCACATCGGGTTTGAGGAGGAAGTATTTGATGAGGTCGGGCGGCGCGAGCTTTATTAACTCTGAAACACCCATGCCAATTCCCTTGGATTTTGAGTACTTCTTGCCTTGGAAGAGGATGAAACCGAAGTTATATGGGACTGGCGGGTCTAAGTGAAGGATTTTATCGTGGACTGCAAGCACTGTGTCCCAGGAGCCGCCCCGGGTGTGGTGGTCGACGCCGCCGCCTTCTGCTGAACTCGGCCCGTAATTTGAGGAATAAATGTTCATCCAGGCCGGCCAGTGAAGGCGCCAGGTGATTTTATATTTGTGGTCAGAAAGCCTATTCGAGCCGGAGTGCCCGCAGCCCTTGGTGTAGCCGACGTCGCGGTCGCAGGTATAGGAATAGCCCGTCTCGTCGAATTGTGTTACTCGGGTGGTTGCGATGCGACCGCAATTCTGGCATATGGGCATTATGGGGTTCCACCAATCGGGCAGGCTTTCCCTGAGGGAGGAGGATGACACGACTTGGCGGGCCAAAGGCTCGTCTCTTAAATAGGTGCTCGCGAACTTGTCAAAATAACCTTGTTGGTAGATGTCGTTTATTTTATGGACCTCGGGGGAGAGCTCGAACGCCTTTGCTATCCCCATGGCTTCATTGAGGAAGTGCTCGCCTAGGGAAGGACAACAGCCTAGTGGGTCGGGGACGTTGGTTAGGGGCTTTCCGAGGTGGGGGGAAAGTTCCTTCCCGAAATTGGAGAAAACTGACGGGACCGCATCGAATGCATCCAGTATATCGGCAAAGAAAACGAACCTCGCCCTATGCCCGTTGTCAGACAGGTGTTGTGTTATTGTGGATGGATACAGCATCTCGCATAAGGTACCAAGATGAAACGGGCCGCTCGTGGTCATTCCAGAGGTGATGAGAAAGGGTTCTTTCTTTTGGGTGATTATCTTTTGAGCTATCAACTCAACCCAATGTTGGTTGTCATTCATAGTTTAGTTTTGAGGGGCATAAGCTTTTTAAAGAAGTTATTGAATATTTGTATGAAGCGATAGGTTTTGCTGAGGGTGATTTAGATGACGAAGAGAATGTCGGGGCTGTATGGAATGGATATTTACACTGATAGTGGTAAGTTCGTTGGTAAGATACAAGACCTCATATTGGATCTTGAACGTGGTGAAGTCGCCAGAATTACGATGGAGCCCATAAGCTATCGGGGGAAGGAAGACCTGAAGAGAGTAATGATGGAAGCAAGTGTTCTTTATAAGAACGTGCGCTCAGTCGAGGATGTGGTAGTGGTATCAAAAGGCAATGTTGGTTCAGTAAAGCCAGATGAGATTCCTGTTGATAGGGGCAGCCCGAAGTTTGGCTTTATGAGAGAGAAGTAGGGACCCCACGCTTCCGCTATTTTTCAGTTTAATTAGACTAGTCGAGAAACTGAATCGACTCTAGCCTTAAAAACGGTTATGGCGCCCGCCCATTTCAAAAAGAAGGCGTCTGCTTGCTTTTCTAACTCTTCAGGAACTAATAAAACTGATTTACTTTTAAAAGGAGCGTTAGCTATGCCAGATTTCTTTAATTGGTAATAAAAACGCCGTTTTGAGGTATTATAAGCTTTTAAATCTCTACAAGTTAAATCAAACATATATAAAAACATAATGTAACTATAGTTACATATTTATTTATATACTTAACTAACTACTACTAACACTACAACACTAATAGTGGAAGTGCCCCCTCCCCCAAAAACTAACCTATCTTTTCGAGAACGAATCTAAATAAAACAGGCTTCGCCTCGAGCACAAAACTCCCAGAAACGACACCAACACCAGCTTGCAGGTACTTACCAACACTTTTCTCCTCAACCCCACCAGAGGCTTCAATTATTACTTTTGGGTTTATCTTCCGTATTTCCTTCACAAACAAACAGACTGCCTTTGGCGAAACATTATCCAACATAATAACATCCGGCCCCACCATAGCGGCTTCGGTTGCCTCGGCTAGGGTTTCAACCTCAACCCCAACAAAAACCCCACGAACACGAAGATTGTTTTTCTTAATAAATCCAACCGCTCTTCGGGTAGCTTCGAAAACAGCTTTCGGGCGGGCGGTGTTCAGTTCTTTCTGGGCAATCGAAACATGCTCCTTCTTAATCAGAATTCCATCACCCAAATTCACCCTGTGCGCCATAACCCCACCAACCTGGAGGGCGGCTTTCTCGCTTACCCCGAGTCCAGGGGTAGTTTTTCGCAGCGCAGCAAGCCGATTCTGTCCGAATTTCTTACTTAGTCTTTGAGCATTAGTCGCAAGCCCCGACAGATGCGAGAGAAAATTTAGGGCAGTCCGAATCCTCTTCAAAACCACAGACGCTCTCCCACAAACAACAAAAACAACAGTTCCTGGCCTTAGTCTCGCGCCAGTCTTTATCTTGACACAACAATGCTTTGACCCTAGTACTGCAGAGGCCTCCTCAACACCCGCGAGGACCCCGGTTCCTTGGCAAACAATCTTTCCAGAAACAATTGGATTTCGTCCGAGCACCGCCTCGGTGGTAATGTCCCCTAACCAAATATCCTCATAAAGGGCAAAGCTGGCCGAAGCATTCCTCCTAGAACAGAAGCGCCCTATTTTTCGCAAATGCGGGGGCGCAACAGAAGTCATACTCTTAACCCACACAATAACCTATTTAAACTTGTGGTCAGATATATCCATTAGTTTTGTACATATAAACCAAAAACCCAGAATTTTTGAGGTGAGATGAATGGCAGGACAAGCACAACTAGGAGGCCAATCCATCCTCGTGCTCCCAGAGGGCTCGTCAAGGCTCCTGGGCCGGGATGCGCAGAGGACAAACATCGCAGTCGCGAGTGCGGTTGCTAACGCGATTCGGACCACGCTTGGCCCGAAAGGAATGGATAAGATGTTAGTGAGTGAGTTAGGCGACATAGTGATAACCAATGACGGCGCGACCATCTTGGAAGAGATGAATGTCGAGCACCCAGCAGCAAAGATAATGGTGGAGATTGCCAAGACCCAGGATAAGGAGGTCGGCGACGGTACAACCACGGCGGTCATGCTCTCGGGCGAACTCCTGAAGAATGCAGGAGAGCTTCTCGACCAGGATATCCACCCAAGCACGATCATAAACGGCTACAAGAGTGCTGCGGTAAAGGCCACCGAGCACCTCCAGACAATTGCGAAGCCAGTTACAGCGAAGGACATAAAACTCCTTGAGAAAATTGCGTCCATCTCAATGGGCTCCAAGACTGTCGGAGTAGGCAGCTCGAAGGACTTGCTTGCGAAAATCGTTGTGAAGGCAGTGACCCAGGTCGCTGAGGAGAAAGACGGCAAAACCGTTGTCGACACTGACTTCATAAAAGTAGAGAAGAAAGAGGGCGGCGACATAGAGGATACCGAGCTCATCCAGGGGGTCCTCATCGACAAGGAGGTCGTCCACTCCAACATGCCGAAGAAGATTGAGAACGCGAAGATTGCGCTCCTCGACTCGGCTCTCGAGATTGAGAAAACCGAGACAGACGCGAAGATTGAAATCACCTCTCCCCAACAGATGGGCGAATTCCTCGCACAGGAGGAGAAAATGCTCAAGGATATGGTGGAAAAGGTTGCCAAGAGCGGCGCGAACGTTGTCTTCTGCCAGAAGGGCATCGATGACGTCGCACAGCATTTCCTCTCCAAGAAAGGCATAATGGCAGTGCGGCGGGTGAAGAAGAGCGACATGGAGAAGCTCGCAAGAGCCACCGGCGCAAAGGTCGCAACCAGTCTTGATGACCTAGAGGGAACAGACCTCGGCCACGCGGGCGTTGTCCACGAGAAGAAGATTTCTGGCGAGCAGATGGTCTATGTGGAGAAGTGCAAGGACCCGAAGAGCGTCACGATTTTCGTGAGGGCAGGCTCCGAGCACGTTGTGAGCGAGGGCGAACGCGCAATAAAGGACGGAATCGGCGCAGTCTCAAGCGCAATCCAACTCGGCAAATATGTCACCGGCGGCGGCTCGACTGAGATGGAGCTCGCGCAGGAGCTTCGCAAGTATGCGACGGAAGTCGGCGGCAGGGAACAGCTTGCCATAAACGCATTTGCAGACGCACTTGAGATAGTCCCAAGGACTCTCGCGGAAAGCGCAGGAATGGATGCAATAGACGCCCTTGTTCTCATGAGAAACAAACACAAGAAGTCCGAAGGCAGGGGGGTAGGAGTCGACGTCTACGCGGCAAAAGTGGACGACCTCACGGATTCCGTTATCGAGCCGCTCAAGGTGAAGCTGCAGGCAATTGCCAGTGCTTCCGAGACCGCAAGGATGCTGCTCAGGATAGACGACATGATTTCATCGAAGGGCAAGGCGGGCGGCCATGGCGGCATGGGCGGTCCCGGTGGAATGGGCGGCATGGGCGGCGGAATGGATATGGATTGAGGTTAACCCAACATATCCAACACCCTATTTTTTCTTTTATTCTTCTTTTTTATTGTATTGGAATTTGCTAATTCCAATACGGCCAAATTTCTGCGGAAATTTGTCCTTTGTCCTCGAACCTAGAGTAAGAAATACCCACACGCGGCTCCAAAAACAGCGCACACCAGATTAGTCGTCATCTTATTCCCGAGACCCCTGGTCTCGAAAACACCAAAAACACTGTCTACTAAGCTCCCGGCAACCCCGACAGTGCAAATCAACAAAACCCCCCAGGCGTCATATCTCCCGAGGAACAGCAGATAGCTTGCAAAACCAACAATCAACGCCCCATTGAATGACGCAAGGGTCCCAAGCAGGCTAATCGCTCCGGATTCGCCGCGTTTTGCAAGTTTAAAATCAAACAGCCTCCTAGGTTCCCTGCCGAGCACCCCAAGCTCAGAAGAGAACTTATCCGCGGTTACGGCAGCAAGAGACCCAACATAAGCCCCAAGAAAAGCAGACTCCCGCCCATATGGCAACAGCGCTGAAGCCGGCCCGAGCCAACATCCCCCCAAAACACAGAGGACGGAGACAATTCCATTAGCAACAACGTTTTCCCAACCCCGGCTGTACTCATAAAGCGCAAGCTTTCTCTTAACATCCGAACCATATTTAGTTACAATCACGCTGGAAACTAGGAACGAGAGCATAAGCGCGAGATATGGCCACCCATTCTCAGCCCCAAAATAGAACACTATAAGGCCGAGCACAAGGGCGACAAGCGCCCCGGCAGCGTCAAGAAGCAATAACCTCAAATCATCCCTCGTCGTCATTTCAACAAAAAAAGAGCAAGATAAGTTTATAAATTTCCTGTGCCAAACACAGACCATCGGTTGCCGCTTAAACCATAATAAAAAATTAGGCCAGCGCGAAGCGCTGGCAAGGCGACCAGTTTGCTGCCCGAAGGCAGATTTAGAAGACGAGCATAAGCTTTAATATTATAAAGCAATGATAATATAAACCTTCCTATTCGCAAAATGTTTTTACAGGTGTTCTTTTGGATATCCCAGAGGCTAAGGACGAAGTAAACGAACGGCGGCAAGCCATCGAATCAAAGAGGAACGCGCTTCTTTCCAGACTTAAGAAAATCGATTCCCAGATGAAATACAAGAGTTATGAAGCCAAGGCCCTTCAGACGGTTTTGAAAGGCAAAGTTCGCCCCGACGTTCGCTCCCTTAAGAGAAAACTCGAATACCTAGAATTTAAAATACAAACAGAGGCCTCCACACTCCAAATGGAGCGTCAGTTGATGAAAGAGATAAAGAAAACCAAGAAGGAAGTCGAGGAGACAATCACCCAAGACCGCCAGTTCAGGAAACTCTCCTATCTGGAATCAGACATCCGAGAGTGCGAGAAAGAGCTCAACCAAATCGAACTAGAGCTGCGCGAGACGAGCAAAGAGACTGCAGAGCTCGATAAACTGACCCGCGAGGAGACGAAACGCAAACTCATGGAGGAGAAGACAAAGCGAATACTCGAGCATCGGGAGAAGAAGAGAAAAGAGATTCATGAGACAGTCAAGAAAGACTCAGAACCATATATGGTAAAGCTCGAACCAACCGTTTCTCTCGAGGACATATGCGTCATCCGTAAAAAGGAAGAGAAAAAGGAAGAATAGTTATTTTTCCAACACCGCGCCCGTTCTAGCAAGTCTCACCGGGAAGCAGGAGTAACCCAACTCTTTTACAGACGCGGTGGCAGCTTTCTCTGACTTTTCACTCACAAGCGCGACAACCGCTCCGCCCACCCCCCCAGCACCGCTTATTTTGACCCCAAGGGCGCCGGTTTTTAGGCAGGCACCCCTAACGAGTTCAATCTCCTCGGTGGAAACATCCCTCTCGCGCAACAGCTCGTGATTTTCGTTCATAAGTTCCCCAAGCGCCTTTGCGGAGTTTGGGGTTCCCTTTGGGACTATCTCTCTTGCCCGCTCATAAATCCCAACATACGGCGCCCGTATCCTCGCCCGCTCCTCTTCACCAATCTCTTCCGGAAGGCCGTTTGCGCCAACAGCCTCAGCGAACACTTTCAAAAGTTCCCCAGTTGTCGACCGTTTCCCTGAAAACGTGTCAATCACCAGGAAATGGACGCTTTTTGGCACCTTGACAATCGCGCGGTTGAAATCAAACCCTTTGGGTGAAAAGAGCCGTGTGAAAACCTGGGGCGTTCCTTCAACCACCGTTCTTGCGTCTATCCCACTAGGCCTGTTCCCGTGGGCGATTTCATCGACCCTCTGTGCGCATTCGAACAACTCATCGTTGGTTAGCTCATTCCCGGTCGAGGCAGCAATCGCAAGCCCAAGCGCAGCCCCAATCGAGGAGCTGTTCCCAATCCCCTTGCATCGCTTGTCCAGCTTCACGATGGCGTCAAGCCTCTCGTTCTTCACAAGTCCCTTTTCAAGCGCGAACCCATAGGCAGCACCAAACATTCTGAGGCTCGTGTCACCAGCCATGCTCCCATCTGGCTTTATGAGGAGATTCCCCATCTCGCCATCGAGCAGGAGTCCTGGCTCCCCCCCCGAGGCCGTTATTTCAACGTGGTTTCTCGGGCTTATCGGTACCGCGATTCCGGGCGCCCCATAGACCACGAAATGCTCGCCGAAAAGTATCAGTTTTGTCGGGGCGCTCGCCACGATGCGTCGTCTTTCCATATATAATCTACTCAAACAAGGTTTAAAATAATCTGGGTGTAATAGGCAATGGGTGGGTACGCATGGTTGAAAAGCACGTTCTTCGTCCGAGCTTCGGGCGCCTCTATCTACTCCTAGGGGTGCTGTTCGCAATCGGATTAGTCGTTTCAGCAGTTCTATACTTTACAGAATCTGGGCAAGTCTCATATCTCCCCGCTGGAATCGCAGTGTTGATTACAATCCCATCTGCAGCAGCAGCATTTCTCATAACACTTACCTACTCATATGAACTAGGTCCTGATGAGCTAATCATACATAAGGGGATACTCAGCAAACTCTCCCGTTCAGTCCCAGTCGCGAACATAGACAACCTCGCGGTCCAGCGCTCGATTTTCGATCGACTTCTCGGGGTTGGGAACATCTGCATCGACACGCCGGGCGGAACGGGCTACGAGCTCGTCTTTAAGCATGTTGAGATAACTGCCCTCAACGAGGTCGTCGCAGAGATGAAGGAGCACATGGCAGCCCACAGAGGAGGCATAAAACGCAATCTCTAGGTATTTTTGTGAGGATAATTCTCGCGATAACCGGCGCCTCGGGCGTTGCCTATGGACTCGAGCTCGCTCGTTCGCTGGAAGACCACGAATTACACATAATAATCACGAAAACAGCCAAAGACATAATTAAGGAGGAAATCGAAAACCCCGAGAAAACAAGCACCGAACTCTCAAAACTCGGGGCCCTCCACGACGAAAACAATTTCAACTCCCCCATAGCCTCAGGCTCCTTTCTTTTCGATGCCATGGTGATATGTCCCTGTTCGATGAAAACACTTTCAGCAATCGCCAATGGCTATTCTTCCAACATAGTGGCCCGGGCAGCAGACGTTGCCCTCAAAGAAAATCGAAAACTCATCCTGGTTCCCCGCGAGACCCCACTCAACCCGATTCATCTGGAAAACATGCTGAAACTTTCGAGGATAGGCGTCATCGTCCTCCCAGCAAGTCCCGGCTTCTACGGGAAACCAAAAACAGTCACTGAGCTGATTGATTTTATCGTAGGCAAGGTCCTCGACCAACTCAACATAAAGAATTCGAAATACAAGAGGTGGAACCATGCTTAGGGGCTTCTTAGCAGAACTCGACAAGGAAGGACTTTTGGTAAAGATCCAGAAGCCAGTTTCCACAAAGTACGAGGCAGCGGGGGCGCTCAAGGCCCTAGACGGCAAACCCGTTCTGTTCGAGTCAGTCAAGGAATCTGAAATGAAAATAATTGGCAACATCTTCGCAACCCGTGAGCTCGTTGCCAAATACCTGAAAACAACCACCCCAAACCTCCTCTTCAAAATGGCCGACGCAATCGAACAGCCCACGAAGCCGGAGGAGGTGAAGCAGGCCCCGTTCAATGAGAAGCACTCCACGGACCTATCGCTCCTCCCCATACTCACCCACTGCGAAGGCGACGGCGGCCCATATCTCTCATCCTCAGTCGTTGCTGCCCGCGACAAGGAATACGGCGGCAACCTCTCCTTCCACAGGATGAGGGTTGTTGACAAAAGACATCTCGCCCTTAGGATTCTTCCCAGGCACCTAAACGAATTCATAAAAAGAAATGGGGGCGAACTGGACATAGCCATTTGTGTTGGCGGTTCAGTTCCATTCCTCCTAGGCGCCGCCACATCGGTTGATATCGGCTTTGATGAGCTCACAATCGCAAACAGCCTCGAACCATTTACAGTTTCACCTTCACCGTTCCACAAGATTCCGATTCCAACTGAGACTGAAATTGTCATCGAGGGAAGAATCACAAAGAAGCTCGTTCCTGAGGGAAAATTCGTCGACCTCACGGAAACCCATGACATAATCCGCCAGCAGCCGCTGATGGAAGTGAAGCGCGTCTCCTACCGAAAGGACGCCGTTTATCAGGCCTTGCTCCCAGGCGGCCTCGAGCACAAGACACTAATGGGCATGCCCCGTGAACCGACGATCTACCGCGAGGTGAGCAAGGTCTGCAAATGCACGAACGTCTATCTCACCCCCGGAGGCTGCAGCTGGCTCCACGGTGCTGTGCAGATAGACAAGAACGGGGAGGATGATGGGAAGAAGGCAATTGAGGCAGCGTTCAAGGGCCATGCTTCGATGAAGTTCGTAGTGGTCGTTGACAAGGACATAAACATACTCGACCCCAATGATATCGAATGGGCCCTTGCAACCAGGGTTCAGGCAGACAAAGCCATAGTCATAAAACCTCATGAAAAAGGCTCTTCCCTGGACCCATCAGCCGACTCAAACACCCGCGAAACAGCAAAGTGGGGAGTTGATGCCACAAAACCCCTCGAAACTAAAGGCAAGGACTTCAACCGCGTTCCGTTCCCGAAAGTCAGGATTGAGGAATATTTGTCTAAGTAGGTATTTACCATGCACTTGACTCAAGAACAGGAGAAAATCCTCGCAGGCGAGAGGGGTGAAGCAGTTAGGAAAGCAATGGGGATCCTTGTCGCTCTGGGGGACATTTACGGGGCGGACAAACTCATCCCAATCACGTCAGCCCAAGTTGCCGGAGTCTCATATCATAACTTAGGCGAGGCAGGCCTCGAGTTTTTGGAAGAAATGGCAAAGGATGGAAGAGTAACTGTAAAAACCACCCTCAACCCGGCGGGCATGGACCTCGAGAACTGGAGGGAGCTAGGGATAGACAAGGCGTTTGCAGATAAACAGCTTCTCGTTGTTCAGGCATTCACTAAAATGGGCATCTTCCCAGCCCTTACTTGCACCCCCTATCTTGCGGGCAACAATCCCAGATTGGGGGAGCACATAGCCTGGAGCGAGTCCTCGGCTGTCGCCTATGCGAACTCCGTGATTGGCGCTTACACCAATCGAGAAGGGGGGCCTTCAGCACTTTCATCCGCTCTCGTGGGTTTCACCCCAAACTATGGTCTTCACCTAGAAAAGAATAGGCAGGCAACCAAAAGGATTCGTGTCTCAGCAAGGGTCAAGTCCATCTCCGAATTCGGGGCCCTTGGCTACGCAATAGGGAAGAAAATCGGGAGCGCAATCCCATACATCACGGGCATTCGCGAGGCCCGAACCCCAGAGCTTAAGTCTCTCTGCGCTTCGATTGCAACTTTCGGCGGAACAGCACTCTTCCATATCGAAGGCGTTACCCCAAACAAAACACGAGTTCCAAAAGAGGAAGTCGAAGTCATGCAAGCGGACATAGACAATGCGTTCGTAGCACTCACTGACGGGAAGGACCCAGACTTCGTCTCCCTCGGGTGCCCGCACTGCTCTCTTGAGGAAGTCGAGAAAACCGCTGCCCTTCTGAAAGGCAAGAAGGTAAAATTGGAAACATGGATAACCCTCTCGAGGGCAGTTAAGGAGAAGGCCGACAGACTCGGTTATACTAAAACAATCCGTGCATCTGGAGCCAAGATTGCCTGCGACACCTGTCTTGCAGTTGCCCCACTCAAGGGTCGTTTTCAATGCCTCGCGACAAACTCAGCAAAAGGGTGTTATTACGGCCGCGGGAACAACAGGTTCAAAACAATCATAGGTTCTACGGAAGAGTGCATGAATGCCGCAGTGACTGGAAAATGGAAAGGAACAGGATGATTTGATGAAAATAAGATGCAGGAAAATATCGCCTGGCATTGCATCAGGAGAAGCAATCCTCTCCCCCCAACCCATCTCATTCTTCGGCGGGGTTGATCCGGACACCGGAACAGTAACCGAATCAGGCCACCCGCTCGAGGGCAAGTCGATAGCAAGCAAAATCCTACTATTCCCAAGTGGGAAGGGCTCGACAGTGGGTTCCTACACGCTCTACCGCCTCAAGAAAAACGGGAAAGCCCCGGCAGCAATCATAAACAGGGAATGCGAAGCAATAGTGGCAGTTGGCGCAATCATTTCGGAGATTCCAGCTGTAGACAATCCCGAGAAGGACATTTTCGCTCTTGTGAAGGATGGCGATGTAATAACGGTTAATGGAACTAAAGGGGAGATAACACTCGCCCAACGAAAGCGCAAGGAATAATAAAATCACGCTTGATTTTCTCAGGGGTCATCTGATGGAAATTGTTTTGCTCAAACTCGGCGGAAGCCTCATAACATTCAAGAATAAGCGGGCAAAGGCGGACACGAAGACCATTACTCGTTTGGCGAAGGAGATTGCCACTGCGCTCAAGCAGAAGCCGATGCGCCTAATCATCGGACACGGCGGAGGGTCGTTTCCCCATCATCCTGCCCACAAATACTCGGTGCAGAAGGGGATAATTGACAAGAACAGCACATTGGGTTTCTCGCTGACGCAGGATTCAGCAGCCCAGTTGAACCGAATCCTAATGGCCGCCCTGCTGAAGGAAAAAGTCCGCGCAGCCTCTTTCCCGCCGTCCTCCTGGGCATTGGCGAGGAATGGAGAAATAGAGCTCACATTCACAGACCCGATAAAACTAGCGCTCGAGAAGGGCATGGTGCCGGTAGTTTACGGCGATCCGGTTCTCGATATGGGCCAGGGAATCTGCATCCTTTCCACCGAGAAGGTCCTCTCTTACCTGGCTCTCGAGCTCGGCGCGAAAAGGGCGATAATGGCGACCCGCGTGGACATGGTCTTCACAGGCGACCCGCAGAAGAGAAAGAGGGTCGAACCGATTCCAGAGATAACGTCGAGTAATTTCAGGGACATTCAGCCTCTTCTCTCAGGCGCTTCGGAAACCGACGTCACGGGAGGAATGTCGCACAAGGTCGGCTCGCTCTTTCGACTCTCCGCGAGCGGGGTGAAATGCGAGATTGCCGGCGGTCTTATCCCAGGAAACATACGGAACGCGCTTCTTGGGAAGTCCCACACGGCGACGTCGATAGGCGGATAGTCTTAAATAAGCACAAAACAAAATAGGGTTGGTGGTTCCTTGCCGAGAAAGAGAAAAGCATCCAAGCGCTCATCGAACAGCTCAAGTGCCGACCTTCCACTCGCGCCAGTGGAGAGGCTCATTAAAAAGTCCGGGGCCGAGAGGGTAAGCGAGAGTGCAGCTCGGGAACTGGCAATCGTTCTTCAGGAGCGTGCCGCTGCAATCTCAGCAAAAGCGGTGAAGCTCGCCAAGCACGCAGGCAGAGTCACAGTCACAGAGGAAGACATAAAGATGGCGCGCTAGTTTCGTGGTAAGATGACACAGAAAATCGGCAGGGCCTACTTTTTACTCTCAAAAGCCTACGGCATTCCCAAAAGAAGGCAATACAATCCAATCGAAACGTTGGTAGAAACAATCCTTTCGCAGAACACGAACGACATAAACAGCGGAAGAGCCTACGCATCCCTGGTTCGGGCGTTTCCCAACTGGGAATCCGTTTCCAATGCCCCGATTCCAAAAATCGAAAAGGCAATCAAATCCTCGGGGCTCTATGTCGAAAAGGCGAGGAGGATAAAGCGCGCTCTTGAGAAAATAAAGCGAGATAATGGGGGACGGATTTCTCTTGGTTTCCTCAAGCCGCTGTCTCTCGACCAAGCCCGCGAATATCTATTATCATTCGATGGAATCGGTCCAAAGACAGCGGCAGTAATACTCTGTTTTTCCCTCAACAAACCCGCCTTTCCAGTGGACACCCACATCTTCAGGGTTTCGAAAAGGCTCGGCCTCATCCCAGAGAAAACAACAGTCGAGAAGGCGCACGCAATTCTCGAGAAGAAAATTCCCCCCGAGCGAGCATATCCCATTCACCTCCTCCTAATTCACCACGGGAGAAAAGTTTGCCATTCTAGGAAGCCCGAGTGCCCAACTTGCATTCTTCGAAAAAGCTGCCCCTACAAATTCAAAACTAAACCCTAATACCCCCCAAGCCTGCTCTGCCTTCCATTCCCATCAATTGTTATGAAGTTCGCAGCCCTCTTGAGAGCCACGCCCGCGGTTCTCAAATCCCCAATACTCGTTATCCTCTTCCCTTCGTTCCTCGCCCTGACTATCCGGTTCGCGCTCGTTGGCCCAATTCCAGGAACCCTCACCAATTCACTGAACTTTGCATCATTCACATCAACCGGGTAGGCATCCGGTCTCGCTTCAGCAAACGTCATCTTCAAGTCCTCTCCAACAGGCAACCTCCCGTTCTCCCCTACGATTTCCTCAACTTCCTCAACCTCGAACCCATAATCCCTGAGCAGCCAGTCCGCCTGGTAAAGCGCATGCTCTCTCAGAGGATTCTCAGGCACTCTTTTCTCAAGCCCGGTTCCCGGTACAGGAGAAAATGAAGAAAAATATGCTCTCCAAAGCCCGAAATGCCCATACATCCACTTGCTCATCCGCAAATATTCGAGGTCGCTCTCCCCGTTCGCCCCGACTACGAACTGCGTCGTAAAATTTGTCAGCCTCCCAATTCTTTTCATCTCCCCCAGCCAGCCCATTCTCCTCAAAATATCATTCCGAAAAGCTTTCGTGCTTGAGAGTTCGTTCATCCTCCCTGCGCTCGGGGCCTCAATATTTATCGAAACCCTGTTTGCTAGCTCGCACAGCCTCTCGACATAATCTCTGGAAGAGCCAGGGAGAGCCTTAAGGTGGATATAGCCCCCAAAACCCAGCCCTCCCCTCACAATCTCAGCAGTCTCAATCATCTTCTCAGTTGCGAGGTCCGGGTCGTCGCCTACAGCCGAGGAGAGAAACATGCCTTCCACATATCCCATCCTTAAAAAATTCCCAAACACGTTTGCAAGTTCTCGAGGCTCAAAAGCCGTCTTCTCCCTTCCCTTGCAGCTATTGATGCAATACTTGCAATCATGAACACATGCATTTGTCTGCAAGACCTTAAGCATCGGGAAGCATTTCCCGTAGGCAATGGCGTTGTAAATCCCATACTGGGGCTGCTCGGGACGTTTTCTTCGTTCATCCCCCCCGCAGCTCGTGTCGTATTTCGCGCTCGCCCCAAGGATTTTCAGCTTCTCGACAGTATTCATACGCAAAGAACAAGAAACGGGCTTTTAAAGGCAAACGCAAGCCTAGTTTCCAGTGATAGGCTAAAAACAAAAAAGCGGGTCTGAAGGGAGTTTCAAGCCCCACCGTTTTCTTTTGGGGCTGATCCAGACCTTTTCTTTTCGAAGGGAAAGTTGCCAACAACTTTCCCTGTATTCGGGCTTCAGCCCGAATCTGAAAGAAAAGGGAAGGATTTTTGAACCCTTGACCGCCCGGTTTCTCTTTCGAGAAATTAAGAGCCGGATGCTCTACCAAACTGAGCTACAGACCCATTCCGAACCAAGGGGGCACATCCCCCTAGGTTTCAGGTTCCTCCTTACCCCCTGACGCCTAGAAGCAGTTACCCGCTTGTTCACGGGCAAATATTCTAATGTCTAATCTATATAAACCTAACCGGGGTTCGAGGAGAGCGACTACTTCCCCCTGCTCGCTTTCTCAAGCAGATTGTAAACATCCAAATCGAGCCCGTTCTTTTTCTCCAGCTCCTTGCTAATCCAGTCGAGCAGGAGTTTCTTTGCCTCGGTGAACTTCCCTCTGCCAACCTCGATGTTTCCGATTGCATATCTCTTATTCTTAACATTAAAGCAGAACATTGAGTCATGGACGTTCTCGCAATTGTGGCAGAAATAGCACCCAGTGCAGTTGCTGCAGGAGTCTATTTCGAAGCAGCGGGTAACCTTGGTCGAGTAGTGCGAGTTAATGCAGAACGAGTTGTGCCTCCCCTCCCTGCACCCGAACGAGTAGTCGCAGCTTCTCGGCGAGAAGCAGAAGCCCGAGCATTTCGTAAGCAGGTAAAGGATGCCCCGGTAGCAGTCTGCCGAATCTATGTTCATGGGCGAGTCGATGTTGTTCCTATTGGTTCCTGTTAGCCAGAAGGGCGAAAAATACGCGATTTTTGATATCATCGAAGAGGCATTCTCAAGTGATATGGAATCCAGCTCAGCCTCAGCCAGCTGAAGCTTGCCCCCGGAGAAGTCAGCCTCCTCCTGGGTTAGTAACCTATCACGCGGGTAATTCAAGAACCAGGCGTAATTTGGTAGGATGAGCGGCTTTCCGGAGAGGCAGGAGCGTGCATCCTCGAGCCTTATGGAAGACTTCGATGCGAGCCACCCTCCATACTTGTCAATAGGTGAAAGTGCTTTCCCAAGAACGACGTTGGTAGTTTCCGAGAAAGCCTTCTCTATCTTGCCCTTATCAAGCGTTTCAACTTTCTCTTTGGGAGCAGTTGTGAAGACTTTTTTCAGTTCTGCGTAATCGGGCTTTTCTCGACTGGCAATTTCAAAAATCAGCGGAAGTTTCTTATCCTTCAGGAGCTTCTCTTGCATTTCAGAAATCAATTTCTTTTTTAGTTCGAGATGCTTTTTCGGTTCAAGTATTCGGTTCCCGATGGCATGGCGCACGTTCTTCAGATTGAAACAGAAGAGGCAGTCCTGGCAGCCCATAAGCCCGTGGGAGAAGAATATATCCGAAGAGAATTCAGCTTTTGAAACACAGAACGCCCGTTTCACATCCCATGCAGCCCCCGACTTTATGGCAAACTGCACCGGCCCAAACCCATAGCAGCCAAAGATGTCCTCGCTGTACCCACCTCTCGAAGAATAAGCAACGTATTTCGAAAAAGCAACGCGCTCAGAATGATAAACATAGAAGCATTCGGTTATGGTAGTCGAGTTATCCACGAACCTCGAGTTCCCGAGGACAATGTTTCCAGTATATGCGACCCTATCCGAAATTGCCTCGAATATCGAGTCGATGTCCTTTATCTCATTTATCCCAAGTGGCTCATATCTCTTATCGAAATCAACCTCATCGAAGCTCAGCTTCGGAGCAGACACGGAGTAATTTTGGTCTGCGAACACGATTTCTCTCCCGGACGCAGTTTTTCCGGCATTTCTAGGGCCGTTCCCCCAATAAAGCCACTCGGAGTAGTCGGAAAGCTCGCCGATTTCATCCCCTAAAAGGGCACTGCAAACCGATTTCCAGCGCTTATTCAAAGTATCGTAAACTTGAGGTTCTGGCATATGGTCGCCTCCTTCCTAGAATGAAATTATTAATCTTGAGGGGGTTAATTAACCCCATGATTGCTGTTCTCCGCTGGGGCCACCGTGCCGTTCGGGACGAGAGGATTACATCGCACGTCTGCCTGGTCGCCAGGGCATTCGGAGCCGATAAGGTCATCATTAGCGGAGAGAATGCAAGCGAGAGTGTTGAGTCCACGAAGAAAATCGTCCAGAACTGGGGCGGGAAATTCGAAGTCGAATACACCAAGAACTGGCGGAAAGTTCTCGATGAGTGGGAGGGGGAAATAATTCACCTGACGATGTACGGGGAGCGAATCCAGGACAAAATTGATGAGCTGAGGAAGCAAGAAGATTTGCTCGTTGTAGTTGGCTCGCAGAAGGTCCCGGGCGAGCTCTACCAAAAAGCAGCTTACAACGTCTCAGTGACAACCCAGCCGCACTCCGAGGTCGCTGCGCTCGCAGTATTTCTCCACGAATATTTCGAGGGAAAGGAGTTGGAAAAGACCTTTTCGAATGCGAAGTTAAAAATAAAGCCGAACCCGCGGGGCAAATCGTTTGACTAATCGCAACTTTCTCTCCGAAGCGAAAACTCAAAACCGAAAGTGCTTTATATATGCTCGGCCAAATAATATAAGGCGACCAAAGGAGTTCATTTCACGGGGTTAATCCAAGAAAAGGATATATACCCTCTCGTGCAAAATAAGAATGGCGGGTGAGTTGCGAGCCTCGCTCGCAAACGAGGTTGCCGCGTGATTCCATGGCGAAACCCAAGCCAAAAAAATCAAAAAAGACCGAAATTGTGCGGTTCTCGCTGTCTGAGGATGCGTTTGCGCTGCTAACAGAGCTCGCCGGGCCAAACGCAGTCTGTGTCATCAAGTCTATGTCTCCATCATATTCTGGCAATCCTGAGTTCAACAAATTTAAGGTGGGTTAGTGATGAAGCCAATGAGCGACGAGGAAATCGCGAAGCGCTGCGGCCTGAAGGTCAGCGACGTTCGCGCAGTGCTCAACAGACTCCACGAGTATGGAATCACCGCCTACATCCGCGAGCGCGATAAGGACACGGGCTGGTTCTCCTATAACTGGGTTGTGAACGTCATAAAACTCTATGACCTCCTGGGCCAGAGGAAAGTCAATGGGGCTAAGAGGGAAGAGGATAACCTGGCCTACGAGAAATCCTACACCTTCTACATGTGCCAAAACCCAACGTGCTCCGGTTCGAGTCAGAGGATACCTGAGAGCGAGGCAATCGTTACAACTTACTCCTGTGGTAAATGCGGCCAGAATCTGAAACTATTCGACAACACGGAGATAATAAAATCCATTGAGCAGAAGCTCTCAAACAAACTGCCCGATGAACTGACCTTCGTGAGGGAGTTCAAACAGCAGGCAAACAGGGTCCAAAAGCCAAAGAAAGTCAGCCCCCCGGCCAGAAAGCAGGCCAAGCCAGCAAAAAAAGCGATGAAGGCAAAGGGCAAGAATAAAAAGCGCAGGTAAGCTATTTTTAATAGGACGAACAAAACCAATACACTCGGGCTCGAGTGGGCGCTCGGGCGCCCAAAATCGCAGCTTCGGGTTACGCGTATGGAGTGTTATAAACATGGGACAGGTGCAGGAACTCAACGCCTACCTAGTTGTCCGCCGAAAAGGCAAGCGTCTCCTCCTCAAAAGGCACAATGGAATCTGGGAGTTCCCGGGCGGAGGGGTAGAATTCGGGGAGCACCCGAAAGAGGCAGCCATTAGGGAGACGAAAGAGGAGACAGGGCTCAGAGTAAAGAATGCGAAACTGATCGGAGTTACCTCTGCAGTCTTCCACTCAAAAGGAAAACAAAAACACTCAGTATATGCAGTTTATTTGGCGAGCGGAATTCTTGGAACACCAAGACTCTCAAGCGAGCACCTAGATTTTGGCTGGTTCTCCCGTTCGCAAGCGAAGAAAATGAATTTGGGGCTCAACGTAAAACCAGTTTTCGAGATGATATAGGTTAATAAATCTCATCCTATAGATATACCTCTGCGCTCCACGCTAGCGGGGTAATAGAAAATAACCCTAAGGGTAGTCTGGAGTGCCCGCTGGGCTCATAACCCAGAGATCGCTGGTTCAAACACAATCCCTTTCTTTTTCGAAAAAGAAAGGTCTCGTGGCGTCCCAAAGAAAAAACGCCAACCCCAAAAGAAAACAACTGGGGGTTTGAAAATCCAGTCCCCGCTACTTTTTCATTCAACTTAGTGGGAACTTGGCGTGCGAACAAATCCTACGAAGCAAACACCCGAACCCGGCCTGAGCCCCGCATTCGGGTTTCTTGGGAACCGTTCCTGGCGGGAGTGTCACGACCGACCCGAGTTTGTCGACGTAGTTTGAATTATTTACCACAACAGTGGGAACTCTCGTCTCGAGAAGCTTTTTATTCTTTTTTTGTGATAACAGCCTACTAGTTCTATAGGACCTTGTGAGGAGGAGTTAATGGGGGCAAGTGATACGACTGACAAAGCCGAAACAGACAAAAGGCAAATTCAGCTTAAGGTTCTTGAACTTAAGGAAGCGCTTTCCAAGGATGAGTCGAGCATAACCGACGCAGTCCTCCAGGTCGTTTGCACGGCAGCCCCCTGGGCCGAGCACTCATCACCTTCTCAGGAAAAGAGAAAACAAGACACAGCGGAAGTTCTCATCCAACACACGCCGCACCTCACTGCTCCTGAACAAGCGCTTCTTATGAACGAAATTGTCAAGATCGCAGGCACCGTAAGTACTCATGCAGTGTTTGAACCCCTGCTCGACCCGAAAATGAGCGAGGCAGACCGAGAGTCTACGGAAATGAAACGCATCTGGGCAGCAAACGTAATTCTCGAGGCGAATCCTGCACTAACCAACAGGGCATCAACACTTGCAGAGATCCAAAAACTGGCCAGCAATACGATAAGCATCCAGGCGCTCAAGTCCCCGACACCGACATTCGTCCTCCTTCTTGAAAGAGTTGGTGGCAGGGACGCAGCAGAGGCGCTTGCGTTCATGGTTAATAAAGGATTGCAGCTTCCAACTTCCATTAAAGCACTCGGGAAAGTCGGGCACGCGAGTCCAGTCGAAGCACTTAAAGCCCTGGAGCAATGGTCCGACCACCCACATTACAGAAAAATAGTCGTGGCTGCCAAGCTTGACCTAATCGATTCGATAGCAGAGAATGGGCATAGGAACCCAAGAAAATCCGAGTTTGCACTTAAGCTCTTGGAGAAAAACCAGAATTTCAGCGAAACTGTCCAAGAAGCAAGAGCCAAGCTGGCCAGCTCGCTCTGCAGCTGCGACTTCTATGCAGCGGGCGAAGGGGCCGCATCTAAATTTGTCGATGCGATGAAAAGGCCTTTCATGGAACTTGGTCTCGACCCAAAAGACATCCGAAGAATGGAGAAGTTGATACTATTCGAAAACGTCACTTCACTGGGCCAGCTTACTCAGGCGTCAGTCGAGAACCTTGGGCCCGGTCTTTTCAGGGGAGGAAAAAACCGAACACTTGAGAAGTTCCTCACCCGCGTCCCCGTGATGACGCGTGTCCCCAAGGGACTAACTCCGGCTTACGATAAACGGATCTTGGTCAGAGCCTAACGGTTTTCCATTATTTTTTATACTCTTCCTTAGAATACTCTATCCGAATGACCGTTGAGCTGCGCGTAAAGGAGGCGATACAAGCCGACGTAGGTTTCGCCATCGCCCGAATTGATTCGATTTCAATGCACAGGCTCGGGGTCTACGAGGGCGACACCGTCCTCATCGAGAAGGAAAAGAAGACAGTCGCCAGGGTCTGGCGCGCCCAGGGCGACGAGAAAGGGATAATACGGCTGGACGGAGTCCTCCGCTACAATGTTTCCGCTAGCCTCGATGACACTGTTCGGGTCTCCAAAATCGACTGCTCGCCGGCCAAGGAACTCCACCTCGCCCCCATGGAGGACATGGCGTTCAAGGAGGATTTCCGTGACTACCTTAAAGACAGGATTCTAAACCTCCCGATGCTCCCCAACAACAGCGTGGTTGTGGAAGTGATGGGCAAGGCGCTTCCGTTTGTCGTAGTGGGCGCATCCCCTAAAGGAGCGGTCTATGCAACAAAGGAAACGCAGGTTCACATAGCGAAAAAACCAGCGAAGGCCGTGTCGGAAGTCGGGATTCGCTATGAGGACGTAGGTGGGCTGAAAGAAGAAGTGGACACAATCAGGGAGATGATAGAAGTCCCGCTGAAATACCCGGAGGTTTTCAAGAGGCTCGGCATCTCCCCGCCGAAAGGGATTCTGCTCCTAGGCCCCCCAGGGTGCGGGAAAACCCTTCTCGCCAGGGCAGTTGCCAGTGAAACAGAAGCGTCGTTCTTCACCATCAACGGCCCGGAGATAGTGGGGAGCCTCTACGGGCAATCAGAAGAAAACATACGGAAGATTTTCAAGGAGGCTAAGTCAAGCTCCCCGTCCATAATTTTTATCGATGAAATAGATGCCATAGCCTCAAAGCGCGAGGACTCGAGTGGCGAAGTCGAGAGGAGAATCGTCTCCCAGCTGCTGCTCGAGCTCGATGGCCTCGAGACTCGCGGGGACGTGATGGTTCTTGCGGCCACCAACAGGCCCAACAGCCTCGACCCCGCACTCAGGAGGCCGGGCAGGTTCGACAGGGAAATCGAGATAAGGACCCCGGACAACCAGGGCAGGAAGGAGATATTCCAGATTCACACAAGAGGCATGCCGTTGAGCGGGGTCGAAATCACTGACCTCGTAGGCATGACCTACGGGTTTACAGGAGCAGACATTCATTCCCTTTGCCGCGAGGCTGCCATGAGGGCACTAAAGCGCGTCCTCCCGGACCTAAGAAAGGAGAAAGAAGGGACACTCTCCAAGGAGCTTCTCGAGAAACTCTCAGTCACCAAGGCGGATTTCCTCCTGGCGCTGAAGTCAGTCGAGCCATCTGCAATCAGGGAGGTCGTAACTGAGGTCCCAAGGACCTCCTGGGCAGAGGTCGGGGGCCTTGAAAGCGTAAAGCAGGAGCTCATAGAAGCAGTGGAATGGCCCCTGACAAATTCGGAGACCTACGAGCGGCTCGGCATCTCCCCGCCGAAAGGGATTCTGCTCCTAGGCCCCCCAGGGTGCGGGAAAACCCTTCTCGCCAGGGCAGTTGCAAACGAGTCAAAGGCTAATTTCATTTCAGTGAAAGGCCCCGAGATAATCTCCAAATACGTCGGAGAGAGCGAGAAGGCGGTGCGGGAGATTTTCAAGAGGGCAAGGCAGGTCTCACCAGCAATCATATTCTTTGATGAAATCGATTCAATAGCGAGCGAGCGCGGCTCCGGTTCGGACAGCAGGGCAACAGAGCGCGTCGTCAACCAGCTCCTCGTCGAGATGGACGGGCTAGAGGAGCTGCACAAATGCATTGTCATCGCAGCCACCAACAGGCCGGACCTCGTGGATTCGAGCCTCATGCGCCACGGCAGATTCGATAAAATACTGTTTGTTCCAGTGCCGGACAAGAAGACGCGCAAGACCATATTTGAGATTCACACAAACAAGATGCCTCTCGCGAAGGACGTGGACCTCGGCAAGATGATTGACTCCACCGAAGGCTACACAAGCGCCGATATCGCAGCCGTCTGCCGGGAGGCCGGCATGTTCTCCATCCGCGAGAGCAAGAAGAACAAGCAGGTCTTCATGCGCCACTTCGACTCGGCTTTTAAGAAAATCAGGCCCTCCCTGTCAAAACAGGAAATTTCAACCTGGAATGCCATAGGCGAGAAATACCAATAAACGAATTGCCGCCAGCTAGCGGAAAGCTCCCAGAACGGAATTCTCGGTTCAACAACATTTCTTAGAGGATTTGTAACTCTGGGTTCAGGATAAAGTAAAAACAAATATTTACGAACACGTTCACGCTAGGCGATAGCGAATCAACTGATTAGTCGCGTTACTTCAGAAAGCAAATTCTCCCTAGTGTTCATGCCGATTGCCCAGATTGCAAAAAGGGGAATTATGGCTCCAAAAGAAAAGATCACTATTGATAACACAACAACGCAGGCAACTATAGCTACGTTAAGGGAGACGTTGAAATCCTCAAATTCGAGATTCTTATTAAGTTTTGCCTTTACGGTTCGGAAGAAATACTGCCTTTCAAATTTACAACTACCATCGACCAACAACTCAACACTTTTGAAATTAGATGCTTTTGAAAGAGGCGCAAATCTATTCATATACGAATTTTAGGTCCTTTCTTAATAAATACACATGCCGTTTTGTTATCTATCGCATTAACACGTTATAAAACACGCAAAGTTGGCGCCAAGCAGTTTTAAAATAACGCAGTCCAACAACACTACATGGCCCGTGCCCAAATCTTCATGTTCGACGTTATAATAGCTGCGACTGCATTCTTCCTAATGGCGCTTCTCATAGTATCGATTTCAAGGCAGGGCGCCGCAGAGGCAAGGCAGCAGACCTACGTGCTGTGTCTTTCCTCCCTTGAATCGCTCAAGGCGAACGGCACGCTATCTTCAGTTGCAAACGAATCTGCCCTAGAGTCCCTGCTCAACACTTCCCTGTCGCAACTGCCAAGCCGATTTGGCTATGAACTCACAATCACGGCGTATTCCCTTGATGGGTCTCAGATTGCCTCTTATTACGGGTTAAGCGGGAACCTCTCGGATGCAATGCTCAGGGGGGACCTAATTTCAGCAGAATCCTCTTTCGTTACCACCAACGCCACTCCGAGGCTGGGAAGGGCAAGGCTGAGGTGCTGGGTGGGCAAATGAAAGCACGAACATCAAAAGCCCAGTCAGCGCAGATCATTGCCTCTGTCGCGATTGCCATGCTCATGTTCATTCTTGTGGCTGCCTATGTCTCGAGCCAGCGCCTCATAATCGCCCACGAGCAATCCCCCATTCCGCCCGCGCTCCGCCATCTAAAGGCTGACATTGATTCCGACTACTCGACCCTTTTCTGTGACGCAGGCCTCTGCATAACCTCAACACACTCTAACGATGCGCTAATCTCGTTTAACCTTAACTACCACGCCGGTTTCTTCTCGAGCATAAGCAATTTCACCGGAAGCTACAACTTCCTTTTCGACTCGTCCCGCTTGGATATCCTCACATCCGAGCTAGCCGCCGCCCTCTCATCGGGTCGCCTGCTGCTTGGTGAAACAGCCACTGGCTCGAATTATTCCCTCTACAACTACAACGAAGGCAACCTGAGCCTGAACTTCAACTCAAGCACAGTGACAGCATATTCCCTGCACTATGACTGCGAAAATACCTCCAGTGTGCTCTGGACCCCAGACTTATACCCTCAACAGGATATCGAATTAAGCTTCACCCTACCCAGCTACACCCAGCCGCCCACAAACACCTCCACAATTAGTCTATCCCCGGATGAAGACGGCAGCATCCGCTTTGATGGGACCTCATATGTGGTCGAGAACTCAATTTTCACCTCGTCAATGGGCTTCGACAACAAAGACCCACGGGAATACGAGAACCGCACTTACCTAAGTTTCAACACGTCCGTGATTCCGGATGATTCGACCATCCTCATAGCTCACTTGTTTGTATACGTTGATTCCTATGCTGTGTCATCAGGGACAACGCCAAGCTGGATTGTGGATTATAAGATGGGGCCCAACATCATAGGAACAACCCTGACGAGCGAAGACTGGGGGGACCCGGGCTTTGTATCCGCCGGCACACTTGATTACGCAGAAACAACCGGATGGAAGGATTTCGTAATCTCTCAATCCCGCAACTCAGACATCAGTGTTACGGGACAGACGGATTTCGAGCTTGTAGGCACCTGGGCCGGGTCAGTCCAGAACAACAAGCTGGCCCTCGTATCCATTCGCGAGACGGAATACGCAGGAACTTCTTATGACCCATACGTCACAATTCAATATGAGATTCCCGGTGGTCCTTCAATGAATCGCTCGCTCAACTACAGCACGAGCTACAACTCGACCTGCGGAGTGGTCAACATCTCAATCATTCAGGGCAACATTTACACAAACTTCAGCTATCAAAATGTTTCAATCAACGCGACAATCCCGACCAACAACTCCCTCGGGGTTTTCCTGCTACACAACATGACTACGTTCAACGCCCCGGGCAGTGCGTTTTCGTCCATCTGCCTTTCAGGGACAGAGCCAGAATATCCCTCCGCAATCACCGACAAGACCTACGGGTCCTTCTCGGTTTCCGACCAGACAGTGAACATGATTCTCGCCAAGCGCTCCGGTTCTTTCAATACTGCTTACCTGGACACGAACGGAAACTGCAATTTCACTGATTTCACAGACGAGTACTTTACAATCCCCGGTGAATGGCTGAGGCTCGGGGACGGCGTTGCCCGCCTGGATTCGATTGCCCCGGATGGAGCAAGCGTTACCTTCACGTTCGCCTCGGCAGGGATGGAGTCGACGCTCCTGAATGCGAGGCTAACCCAGCCCATTTATTTAAATAAGTGAAGGGAAGAGGTTAACCATGGTCTCAAAGGAACGGAGGATTGAGCTCAAGGCGACGCAAGTCCTCAAGAAGCCCGAGAGCATAGTCATCCCCTATTTCCCGGTGAAGTTTGAGGTTGCCGTATCTCTCGCAAGGCCCCTGCGCTCCTTTGCGCCAGCTCTCCTCTCGATGAAGAGGGATTTCAAGCGCGACCTGGAAGAAGCCAACATGCATGTCGACTCGGTGGATTACGCGTCTGTCGCCGCGCTCTGCGGAATCATCTACATGATTCTGCTCTTCGGAATGTTCGTTTCGTTTTCCATGAATCCCCAGCTAGAGGAGTGGTTTCCAGAAAGCACAGACACCCTGAAGTCCGTCCTCCTCACGGCCCCGTTCGTCATCTCCCTCGTGATGATGATGCAGGTGATGAACCTCCCAAGCATGCGCGCCAGAGCCAAGGCCAAGGATGTGGAAAAGAACCTTCTCTATGCCCTGAGGCACATAACGGTCCAGGTCCGCTCAGGCGCGACCCTGTTCGAGGGCATGAAGAGCGTCGCTTTCAGCGACTATGGAAGCATCTCCAAGGACATGGACACTGCGGTGAAGCAGATTGCCTCCGGCTTTCCAGTGGCAAGCGCCATAGACCAGCTCGCCATGCGCAACCGCTCCAAGAACTACAAGAAGATACTCTGGCAACTGGAGAACGCGATACGGACAGGCTCGGACATCGGGCAGGTCCTCATGTCAATGAGCGAGAACTATTTCGAGGAGCAGAAAATAGCCATTCAGAAATTCGGGAAGGAGCTCAACACACTCACAATGATCTTCCTGATAACGACGGTGATATTCCCGGTAATGGCCGTCATAGTCCTCGTACTCACCGCACTCATCCCAGTCCAATCCGTTCCGTCATCATTCCTTTTCGTGTTTCTTTTCATAGTCGGATTCATGCAGATGATGATAATCGGGTACATAAAAGAGAAGCGCCCACCGGTGCACTTCTGAGTGATTGAATGCCAAAACGATACTTCGAAATGCTCATGCAGGTCGCGCCCAAGCAAATGACGGCCCTGCAGAAGATGCTGGTCTACGCGGATGTATCGGTATCTCCGCCAGCCTACCTTCTTGCCACTGTGTTCGAGTCTGTGCTTATTGGCGCCATAACCGCCAACATATTCCCAAGCTGGTTCGGCCTGGATACCACTTCGAGCTTCGTGCTCGGATTCTCAGGCGGCCTCGTGACGTCATGGGGGGCCCTCGTGGTCATGGGGGACAGGAAAACAAAGGACATCGAGGAAAACCTGCCTGACACGCTCCTGCTCATCGCCTCCAACATGCGAGCCGGGGAAACCATTGATTGGGCAATAACCTCAGCCCTCAGGCACAGTTATGGGCCAATAAGGAAAGAATTCGACAAGACCGCCCGCGACCTAGCTGCAGGAAGGTCCATTGAGGATTCTTTCAATAACCTGGCTGAGAGGAACAGGAGTTCGATTCTGAGGAACGTCGTCGACCTCATACTCTTCGGCATGCAGTCCGGAGGCAACATGAGCGACCTGCTCACAGACATTTCTTTCGAGATAAGGATGACGCAGACGCTCCAGAAAGAGGTCGAGGCGCAGGTCGGGGTCTATAGGGCTTTTTTCATAATGATAATCCTTTTCATCGCTCCAGTGCTCCTTGCAATATCCACAAACTTTCTTTTAGTCACGAAATCATTCGGAGAGCAGCTCTCGGCCGACCTGGGCTCGATTACGGCCAGCTCGCCAATGGGAATGCAGAGCGGCATGGTCGGCCAGCTTTTGGTGAAAATACAGCAAGGCGAGATCGGGGGGCAGATAAGCGTTCAGGACATGTACATCTTCTCATACTCCCTATGCATAATGTCCAGCATAGTGGCGAGCCTTCTCCTTGGCGTAATCTCCAGGGGCGAGTCCAAGGCCGGCCTGCGCTACATACCCGTTTTCCTTCTGGTTTCCATACTCGTCTATTACTACGCGAACCAGACCGTATTCAGCATAATGAACGAGATGTTCGGCGGTTTGCTCACAGGGTGATATGTTGGTCCGAAAGGAGCAGCTTCTGCTCCTGCTGGTAGTTCTCCTTCCCGCAGCCTTTGCCCAGCCGTCGTGCCGCGTTTCCACAGAGTTTCCGTTGACCTATCCAGGAGCCTCGGTGCAGGTTTCAGTCTCCTATTCGGATTTTCCCATCATATCTCCGCTGGGAGTCATGTGCAGGCCGAATTTGCTGAAGCTCTGCATCGTGGGGCCAGGTTCCGGGGAATGCCAGGTTACCTGCGAATATCCTTACATGGGGGTGTATACAGTCACGGCGGCATCATTTGTTGCTCGATGCGAACCAGCCCTCGTTGTAGCTGACCCAGCTGCGAAGCCCACATGCACAATCGTGCCGGACAAGAACCGGGGGAATGGAACTCTTTCTACGCGCCTGCTTGCCAGGTTCTCCAATCTCCTGCCCAATATCACCGAAGTCTCAATCAGCTGCGGGAGAGGAGACCCCCCGTTTGCCGTTCAGCTCATTGGGCACCAGGTGCAGGCAGTATGCAACTACAGGGCGGAAACCAGGAAGGAAGTATTCTACCCATGGTCAGCTGGCGGAGGGGCGAATTGCTCGGTTCCCATCACAGTTATCCCAACATCCGACTCAGTGCCTCCCCAGGTTTCCTTTTACAACCTGACTTATAGGGCAGCCCTGGGTGACGTCACAAACATTCTCATAAATGCAAGCGACAATGTCGAGGTCGAGCGGGTCGAGTTGCATGTAAACGGAGTTCTCGCAAGTACCATGCTCACCCCACCCTATTCCTACGTGTTCCGAATAGCCAATTATTCTAATGGGACCGAATTCGTGCTACAGGCAAAGGCATACGACATCTATGGCAACCATAACGTCACCGACCAATATCTCGTGACAAAGGCAGTTGTTGGCGCCCGCGCCTGCAAACTGGTGGCAGAGCCCAGATATTCTCCGATTCCCGCAGCAATCACCCTGAAGGCGACGTTCTACAACACCTCTTCAGATGTGCTCTATGCCTCCTTCCATCCAAACTGGCCCCATTCGACAATAAACAGATCCGGCTCGCAGACCCAAATATCCAACAGCACAGCAACCGGGAGAGTCAGCTACACAACAGCCGGGACCTACGCCCCATACGTCACAGATGCAAACATCTCCTGCAACACCACGGTTTACATCACTTCGGTTCCTGACAAAACCCCGCCGACAGTCTACATAACCGGCCCAAAGAATAACCAGCAGATAATGATTTCCGACATCATCGAACTCAGGGCCTACGCCAGTGACGCCTTGCCAATACAAAACATCGAGTATTATATCGAAAATCGGCTCATCGGGAATTCATCAGATCTGCCTTTCAATACGACCTGGAACACCTCGAATGAGCACATAGGCTTCTATTACGTGCGGGCGGTTGCCTATGACCTTGCAGGGAATCCGTCGTCAGTCCCAAGCAAGGCACTTGTGGAAATCTATACTAATAGGACGTGTACAATAACGCCCGCAGATGCCATGGTGCTGCCAAGGGAGCAATACAACTTCACAGTATCTTGCTTTAACTACACCATAACGAACGTCTCCCAAGCCATAACCAACATTACAACGACCAATGGCACCCAGAACTTCACTATTGTCCACCAGGAAACGCTTGAAACTCGCCAGTCTAAAATCTCCTGCCCACCCATGCTCTGGTCGACTTCCTTGGTGCAGTCTCAGATAAAGACTATCACAGGGGGCATATCATTTGTTCCCCAGAACATCCAGGGCGAGGTAACGGGAACAATAACCGCAACAGACCCGATTTCCGGTCTCTCGTGCAGTGCCGACATACTCCTCGTGAATAAGATTCCAGGATGCTCTGTTTCGCTGGAATCGCCCCTGATAGTCGGCGCGAGGATTCCAGTAACGGTGTCATACGAAAACCTCACAAATGCCCAGGAGTTCACAGTGACCTGCAGGCCGAATTCAATGGCTACCTGTCAGGGCTCGGCCGGCTCCGGCTCATGCGCTGCTTATTGCGATTACCCAATAGTTGGAAGATTCTCAGTTACTGCAGCTTCAGTTCGCATTACATGCCAGCCGAAGACAGCCTCCGTCTTTCCGCACCCAGATGTCTTCCCACCAGTGGTCTCAATAACGCGCCCATTCAACCGCCAGATACTTACGGGCGATCAGACGGTCGAGGCCTATGCCACTGACAATTTCGGGATTTCTAGCATAGAGTTCTACGTTGATTCGGAGTTGGTCGGCTCAGTCTCCAGTTCGCCATACACATTCGATTTCAACACTACTGCATTCAGGAATGGCGAACACTCGCTCACAGCCCGAGCTGTTGACGAAACTGGGAATGACATGAACTATACTCTAAAAGTAACACTGGCAAACTAATCAAACGAAGCTTATTTTCACTGCCCTTTCAATTCCCAATGCAGATACAATGACTGCGACCTCCCTGGGTTTATCCTTGAAGGCCATGCTCGCATAAGCCATCCCGTTCTTTGTTGTAGCACTTGGCGTTACGGTTCCAGCATTTGCCTTGAAAGCTACAGTAGTCCCATCCGGGGCCAGATTCCCGCTCCCGTCTTTGATAACAGTCCTAAGCTGGGTCCTGTATGCCCCCCCCCGCATGGTGAGCCGTATCCGATAGTGTGCAACTTGGGGTGCGGCTACATTGTCAGGCTTCCTTTGGGGCTCCGGTTTCGCCCCCTCTTGCTGCCCCTCGGGTTTCGCACCAGCAGGTTTCTTTTTGGGCGCTTTATTCTTGCTTATAATCCAATACGCCGCTCCGATGACCAAAAAGGCAAGAAGCGCCCCCCCAACCATGGTGTAATCAAAGCCGGCCCCAGCAACGGGCGTTTCTTCCAAAACCAAGACGTTGGCTTCATTTTTCAACCTGGTTAATCCGCCCCTTATGCTCCCGAGCTGTGTTTCATCCACTGGCGGCCCCATCAAAGAGTCCAGATTGTCCTTTTGGCTCTTCAGGGCGCTTAGTCTGACCTTTCCATCAGGACTCGTGATATTTGCGTCTGCAACCGCCAGCGCCGCAGAGCAATCATTGCTCAGAGAGACTAGTTCATCGAACTCATTCACGTCGTCGTTGACAAGTTTTTTCGTGGCCTCGGCTTCCCTGGCCAGGGCACCATACTCCACGTAGGCGGCAGTGAGGTTATCCGTCCTGTTTATCCTCATTAAGCTTTGGTTTAGGTAAACGACCCTCGCAGTTATGCTTTCCCCGATAATTATCTCGGATGATTTCTTTACAAACGCATAGGTTGAGTCGAACACTTCGCTCGCGTTCTTTTTTATCTCGTTCAGAATTGCCCTGTTTTGGTTTTGGGCAAGTTCTATCACATCAAGGCGTCTCGCGGTCTCACTGAATATGCGTTCTCTGGACATGTTGAGTTCAGCATCCGAAGCAAGCTTGGTCCTCAGCTGAATCAATTTTGCCTTGGCCCTGGCAAGCGCATCCGTCCGGTAGGGGATTGGAGTGCAGAACTCGAATCCATTGCTCGCTTCTGAATAGGGCTTGAACAGGGCGTTCGCACTGATTGAAGAAACCTGTGCTTCCATATCCGCTATCACCGATTCGCTTGGCGCGAAGACCACCCTCCTCTCAGCAAAGGCGTTCAGCCCGCGCATGAGCTCCCCAGTGTCAAGATCGAGGGCGACAGTCGCTTTCGAAAAGGCAGCCATCGCAGTAAGGAACGGCTTGCCATTTCCTTCGGCATAAGGCAGGCACATTGCCTGCGAGTAAATGCACGACTTGTAAAAACAAGAGTCTGGGTCAGAGCACGGGAACCTGTCTAGCCCAAGACTGACTTCGCATTTCGCTTCTATGTCCCTGCTCTGGTTGAACGCAACAATGTCCCCGACTACTTCATAGACCAAGTCGCTGAGCAGCCAGCGGTTCCTGCCCCTGAGGACCGAGTCAATCGACTCCTTCCCAGAGACAACGAACGTCCCATTCGAAGAGATGTTGACTATGAATAATTCGGTTCCATTGTAAGAAACGAATCCGTAATTCTCCCCATTCGACCCGAAATAGTTGACAGAGTAATTGGCCCTGAAATCAAGTGTTTTCGCCAGGGTGGCGCCTATCGTTTCATTGACGTCTGGCTCAGCAGAACAGAGAAACGCGCCCATCACCAGTATCGCGAGAATCAAAGTTCGGCGCATGATTTTATAGCCCGAGCGCGCCTTATTAAACTTTGCTCCGTTTTAGCAGTATTTTTTCTCAACACAAGAGCTAGGTTTCAGGCCGCCAAGCGATAGCTATGATTTCAAGGAAACTAGCCAGGAATTACAATTATGGCGCACCCGGAAAGCAATTCGGCAAAACCCAACCAACGAACTCGCGGGCGGCACGGTGCTCGCTTCAACGAGAGCGAGGCCGTTCGTTCCCCGGCTCCCGAGCAACTCGAGTGTCGAGTTA
>JBFYLO010000079.1:0-16717 GCA_041305385.1 Microcaldota archaeon | reverse complement strand
GGACTCCTTTCATCGGGTCCACGCCGTCCCCTCCATAGGTGAACTGCACGATGATTCCCCTGGAATCCCTGACTGTGCTGTCCTCGCGCGCCACCATGTCCTGGAGCGCGTTGATGAGCCTCCTCTGCATGTAGCCTGACCTGGCAGTCCTGATGGCGGTATTGACGAGAGATTCCCTGCCCCCCATTGAGTGGAAGAAGAACTCCGTGGGAGTCAACCCGCTCGTGAAGGGCGAGAGCACGAATCCCCTGGCAGAAGCCCCGAGGTCCCCGGGCCTGAAATGGACGAGCGTCCTGCCCCTGTAGCCCCTTGCTATCCTCTTGCCTCTGACTGCCTGCTGGCCGACCATGCCTGCCATCTGAATCGCATTGAGGATGCTTCCTCTTGCGCCTATCTTCGCCATGAGGATTGAAGTGTTCTCGAGCCCGAGGTGCTTTTCTATGACCTCGCCGCAGGCGTTCCTGGCCTTTGAAAGCACGGCCATGGAGCGCTCCTCAAGGGTCTCCTTGAGCGAGCGGCCCGGGAGCCTCTGGAGAACCTTCCCCCTGTATTGCTGTGCGAGCTCGTCTACCTCCTTCTTGGCCTGCTGCTCTATATGGGTTATCTTCTCTGCAGCTTCCTTCGGGAGGCTGTAGTTGGTGATGTCCACCGAGAACCCGTGCTTGCTTATGGCGTAGAGCGAAAGCCTCGTGGACTGGTCAATGAAATCGCGGGCAGCCTCAGGGCCGAACTGCTTTGCGATGTTTTCGATTATGTCGTTCTCGTAGGACCTGCTCTCTATTGCTCCCTCGGTCAGAAGGCCGTCCTTTATGGCTATCTTCTGCCCGAGCTTCGACTTCAGGCTCACGTTCAGCCCCTTGGGGAGCAGCTGGGAGAACAGCAATTTCCCGGAGAACTTGCCTCCCTTTACGTCTGGTTTCGGGAGCTCGCTCTTGCCGAGAATCGCCATCATCTGGCATGCGTCTTCCCTTGAGTAGACTGCCGCGTCACGGGTCAGGAAATAGGCCCCTGAGACGTGGTCCTCCTGGGGCTTTATGATTGCGTGGCCGTGCCTCGGGGAGATGATCTGGTTGCTGACTTTCATGAGCACTTCTGCCTCCACCCTCGCCTCCTCTGTCTGGGGCACGTGGAGGTTCATCTCGTCCCCGTCAAAATCAGCGTTGTAAGGCGGGCAGACCGGGAGGTTTATCCTGAAGGACCTGCCGGGCATGACCCTGACGTGGTGGCACATGATTGAAATCCTGTGGAGGGAGGGCTGCCTGTTGAAGAGAACGATGTCCCCATCCCTGAGCTGCCTCTCTATTACGCAGCCCGGGGTCAGGGTGTCGAGAAGTTCCTGCTGTATGTTCTCGGCGACCTTCCTCCTCTTGTTGTCAGGCCGGATGACGTAAGTGGCCTTCGGGTATCCTGTGGAGGTGATGAGCTTCTTGCACTCCTCGAGGTTCCAGTCGGTGACTGGAATCGGGACAGTGAGCTCCTCGGCGATTTCCATGGGGACCCCCACCTCATCGATGGAGAGGTTCGGGTCTGGCGAGATGACTGTTCTCGCTGAGAAGTTGACCCTCTTTCCAGAGAGGTTGTACCTGAACCTGCCCTCCTTGCCCTTGAGCCTCTGGGAGAGGGTTTTCAGCGGCCTGCCTGACCTGTGCCTTGCAGGCGGGATGTTCGGGGTCTCGTTGTTGAAGTAAGTGGTAACGTGGTATTGGAGAAGCTCCCACAGGTCCTCTATGATTAGCTGGGGCGCGCCGGCGTTGATGTTCGCCTCGAGCCTCTGGTTTATCCGCATTATGTCGACAAGCTTGTGGGTGAGGTCGTCCTCGGAGCGCTCGCCTGTCTCGAGGGTGATTGATGGGCGGACCGTGACCGGGGGAACGAGAAGCGCGGTGATAATCATCCACTCGGGCCGTGCGTATTCGGAATCAACTCCTAGGAGGGAGAGGTCCTTGTCGGTTACCTTCTCCAGCCTTGCCCGTATCTCGTTCGGGAGGAGCATCCTCTCTCCCTCATAGAAAGTGGTCGGCTTCTCGAGCTTTATGTCGTACTGCGTCGCATCGCAGTGCGGGCACTTGCCCACCTTCTTCGTCTTCTCGATGACCTGCTCGACGACTTTCTCTTCCGCGCCGAGCGCCTCGGCGTACTGGTCTATCTGCTTCTTCGCAATCAGGATTCTGCCGCAGGTCCCGCAGGTGGCCTTGAGCAGGAGCAGTATGATTTTCGCGAACTCGGGGTGGACGACAGGCCTCACGAGCTCTATGTGGGTGAAGTGGCCGGAGCAGTTCCTTATCTTCCCGCCGCAGGTCTTGCACTTCAGCCCAGGGTCGATGACGCCCATGCGCTGGTCCACCAGCCCGCCGTCAATGGGGTAGCCGTCCTCGTTGTAGGTGTCCGGAATTGTAATCTTGGCAGCGGACATCTTCCTTATCATCTCTGGGGAGAATAGGGAGAACTTTATCCTGTCAATCATTTTTTCGATTTGTTCCTCAGCCATGGAACCACATCCTCAAGCCCGGTCCTTCAGTATGAGCCTCGGCAGTATGCCGATGGCCTTTATCTCATCGAGCAAAAGCTTGAAAGCGTAACTCATCTCGACCATGTGGAGGCCGGTGCTGTCGCAGAGCGGGCAGTAGTCCCTGTTCTTCAGGTGGTCGTGCACCGCGATGGAGCCGCACTTCGAGCAGACCAGCTCGGCGGTCTTGTCGGACTCCTCGAGCAGCCTCTCCTTGAGCAGCATGCCTGCCCCGTAGCCTATAAGGCAGTCCCTCTCCATCTCTCCGAAACGCAGTCCTCCTTCCCTCGCCCTGCCCTCTGTGGGCTGGTGGGTGAGCAGCTGCACCGGGCCCCTGCTCCTCACGTGCATCTTGTTGGAAACGAGGTGGTGGAGCTTCTGGTAATAGATGACTCCGATATAAATTTTAGTCTCAATGGCTTCCCCTGTCCTCCCATCGTAGAGCCTCTCGCTCCCGTATGGTGAGAACCCGTATTGCTCCATCACGGCCTTGAAATCGTCCTCGGTCTGGCCCGAGAAAGCGGTTGCGTCGGAAATCACGCCGTTCATGCATGTGGCCTTTCCCCCGAGCATCTCGAGCAGGTGTCCTGCAGTCATACGGGAAGGGATTGCGTGGGGGTTGATTATCATGTCCGGGACTATGCCGGACTCGGTGAAGGGCATGTCCTCCGGGCGGGCGAGCAGTCCGATGACCCCCTTCTGCCCGTGCCTCGAGGCGAACTTGTCCCCTGGCTCCGGTATCTTGATGCTCCTCACTTTTATCCTGACGAGCTTGTTGCCCGATGGGCTCTCTGTGAGCATCACTGAATCGACTATGCCGTCCTCGCCGCTCTTGAGGGTTATCGAGTTCTCCCTCTTCTTCTCCTCGGCGATTCCGAACACCGAGACTTCCTCGAGGAATCTCGGAGGCGAGGTCTTCCCTATGAGCACATCTTTGGACTTCACCTCAGCCGATGGGACGACGATTCCATCCTCGCCAAGGTGCCTGTAGGCGGCCTCTTCCCTGTAGCCGGAGACCGTTGGATTGGGAATCTCGAATTTGTCCTTCTGGCCTCCCGGGTAGCGCCTTTCCTCGCTTTCATAAGTCTTGTAGAACGCCGACCTCCCAAGGGCCCTGTCGACGGCATTCCTGTTGACTACCACTGCGTCTCCCATGTTGTATCCATAGTGGCTCGTGATTGCGACCACGAAGTTCTGGCCCGCGGGCCTGTCTGAAAAATGAAGAAGCCTATATGGCCGGGTCTGGGCGAGGGGCTTTTGCGGGTAATACATGAAGTGCGCCCTCGAATCCATCCTGATGTTATAGTTGCTTGCGTAAATCCCGAGGGACTGCTTGCTCATGGCGCAGGCCATGGTAATCCTGGGGGAGGAGTTGTATTCCGGGAATGGAAGCTGGGAAACAGTAACTCCGGTGATGGAAACCGGGTCAATCTCAAGGTGCGTGTGCTCGGGCTTGACTTCGTTTTCCCTGGAAGCGACGAAGGCGATGTCTCCTTCCTCCTCGGCATCAAGGTATTCGATGACTCCGTTCTTGATTAGCTGGCTCCAGCTTATCTCGCCCTTTTTCACCTTTTCCATGATTTCTTGGGTGTATTTGGATTTTCCATCCTCGACTACGATGTAGGGCCTGCGGGCCCTTCCGCTGTCGGTGTTTATGTAAAGTTCTGAGGTCTTGCGGCTATAGGCGAAATTCGCCTCTTCGGTTATCTGGCCCTCGCGCCGTATCCTCCTGAGGGCTCTCACCAGCTCCCTTCCGTTCTCGTGGAAGCCCACGAGCCTGCCGTTGAGATAAACGGCTGTCTTGTTTCTTTTAAGCGAGTCTTTTTTGGCCATGCCATCCCCCATAAACAATTTGGAGAGCGACTCTCCAGCTCGGACTTCCACACCCCAATAACTATTCTATCTTGACATCCATCTTTTTGAGAAGCGCCTCAATCGAACGCTCGTCCTCTCCTGTTGAAATCTGGCAGAGGAGCGCCATGTTCTTCACGAGAGCGCACGAAGGGCCTTCGGGCGACTCATTCGGGCAGAGCTTGCCCCAGTGGGTCCCGTGCAGGTCCCTTGCCTTGAAGTGCGGGTGCTTCCTGCTGAGGGGAGAGATTATCCGCCTCAGGTGGGAAGTGCTCGCAAGATAATTGGTCCTGTCGAGCAGCTGCGAAACTCCTGTTTGGCCGGCAATCCAGTTCCCGGTTGCCATGGAGTATCTTATCCTCTCGGAAAGGGCGTCAGGCCTCACAAGGGTCTGCACCACGAGCCTCCTGCCCCTGGCAGCAGCCCGCTCTACCTGGTAGGTTACATCCTTCACGAGGAATTGGAACGCATACCTGAAGAGCTCCTCCATCAGGTTGCCCGTGAGCTTTATGCGCTTGTTCATGTAGTGGTCCTTGTCGTCCTGGGGGACCCGCCTCTGGGCCACCTTTATGGCTTTCTCGGCCATCTTGCAGAGGTAATATGCCTTTGTGATCCTGTCCTTCGGCTCCACGCCTATGTGCGGCAGAAGGTAAGTATCAAGGAGGATTTCAGCCCTCTTCGAGCGGTATTCCTTGGCCTGGCCCGGTGCAGCCTTCTTCCCTATGCGCTCCATGGCCTCATCGCCGTTCTTGGTCTGGTCTGTTTCCAGGTTGAGGAAGACGTCGTTCCTTATCTCGGAATGGTTGATGAACGCCGTGCTTATCTCCGAATCCTTCGCAAGGCCGAGCGCCCTGAGGACGCTTATGAGCTCGAGGTTGGTCGGCGCTGCCGGAAAGGTGACATAGAGGAGCCCCTCGTGGGTCCTGTCGACGACGCAGCGGGCCCTGAATCCCTGCCTTGTAGAAAAGACCTTGGCGGAAACAAGGCTCCCGTCCTTCTCCTGGGAGCACATGATTCTGTTCGGGGCGAGGTCCTCGATTGAGACGAGAACCCTCTCACTCCCGTTTATGATGAAGTAGCCGCCCTGGTCGTCCGGGTCCTCGCCGGCCTCTATCAGCTCCTCGTTGTTCATCCCATCGAGATGGCAGAGCTTGCTCTTGAGCATGACCGGGAGCTCGCCGATGAATACCTCGTTGAAGCCCCTGCGCTCGACATCGTGAATGACGGGGGTGATTTGGAGAAACACCGGGGCGGCGTATGTGAGGTTCCTGAGTCGGGCCTCCATGGGATAGATGGGCCTCCTCGAACCGTCGGCCTCGACAATCATCGGTCTCTCGAGCCTCACCCGGCCGAACTTCAGCTTGTAGCCCTCGATGTTGGGCTCAACCTGCGCGACCTTGTCGATTATGTCCTGGATACCGAATTCCAAAAATTTATTGTAGGATTCAAGGTGCTGCCTAACGAGAGTGTTCTCTCTAAAGTACGCGGTAAGAAGTCCATCATCCATAAGATCACTTTATTACGAGCCGGTAGTACACATTCTCCCCGGTGCTGTCCTTTCGCGTTATCTTCACCACGTCCCCGGGCTTTGCCCCCATCTTCTTTGCCTGGGGTTCGTTCGCGCGTATTTTGGGGAGGTTTGCCTTCGTGGCGCCAAAAGAAGCGATAGCTTGGTCCTCCTTGTCTTTAGGAATTAGCTCATGTCTCGGAATTAACAGATTGTCTAACGGAACTTTGCCGGCCTCACTCAACCCATCACCAAAAATCGCGACTCATTAATTAGGAAACAGAATATTTAAATATCTTTAGGCACGCTTGGAAATCGCGAGTTGTGCCATATCCACACGGACTAACTACTACATATAACTATAAAAGGGAATCCGTAGCAACTTCTCGCCCTGTCCGAGTCGAACTGAATTGTTTTGGGATAACGACGGTCGGTTCCGGCCCCCGATAATCTTTATATATCTTTTGTTCCATAAAAGAAAGCTACGTGCTGGTTTTCCCGCATGTACTGCCATGTGGCAGGAGGGAATGAGATGAAGCAAGAAGACCTATTGAAAGCGTTGTCCACTTGCCTCGAGGAAAAGGGCAAGCGCAAGTTCACCCAGTCCGTGGAGTTCATAGTGAACTTCAAGGGGGTCGACTTCACGAAGCAGAACAGCAGGCTGAATGTCGCTGTCGCCCTGCCCCACGGGACGGGAAAGAGCATAAAGCTCGCCGTGTTTGCCGAGGGGCAGCTCGCGATGGATGCAAAAAAGGCCGGGGCGGATTTGGTGCTGTCCGGGGCCGAGATACCCGACCTCGCCAAGGACAGGACAAGGCTGAAACTGCTCATGAAGGACCACATATTCTTCGCCCAGCCGAACCTGATGATGCAGGTCGGCAAGAACCTCGGCCAGGTCATGGGCGTGAAGGACAAGCTCCCGAAGCCTATTGTGGGCGGGGCCATTGAGAAGCTCGCCGAGGCTGAGAAGAGAACCGTGAGGATGAAGAGCAAGGGCAAGTACCTGCCAGTTGCCTCGTGCCTTGTGGGCACCGAGACGATGGAGAGCGAGAAGCTCGTTGATAACATAACTCAGGTTTACGAAGCAGTCTCAAATGCTGTGGGAAAACAATCCCTCAAATCCGGCTATGTGAAGCTCACCATGGGCAAGCCGGTGAGGGTATTCTAGGGGTATCCTGATGCCAAGCGAAAAAGTGCTCAAGCAGAAATCCGATGCAGTGGCCAAGCTTGCAAAGAAGCTCAAGGCGGCCAGGGTGATTGCGCTAGTTGACTTGAAGGAGCTTCCCGCGAGGCAGTACCAGAAGATAAAGAAAGCTCTCGAGGGGAAGGCCGAGTTCGCAGTTGCCAAGAATTCCATTATTCAAAGGGCCTTCGAGAAGGCGGGAGTGGCCAAGGAACTCGTCTCGAAAATGAAGGGCCCGACAGGATTGATTATGACTGACATGAACCCGTTCGAGCTCTACAAGGTCATTAAGAACAGCAAAGGGAATGCCGCGGCAAAGCCGGGCCAGATAGCCCCGTTCGACATTGTGGTTCCCGCAGGTGAGACTAATATCCCCCCAGGACCGGGGCTTTCCGAATTGAAGCTCGGGAAGATAGACGCGAGGATTGCCGGGGGGAAAGTGGTCATCGGCAAGGACTCGGTCGTGGCGAAGAAGGGGGAGAAGATAATCGGCCCAGTCGCCAAGGCCCTGTCGAAACTCGACATCATGCCCTTCGAGGTCAGGATGCGCGTCCCGCTCGTGTTCGAGGCTGGGACCGTTTACCCGGAGTCCGTGCTTGATATTGATGACGTGAAGTTCATGATGGATTTGAGAGGTGCGGCTTCAGGAGCCTTCAACCTTTCAGTGAAAGTCGCTTATGTTACTCCCGAAAACATCAGGGTACTGCTCGGCAAGGCCCACAGGGATGCAATGGGTGTTGGTGTTGAGGCCGAGGTATGCGACACGGGAGTGATTGAGATGCTGTTGGGCAAGGCCTACCGTCAAGCCGGCGGGTTGAAGTCCAAGGCGGGTAATTGATAATACTAGGAGGTTGTGGATATGGAATACATACACGCCGCTCTGTTGCTTCACTCCGCGAAGAAGGAGATTACTGAAGCGAACGTGGCCAGCGTGCTGAAGGCAGCCGGGGTAACCCCGGACGAGGCAAGGGCAAAGGCACTCATCGCGTCCCTTTCGGGCGTGAACATCGATGAGGCCATAAAGACCGCAGCAATGCCGGTCGCAGCCGCGCCAGCAGCCGCTCCAGCCGAGCACAAGAAGGAAGAGAAGAAGGAGCCGAAGGACGAGAAGAAGACCGAGGAAGAGGCAGCAGCCGGTCTCGCAAGTCTGTTTGGTTAAGCTCTTTTCTTTTTCTTAATTTTTCCTTGTTTTTCCTAATTTTAGTTTTTCTTTTGCCTAGCTTTTTGTCCTTCGCCCTCTTTGTGGCTTACTGTTGAAAGCACGTAAATAGCGATTGCCGCCAACATAGCAAACAAAGTGAGCAGCGCTATTGGTTGGTTATAAAAGAGCAAGCCCAATGGGGGCATATCTTCGGCAAAAACAAGGCTTGACAACACCGCGTTGTAAAGCAGGGAGGCTATACCAAAAGTAGCCATCAATATCATCATTTTCTTAGAGTTCTCGTCTCTTCGTATCAAAAAGCCGATAACGGCGATTATTATCAGTACAGGCGAGTAAATTACCGCTATGGCCAAAACATAACGAAGAATCGATTCCAGCGTCACTTCTTTTGCATCTGCCATAGTGGTTTTTGAATAGGCCGGGTAAGCCGTGCAATCTTTTTTGATATTGTCAATTGTCCACTCATTTGAAATCACATATGGACTGAATCCCATCGTCGTAAGTCGAACATAACAACCCGAGGGCAGGTACAAATCGGGCGAAGGCGAGACCAAGACATCGCTTGCAAACCCGCTTTCATCGATGCATTGTTCTGTTTTATGGTTCACGAGAACACACGGAGGTAGAGATGGGCCTAAGGATGCGTTCGAGAGCGAAAGAAAGAGCAGAAAACAAACTGCAACAATTGACAGCTTCATGAAACGATGTTAATTTCTTCCTATAAAAGGCTTGCGATTTAGTGAGTAAAAATTTTGAACAACTGTGTAAAAAAATTACTCATTTTCCCTTCAGTTCCGCAATGATTTCCCCAATCACTTTGTCCGAGTCTATCCTCTTCACCCGGCAGCCTCCGACTCCGAGGTGCCCTCCCCCTCCGTATTTCTTCATCAGAGCGCCGATGTCCACTGTGCACGTGCGGTTGAACACGTTGTGCCCGGCGCTGATGCCCACCTCGTTCGGGGCGCTGGGGAAATCGAAAGCCTTCATGGAGACGTTGCACCCTGGCCAGATGGAGTAGATTTGGTAGCTCGGGCCCCTTGGGGGATTCTCGACCCCGCGCATGTCGGTGAAGCAGACGTTCCCCTCGAGCTTTGTGTATTTCGGGACTTCCTGCCTGAAATGCTCGTAGTCCTGGAGCTTCTTTGTGTAGCGCTCGACGACTTCCGGAATCTTCAGAATCTCCTCAATCTTCTTCCTCTCGAGCCACTCAATGACCCTTCTCCTGTAGTCGTGGTCTTCCCGAATATCGTCAGACTCGAGAGTGATGGAGAGCAGTTGATAGCCTTTGGGGCTTCGCACATCCTCAAGAGTGATGTTCCCGGAATCAATCTTGTCTGCCGCGTCAACAAGCTCGCGGAACTTCTCGAGGTATGGGTTGTCGTAGTATTCGAAAACCACTCTCGCTGCGCTCGGGGCGACCCTGAACGAGCCCTCGAATTTTTTTCCCTCAGGAGGCTTGTTGCTGGAGTGGTGGTCGAACCACAGAGCGCATTTGGGGTGATACGGGAGGTCCGCGAGAATGTCTTTCCCAGTCACCTCGAACTCCTTGTGCTGGACTGCGCTCGGGTCTGCGAATGTGATTGAATCGATTTCTTCCACTGAATCGATGAGCACTGCACAGGTCAAGCCGTCGAAATCGTTGTGTGTGACTAATCTCATGGAAGCACCTTTTGGGGGAGAAGCCTAAAAACCTTACCTGCTCTCCAGTTTCTCGAGCCTCCTCTTCAATTCCGTCATCTCATGGTGGTACTTTTCCTCCAGCTTCTCAAACCTCTCGAAAACTTTCTCGTGGTCCAGGGTTTGCATCCTCATTCCGTTTTGCTTGAGGACTTTCCCGGGAATTCCCACGACTGTTGAGTTCGGGGGGACTTCGTGGACTACCACTGAGCCGGCCCCAATCTTCGAACCTTCGCCTATTTTGATCGGCCCGAGAATTGTCGCGTGCGCCCCAACCACCACATTGTTCCCAAGAGTCGGGTGCCGCTTTCCAACGTGAGAACCCGTTCCCCCGAGAGTCACTCCCTGGAATATTGTTACGTTGTCGCCTATTTCGCTCGTCTCGCCTATGACAACCCCCATCCCGTGGTCGATGAAGAAGTTCTTCCCGATTTTTGCTCCCGGGTGAATCTCCACCCCAGTGAAGAATCTGGCGGCCTGCGATATCAGCCTCGGGAGTAGCGGAACCCCGAGCCCATAGAGCGCATTCGAAAACCTGTGAATGGCTATCGCGTGGACTCCCGGGTAGCAGGTGAGCACCTCGAGAATATTCTTCGCTGCCGGGTCTCTCTTGAAGACAATTCTTATGTCCTCTAACATGTTTACACCTCGAATAGTTCACTGGAGAGATAGCGCCCCCCAGTGTCTGGAATGACTACGACTATGGTCTTTCGCTCCAGTTCGCTGGCTATTTTCAATGAGCCCCAGAGGTTCGCTCCTGCTGAGATTCCCGCGAGAATCCCCTCCTCCCTTGCAAGTCTTCTGGAAGTTTCGATTGCGTCCTTTTCGCTCGCAAGGAGAATTTCGTCCACAACATTCCTGTCGAAAATTCCAGGAACAAAGCCTGCCCCGATTCCCTGAATTCCATGGGGCCCGGGCTTTCCGCCTGAGAGAACCGGGGAATTTGCCGGTTCGACTGCAACTATCCTTACCCCGGGTTTTCTCTGTTTCAGGACTCTTCCCACTCCGCTGATTGTTCCCCCTGTTCCGACTCCTGCGACGAAAATGTCAATTCTGCCCCCGGTATCGCGCCAAATCTCCTCGGCAGTCGTTCTCCCGTGGATTTCCGGGTTCGCCGGGTTGTTGAACTGCTGGGGCATGAAATAGCCCTCGGTTTTAGCAAGTTCCTCGGCTCGCTCAACAGCTCCCTTCATTCCCTTCTCGTTTGGAGTGAGTTCGAGCTCTGCTCCGAGAGCTTTCAGGATTTTTCTCCTCTCGATGCTCATGGACTCGGGCATCGTGAGGGTGAGCTTGTAGCCCTTGACTGCTGCCACCATCGCCAGGGCGATTCCCGTGTTCCCGCTAGTCGGTTCGACTATTTTCATCCCTTTCTTTAGGACTCCCCGCTTTTCCGCGTCCTCGACCATCGCTTTCCCAATCCTGTCCTTTACGCTTGAGCAGGGGTTGAAAAATTCAAGCTTGGCGAGAATCGCATTGTTATTTCCCGCAGTGATTCGGTTCAGCCTGACGAGCGGGGTATTCCCCACAGTATCGAGTATGGATTCATACATCATAAAATCACCGTTCTTGCCGGGGTTTCAACTAGAGAAGACGAATCAGGAAATGCAAAGTAAATCCCTTTCCAACCTCAGCACCATCTTTAATTAACAATTGCTAAGCTTATAAACCCCGCAGTTCAGCCAGATAGCATTAAATAATTTCTTTGGGCCAATAAACCCTGCGATGCAAGGGTGGCAGATCGGCTATGCGTTCGGCTGCAGACCGAAACAGGGGGGTTCAACTCCCTCCCCTTGCTTGGGTTTATTTCCTTTTTGACTTGAAGAAAAGGAATGCTCCGGCTGAGCCAATAAAAACTACTAAAGCAGCGCCCAAGAGCAGAGTATTATCGAATCCTGTGGTCTGGGCCGTGGATTTTTGTACGGTTTCTTCGGATTTCGAATCCATCTTCTGGTGCAAGCATTCCGCACTGGCTGAATCGCATGAGTCAAGAGTTTTCGGGTCTGAGTCCGCACAGTCCTTCTGTGAGCACGAGCATCCTGAGGAATCGGCTTTTTCATCCTGAGTCAATGGGCACCTGTCTTTTCCATCAGGCACTCCATCGAAATCGCTGTCCGCGCCCTCATTGTAATCTGGGTCAGCGCCGTACTCGCAGTCGGGGTCATTTTTTCCATCCTCTGCGAGGTCGCACATGCCATCAGCAAGCCCGGTCGAACAGTCCTTGCAATTGAGGAAATTCTCGCTATTTTCTGGCTCGCACTTCCCGTTCGAAGAACAGAGCACATAAACGATGTTCGACCTGGAGTGATAGGTGCCAGAAGGAGTTATCGCCTGAGTGGGGGGGAGGGTGAACGAGCCGAGTTTGTCTGCGAGAATGTGGTATGTGAGGGACTTCTTCTCGCCTTTAGCGAGCGAGATTTCCCATTCGAGCAAACGAACTTCGAGACCGCCGGATGGTTCCCCGGGGTAGCCGTAATTGTCCGAGTAGGTTTCCTTTTTGATTAGGGAAGACTCTTGTATTTGAAGAGAACCTATCTTTTCCTGTATTATTGCAGTTGTAGCGGGACCGTTGTTTTCAAGGGAGAATGTAACCGTAATTGTTGAGCCTGCAGTAACGTTCTCAGGAATGGCCCGCGTTATTGAGATTTGCGCTGCTACTGAAAAGCAGAACAGAAGCAAAAATGCAATTGCGAGCGAAGCTTTCATTTCATCACGAGGTTGCATTGCACGAGCTTATGCTCGTTATCTCCGGTATCGGTATAAGCCCCCAGTCGTTGCTCCCGCATAGGTAGTTAGGGACATCCCCATAGGTTACGTTGCCGCATACCCGCGGGGTCCCCTCCACCTGATGCCGCTCAGAGCCTGTGCAAGGCTGCCCAAGATAGGTTAGGTCTTCATTTTCTAAGCACCAATTTTTCCTGTTGAAGTGGCTGCAATATGGATGACCCCCAGGCGGTCCGCCTGCTGGGTCGTAGTCAGCGGAGTTGCCAGTAGTATCCACGATGGTGAATTTCGTTGAACCTGGGAACTTCACCAAGTTATAGCAGTGCCCCCCATCACAAAAGCCAATCACCTCGTCCTTGGAATAACCCGCCTTCCTCAGAAGGGTGTTCACTGCGAGCGAGTAATCTCGGCATATTCCCGTCTGTATGATGTTTATTGAAGCGTGCGCTGGCCGGAGCCAGACTTTGCATGTGTTCTGGTTCATGTCAGTGTCGCTCCCCCACCCAAGAAGCTGAGTGGTCTCAGAGCTTGTCGAGCGGCAGACCAATCCCTCAACATTAGAGTTCCAAATATCGGTCCCGTCTTCACATTGCCCGAAGTAAGTGCGGTTGGGGCATAATCTCCAGCGAGAACAGCATGTTTCCGGATAGAAGTAATCTTTCATCCAGAGCGCATTTCTCCCGAGCCCGCGGATTATGTAAATTCCCCTGCATTTTTTAGCCTGGAGGTCGGCACCTCCCATGATGGACTCGCTGCGAGCCAATCGGCAAAGTGCGTTGTCAACTCCGGGCGCCAGCGGGCTGCAGCATGCTGAAGCCTCTTCTACTATGTAATCGAGCTCTGGGTGGCAGACCTCGTTTGAGGTGCACATGTAGTCCCTCTTTCCCTCCATCCAGCTTACAATCGAGAATTCGTCGTCAGGCCAGTTAGTGGTACATGGAGTGTCGTCTGGAGCGAATTTTGTGCTGGTGAGGCAGAGAGTGTTGCACGGGGCGCAGGGGCCACCGCAGTCGATTCCTTCCTCTCCCTGGTTTCTCACGCTGTCATTGCATGTGGGGACGCACCTCCCTTCTCCGCATGCACTTGGGCAAGTGTAGGTCGTGTTTCTCAAAAAGCAACCGAAAGTTCCATTTGGGAACCTCGCCACATCGGAGTAGTATTCCAATAGCTGCCCCTTCGGGCCAGTTGTAATGCAATAGTCCATATAGTCCTCGAGCGCTGTTCCTCTCTCCTCATAGTTTATCCCCCCATCGCTGTCATCGCACAGGCAGGCACCATCGCGGCAGCGGGACTCGCAATCATAAAACTCGTCTTGCGGGATTCCCTCTTCATCGCAGTAGTGCTCCTGCAACCTATGGCCCCCATAACACGTGTCGTTTGCTAAATAACCTCCGAACTTTGTCGATATTCCGAATCTATAGTAGTTTCGTCCATCATCTGAATCGGAGCAGAGGCAGGAGTCGCCCATCACCCTGACGCTTCCGCCTTCAACCGCCATCTGCGGGGCCCGATAACAGTAGCCGCAATACCTTGTCCGGTTGTGCACCTCCCCGTTGTGGCAGTAGTACTCGATTAGCTGCGTATCATTCAAGCAAGTGTCGTAGAAAGTTTCTGGTAAGTAGATTGTTCCGTTCTCGATGCGGGTTGTCCCGTTTGTGGTGCTGCCGGGAACGAAAGTCTCGTCTCCCCCGTCAGAATCATAGCATCCACTGGCGTATTCTCCGAAACCGGGTATTCTCCCAGAGGTCCTAGCGTTTCCGGCAAAATCAGTTGCAGAGACGCCTACGGCAGGGTTGTTCGAAGGCGAGATGTCAATGAACTCACAGGGAGAGTATGCGCATTTTTTAACCTCAACCCCCTCAAGAAGTATCACTATGTTTTTAATCCCGCTCTGGTCGATTGCACCCACCATGATTCTGAAGCTCTCGTTCTTTTTCGGTTTTTCAGGGTAAACGGAAATAGAGATTTCCGGGCCTGACGAGTCAGGAACTGAGTCTGGGCATCCGTCCGAGTCCTGGTAATTATTCAAAGTTTCCCGCTGTTGCGGACATTGATCGCTTGAATCAGGGACTCCGTCGCCGTCTGAATCTGTGACAAGCGGCGCAACTGAGAGCTGGCACGAGTGCCATTGATCGTTTGAGCATACTTGGGGTGAGCCCATAATTGAATAACAGAAAGCTGGCCAAAGCTTCCAAACTCCTGCCTCGTCAAGAGCGACTACTCCGGTGAATTGAACTGCCTTTCCATAAGGGAGACCGGCCCCCTGGTTGGAATAGCCGAAATCGCGCTTTCCTGAAGGGGCGAACGCACCAACAAAAGTTCCCTTATCTTTCGTGAAATAGAGTGTCGGGTGTTGGGGATTGGCATTTGTTAGCACAAAGGAAACTGAAACCGAGTCGCCTTTTTTGAGGTTCGAGGTTCCGCTCACCGTGAGGGAGGTGAGCTGGAGGGAACCCGAAGTGTCTGGCTTGCTGAGCGAGCAGAGAACTTCTGCGTACGGGGCGTTTACTAGCAGAAAAAGGAATAGAAATGAAAACAGAAGGGTCCTTTTCATTCCATCACGTAAAGCTATCGTTGTTTAAGTGTTTTAAGGTTTTGTTTTCAAATTTCGCGTTGTCGAATCCCTTTAGAACGTTCTCGGGATTTTATCCTTCTAGGTTAATTCCCGAAAGTCAGGTTCAATCAGAAAGAAGAGTTAAATAACTGCATTTTCCCAATGTCCTACGGCGTGTCCTCCCCTTGCTCTCTAACCATGAGTCAAGAATACTCACCGGTTAACGCCCCTTTAAAAACCGGGTGAGTAAGTGTATCAGCTCATATTGAGACAAGAATGGATAATTGAAAAAATGACATTATTTAAGCTCTTGAAGCTTGGAAGAATCCACTTTTCCCTAGGCGGGTTGCTTCTATTCCTTTTCGGTGTTTCCCTTGCGATATCCGAGGGCATCGACCTTCCTCTAAACCGGGTGATTGTTGCATACTTGGCTGCCTTCTTGGGCCAGCTTTCAGTTTCATACAGTAATGATTATTTTGATGTTGAAGTGGACAAGAAGGGGAAACGGACTTTCTTTTCAGGCGGGAGCGGCGTGCTTCTGGAGAACCCCGAGTTAAGAGAACTCTCTAAGAAAATTGCCCTGTTTCTGATTGCTTCCTCGCTAACATTCGCCATAATCGGAATAATATTTTTTGGTCTTCCTTCATATTTCCTATTAATCGCTCTGGCCGGGAACTTTTTTGGTTGGTTCTACTCCGCCCCTCCGCTCAAGCTCGCCTACAGGGGGCTTGGGGAGTTTTCAACGATACTAACAGCCGGGTTTTTACTGCCGCTAGCCGGCTATGTGTCTGTTTCTGATATAATCACTTCGGGTTATATAGCTCTTTCAATTCCTCTACTTTTATACGGGCTTTTTTTCATATTATCAGTTCAGCTGCCTGATGCTGAAAGCGACAGGTTAGGCGGGAAGAAAACGTTTGTAGCTAGGAATGGGAGAGATGTCGGTTTTGCCCTTATAGACCTCTCATCATTTTTCGCTTCCGCTTATCTTTTCAATATGTCCCTTTCATCAACCCCGGTAGTCCTCTCGTTCGCAATTCTATCCTTAGTTCCAACATCAGCCGGGGTTTTCAGCTTTTTATTTAGAAAAGAAGAGGATGGACAAGTTGCAAAGCTCTCTTTCATGAATGTTTCTTCCCTGTTCCTTTTCATCGCCCTGGCTATTCTCGTATTCTTCTTGGCAAAGCCTGCGCTACCCCGTATTTTCTCATAATCAATTCGGCAGTTATCCTGCCCGACTCATAGATGGTTGGGAGCCCGCTTCCCGGATGAGTGCCGCCACCGACAAGCCAGCAATTTTCAAGCTCCTCAAACTTGTTGTGGGGCCTAAAGTAGAGCATCTGCGCCAAATTATGGGCTAGATTGAATGTTGCCCCTTGGAAAACGTTATATTGCTCCTCCCAATCCTTGGGAGTTAAGATTTTCTCAACCTCGATGTGATCCCGAATGTCCTTCAACGGCGTTTTTTTCTCTATCAAGTTCAGGACGAGCTCCCTAAACTGCGCCTTCTCCTTGTCCCAGTCAATCGAGCTCGAATTGTTTGCAACTGGAACGAG
>JBFYLO010000078.1:0-42152 GCA_041305385.1 Microcaldota archaeon | reverse complement strand
GAAGAGCTTGCGCCCGGATATTTGGGGATTCGCGAACCGAAGGATAGGACTTGCGCGATTCCTTGCGAGAAACTGGATTTGGCAGTTGTCCCTGGCCTCGCGTTCGACAGGAGGGGGAACAGGCTTGGAAGGGGGAAGGGGATGTTCGACAGGCTGTTTGAGGGGGCGAAATGCCCAAAAGTTGCGCTTGCGTTCGATTTTCAATTGGTTGACTCGGTCCCGGTGGAGAAACATGACTTCCCAGTGGACGTGATTATTACTGAAAAGCGAATTCTTAGGATGCCGGGGGAATAGCCTCTAGGCCATTGAATATTTCGAATCAAAACAAAAGCGCGCCCTCGGGGGCGCTCGTCACTCGCCCGGTAAAGGCAAAAGCTAACCGTTCTCTCGAACCGAGGCCCCTACGGCGGCCAGACCGCCAGAGCCGAACATCATCCCAGTCGCAGGTAAGACGTCGTCCTCGAGGAAGAAAAAACGATCAGTCGGGGAAAAAGGAAACGGGCCGTAGCCTCTTCAGTAGAATGCTTTAAAACCTCTGTAGGACATATTCTATCGAGAGACATGACAATCAAGCTAGCTGTTCTCGCAAGCGGGAGGGGCTCTGACTTCCAGTCGATAATAGATGGAATCGAGGGGGGAGAGGTCGACGCCAAAATAGTGCTGCTCATAACGGACAACCCCGAGGCGAAGGCCATAGAACGGGCGGATAAGCACGGAATACCCCACAAAGTGGTACTGCGCGAGAACTACGAAAACAGGATGCAGCACGACAGGGCGATAAAAAAGGAGCTCGATAGCGCAAAGGCCGACCTCGTTGTGCTCGCGGGATATATGCGAATCATAAAGGACGGGGAATTCTTGAAAGCCTATGCTGGGAGGATTATCAATATCCACCCCTCTCTCCTGCCCGCGTTCCCCGGTGCCCATGCCCAGGCAGATGCTTTCGAGCACGGAGCAAAGGTCTCTGGTTACACGATTCACTTTGTGGACGACAGCCTTGATGGGGGGCCGATTATATACCAGGAAGCAGTGTACATCGGAGACTGCGGGAGCACCGAGGAGGCTGCAGAGAGGATTCTTGAGAAGGAGCATGCGGGGCTCCCCAGGATAGTCGATTCCTTCTCGAAAGGAAAATATCTGATAAACGGAAGGAAGGTAATTTACAGGAGGGCGTGAACTTTTTCTAGGGTCATTTCGATGTCAGTTGAAGAATTTAGAAACCGCGCTGAAAAGCTCCTTGCGGACATGGGCCTGCTCGAGAACGAGGCGAGGAAAGCCGGGGGCAGCGGGGGCGCTGCGACCATAAGGACCTATTCAAACATAAGAAGCCTCATCTCCGAGATGAAGGAAATTGAGAATAAGGCCGTGGAGATGGAAAAAGCGGATATAGCGACCAGGATAAAATTCTCCAGGAAAGCGAAGAAAACCGCCAAGGCGTTCTGGAGGCTCGTGAGGGAAATAAACGCAATGCATGCAAAGGGCGAGATGGGCGAGGAGGAAGCGAAGCGGTTTGGGGCGATTCTCGAAAAGGTGAAGGGCAAGAAGGTCCCGGAAGCCGAGAGGGACCTCGAGCCTTTCAAGAGGATGGAGTCTCTCGCCACGCGCATGGGGGAAGTGAACGAAAAACTAGGGAACCTCGCCGAGGAGATAGACTCAAGGCTTGCTTACCTAGAGGCGCAGCTGGAAAGCGCGCGGGTGGCTGAAAACCTAAGCGAGCTGGAGAAACAGGCTGGAAGATACCGGGAGATTGAGGCTGTTCTGCGGAGGTATGGCGAGTGGAGGAAGGTGCATATTATGAGATTAAGAGGAATGCCCCTTTCAAAAGTCATAGGCGCCTGCTCAACCGGAGAGCTGTTCGCCCTTGGTTTCCCAAGGCCGAAGGACGAGTTCTCGCTCGATGAGCTCGGGGATTTCCTGGTTTCCGCGAAAGTCGGGGGGAGCGCGGCCGAAGTGCTGGGGATGGCCGACCTTGAGCTGGGGAAGCTGAAGGCCATCGTAGGAGACCACCACCAATTCCTTAGGCTCGTGAACGAGAACTCGGAATGGCTCGAGATGGTCGCTGGCCTGGAGAGAAGCGATTTCCTTGCTTTTGATTTTGGAAATGGGGAAAGGAAGGGGCTGATTGCCAAGGCGCTGTCAGCCTCGAAGGAAACGGTCCTTGAGGGGGAAATGCGCGAGCTATATAAAATTGGCCGCCTGGAATTCGAGGGTCTTAGGCACGCTGCGGGGAAGGTTGACGAGGCAAGGAAAGGAAAGAAAATCGATGAGGGCGCAATAAAGTCGGAAGCTGTGGAATTGGGGGGTATCAGGGGGAGATTGCAGGTTGAGAGCGGGGAATGAACTCCCCCTATCCAGAATAATTCTGATAAGATAGGAGATGAAACAGAAAAAAAGCAATTTAAAGTCTATAATCTTGAAAAAAAGAAGTTTATTTCTGTTTTTAGGCGAAAAAATAAACTGAGATGATGAATTTGTATGAATCGCTTTTAAAACTGTTTTTTTCCTCTTGGGCCAGGTAAAAAAATCAATTTTTTTGCATTGGCTTTTTTAACAGAAAAAAACCCTGAAAATACCTCGAAAAGATTGATTTCAAAAACTCCCCAAAAAACGAAATTTTCCTGGTTCTTCGAAGTGATACCTTGGAGCTCACCACAACCTTTATATAGCCCACAGTTAGTATCTCCTACCGCGTTCGACCACAATATGTAGTATCTGGGCGACCAGCGAGAAGAAAGGTGAAGACTCATGCTGTTTAACACGAAAATAAAGAAAATCAGGAAGCGCGATGGGCGGGTCGTCGATTTTGACCAGGGAAAAGTCAAAAGCGCTGTCTTAAAGGCTGCGAAGGCAGTCGGTGGCAGCGATGAGAAGCTCGCGGAAGCGCTTTCCGACAAGGTGGTCATGGCCCTTGAGAAGAGATACAAGAGCTGGGAAATCCCGGATGTCGAATCAATCCAGGACATTGTGGAGAAAGTGCTCATCGAGGAAGGGCACGCGAAGACCGCAAAGGCGTACATATTATACAGGGACCAGAGGGCAAAAATCAGGGAGACCAAGCTCGTGGTCGATTACATAGACGACACCATTGACAACTACCTGAGGCAGAGCGACTGGCGCGTGAACGAGAACAGCAACTCCGCCTATTCGCTTTCAGGCCTCCTGATGCATGCAGCCGGCACCGTTGTCGCCAACTACACGCTCAGCAACGTATACCCACCGGAGATAAGCAACGCCCACAAGAACGGGGATTTCCACATCCACGACCTCTCGATGGGAATCTCCGGATACTGCGCAGGCTGGAGCCTCAGGCAGCTTATAACCGAGGGATTCAACGGGGTTCCTGGGAAGATAGACTCGAAGCCGGCGAAGCACCTCAACTCTGCCCTCTGGCAGATGATAAACTTCATGGGCACGCTCCAGAACGAGTGGGCCGGGGCGCAGGCGTTCAGCTCCGTGGACACCTATCTCGCCCCGTTCGTAAAGCACGACGGACTCGATTACAAGCGAGTGAAGCAGGCCATCCAGGGATTCGTGTTCAACATGAACGTGCCGAGCAGGTGGGGGGGACAGACGCCATTTTCCAACATCACCCTGGACTGGACAATCCCCGAGGATATGGCATCGAGGAAAGCCATTATCGGAGGCGGAGACGAGAACTTCACCTATGGGGACTGCACCGCTGAGATGGGGATGATAAACAAGGCGTTCATAGAGGTCATGACTGAGGGAGACGCAAAGGGCAGGGTTTTCACCTTCCCGATTCCCACTTATAATATCACCAGGGACTTTGACTGGGAAAGCGAGAACGCAAATCTCCTGTTCGAGATGACTGCGAAATACGGTCTCCCCTATTTCCAGAACTTCATAAACAGCACGCTCAAGCCGAGCGACGTGAGGAGCATGTGCTGCCGCCTCCAGCTGGATGTCAAAGAGCTCAAGAGCAGGGGCGGGGGGCTTTTCGGCGCTGGCGAGATGACCGGCTCCGTGGGGGTCGTAACCATAAACCTCCCGAGGATAGGCTATCTCTCCCGCGATGACAACGACTACTTCGAGAGGCTCGGCGACCTCATGGCGCTGGCCAGCCGTTCGCTGGAGATAAAGAGGGAAGTAGTCCAGAAGAACATCGACAACGGGCTCATGCCATACTCCAAGCGCTACCTGGTCAGCCTTCACAACCACTTCTCCACCATAGGCATCAACGGGATGAACGAGTCGCTCGTCAACTTCATGGATGCGGGGATAGCGACTCCTGAGGGAAAGGCGTTCTCGCTGAGGGCGCTTGACTTCATGAGGGAGAAGCTCAGGGAGTTCCAGGACTCGACGGGCGTTCTTTATAACCTTGAGGCAACGCCTGCCGAGGGCACGAGCTACAGGCTCGCAAAGATTGACAAGGTCAGGCACCCCGAGATTATAACCGCGAACGAAGCGGCTGTGCAGAAGGGCGCTGCCCCATACTACACGAACTCCACCCACCTTCCGGTGGGACAGACTGACGACCTGTTCGAAGCTCTGGAGCACCAGGACGACTTGCAGGTTAAGTATACCGGAGGAACTGTATTCCACGGCTTCCTTGGGGAGATGGTCAGCAACCCGGAAGCCTGCGGCAAGCTCGTGAAAAGAATCGCTTACAATTATAGGCTTCCCTACTACACGATAACCCCGACTTTCAGCATCTGCCCGGAGCACGGCTATATAGCAGGCAGGCACGGGGACTGCCCGAAGCCGAAGAACGGCAACGGGGAGGCTTGCGGCAGGGCGTGCGAGATATACAGCCGAGTCGTCGGGTATTTCAGGCCTGTGCAGAACTGGAACCTCGGGAAGAAGCAGGAGTTCAGCGACCGAAGGGAATACTCTGAGGGGGTGGCCATGGCGAGCAAGCACGGCGCCAGGGTCCTTGCCAAGTAAGCGGTGTTCCTCTTGCAAATAAAGGGACTCACCAACTCCTTCATAGACTACCCGGATAACATCTGCATAACCGTGTTCATTGGAGGATGCAATTACCGCTGCCCATTCTGCCAGAATCCAGACCTCGTTTTGACGCCAGATAAGCTTGAGACTATTCCGTTAGAAAAAGCTCTTGCCAGAATAGCAACACGGAAGAGCATGATTGACGGAGTAACGATAACTGGTGGCGAGCCGCTGATTAATGAGGACATACGGGACCTGATAGGGCCTGTGAAGGAGATGGGCCTGAAGGTAAAGCTGGACACCAACGGGTCTTTCCCTGATTTGCTTGGGGACCTGGTCCGCGAAGGGCTTCTTGACTATGTGGCCATGGACATAAAGACATCGCCTGAAAAATATTCCCTGGCCTGCGGACTTGATGTTGATTTCGAATTGGTGAAAAAATCCGCTGAACTGCTCCGCTCTTCCCAGATTGACTATGAATTCAGGACGACTGCAGTTCCGGGGCTCGTCGAGCGAGAGGATATCATAAGCATAGGTGAATGGCTACGGGGCGGGAAGGGGTATTATCTCCAGCAGTTCGTCCCAGGGACCGCCATTTCTGAGGAGTATCGGAGAAAGAAACCACGCGGCCTTGAACTGCTCGCCGAATTTGCAAAGATTGCCGAAGGATACTTTTTAAAGGTTGGAGTGCGAGGGGTATAACCAGTCAGGAAAGGGGAGTTACCTCGTTCCTTGAGAGGTGGTTTTTTGTTTCATCCAGGCAGGATAATTTCAGTGTTCAGTGGAGGAAAGGACGAGATAACGGCTGACGGGGTGGCGCAGGCTGTTTTGCTCATGTGGGATGAGAACATCCTTACCTTGGAAATTCACCCAAAGATAAGGCAAAGGATAAAGGAGGGAGACGTAGTCCTCGTGGACTACAGGCCGGCTGACAGGCTTACTGTGCCGGTCCCGAAGCAGCAAATCGTCAAGATAATCAGGGGAAAACGGGGACATGCGCTTTGGACCCAGTATACTGAGTACCATGAGAAGAGAAAACGGTCAGCCAACCGGCTCCCGACTGCCCCGCCAGGATACATAGGGTAGGCCTTGGGCACTGATGCTGCTTATACCAAAGCCTGAAAATAACGCAACAAACCGCTCGACCCGGAAACGACGCCCCCTGGGGCACTCGGGCCTCACAGGTTACGAGCGAGTTGCATTGTTTTCGTGGAGCGCTATAGGAAACGGAGGCCGATTATGTGGGGCTGGCGACCAAAGACTGGGAAAAGATGAGCATCCGGCAGGCTCTCGCTACACTCAAGGCTTCAGAAGGGGGGCTCTCCTGGGTCGAGGTCGGCTTCAGGAGGAAGAAATACGGCCCGAATATGCTCAAGAGAAAACGGACTACTGAGCTCGAGCTTTTTCTAGGCCAGTTCAGGAGCATGTTCGTCTGGATACTGCTCCTTGCAGGTTTCCTTTCTCTTTTTGCTGGCGAGGAGCTTAATGCCGGGGTTATCGCCTCTCTCGCGATTTTCGTCTGCTTTCTAGGATTCTTTCAGGAGTACAAAGCAAACAAGGCAGTGGAAGCCTTGCGGGAGCTTCTGGACCCGCAGGCGCGGGTGACGCGGGACGGCTGTGCAACCTGTGTTCCCGCTTCATCCCTTGTGCCAGGCGACATGGTAATGCTCTGTGCAGGGGACAAGGTTCCTGCAGACGCAAAGATAATTGAAACTCCGGGAATCCGGCTGGATGAATCAATCATAACGGGGGAGTCGGAGACTATCGAGAAAAGAGCTGGTGACCTTGTGCTCACAGGGTCTTATGTCGCTTATGGAAGGTGCAAGGCAGTGATATTTGCAATCGGCATGAGCACGCACATAGGGCACATAGCCGAGATGATGGACATGCCTGAAAAGGAAATTCCACTGCAGACGCAAACAAGGGGGCTGACCAGGAAGGTCGCTTATGTTGTTCTCGGAGTCAGCATTGCTACTCTCCTCATGGGCCTCATAAACGGGCACGGGGCAGTCGAGATGTTCATACTTGCCGTGGCAGTGGCAGTGTCCGGAATGCCCGAGGCCCTTCCCCTGACAGTCACCATAGCCCTTGCCATAGGGATGAAAAAAATGGCGAGCGACAACGCCATACCGAAGACGATGACTGCAGTTGAAACACTGGGGTCAGTCACTGTGATATGCACGGACAAAACAGGGACTCTCACAAAAAACCAAATGACAGTCACCAAGCTTTATGTGGATGGGGAGGTTGTTGATGTGGAGGGGGAAGGATATGCACCCAAAGGCGCTTTCTTTTTCGCCGGCGGGGCTGTCAACCCTTCGGCCAGGCCCACGATGCACAAGCTCCTCCTAGCATCTACATTGTGCAACAATGCAGAACTCGTTGAAAAAGCTGGCGCTTGGAGGGTGGTTGGAACCCCGACTGAAGGGGCTCTGCTCGTGGCAGCGGCAAAGGCCGATGTTTGGAAGAAAGAAAGCGAGAAGACCCACTCGCGGCTTTTCGAGATGCCGTTTACTTCAGAAGCGAAGTACATGGTGACTGTTAACGCATATGCACAGGGCAAGACTGCATTCATAAAAGGCGCACCTGAGCGGGTGCTTCACAGGTGTTCGTCCATAGAAGAAGGGGGGAAGGTCCGGGCTTTTGAGAAAGGCGAAATCGAGCGTCTCATCCGCATAGACCGGGACATGGCCTCCGGCGCTCTCAGGGTCCTGGCTGTGGCCTACAAACCCATAAATGGCAGCGCAGAAGTCGGGAAACTCGAGGGAGGGTATGTTTTCCTAGGCTTCATCGGGATGTTCGACCCGCCGAGAAAGGAGGTCGCTGAATCGATAGCCATCTGCCAGAGGGCCGGACTAAGGGTCGTCATGATAACCGGGGACCACCACCACACGGCGCTCGCCGTGGCAAAGCTGATAGGCCTTGACGGCGGGTCCAAGATTTTGACTGGGAGCGAGCTTGCCAAGATGAACGACCGGGAGCTTGAGCAGGTTGTAGAGAGCGTATCCGTTTTCACAAGGACGCAGCCTGACCAGAAGCTCCGCATCGTCAATGCCCTCAAGACGCGGGGGCATATAGTGGCGATGACAGGGGACGGCGTGAACGACGCGCCTGCCTTAAAGAGCGCGCACGTGGGCATCGCCATGGGAATGGCTGGAACCGACGTAAGCTCAGAGGCTGCGGACATCATCCTCTCGGATGATGATTTTTCAACTATCGTTGTTGCTGTGCAGCGGGGGCGGGGGATTTACGAGAACTTAAAGAAGTTCACCGCGTTCCTGCTTTCCTCGAATGCTGCTGAGATGTCCATCACCCTGCTGGCCTTTCTCCTGCTCCCGCTCCTCGGGTTCGGGAGCGCGATAATTCCGATTCTCGCCCTGCAGATATTGCTCTTAAACCTGATAATAGACGAGATGCCTGCAGTTGCCCTCGGGATAGACCCGGTGAAGCGCGAGGTGATGGAGAGGCCTCCGATAAAACCACGCGAGCCGCTGCTCTCCAGGGGAGACTGGTTTCTTGTGCTCTTCACTGGGGCTTACATCGCACTCATGACCCTCGCGGTTTTCATCACATACTCCTCGGATATAAAACTGGCCAGGACCATGACGCTTGCGACTCTCGCCTCTTTCGAGCTGTTCAACGTCCTGAACTTCCGCTCGATGAGAAAGTCGGTGATGGAAGTTTTCTTCCTCGGTAACAAGTGGATGCTGGTCGCATTTGCCGCGTCGATTGCGGTCCTCCTGGTGACGATTTACGAGCCATTCATGCAGACGGTCTTCGAGACCGTTCCTCTCTCGCTAGAGCAGCTCGCGTTCGCCTTGCTAGTGGGTGCGACAGTAGTGCCTGTGATAGAGATAAGGAAGCTGCTGGCCAGCAGAATTTCAGCAACCCCTGCCTGAAACTCATCCGCCATCGAGGCTGAAGTGGCTGTGCAGGTCGCCCCACGCCCCGCTGGACCGTATGTTCTCAAGGAGATATTCAATCCACTCCAGGTGCTGCCCCTCCTCTTTTATTATTACGTCCAGGCCCTCGCGGAGCTTCTCATCGGCCAGTTTTTTTGAATCCGAATAGAACTCGATTGAGCGCTTTTCCGTCTCCCTGGCGTGCTCGAGTATCTGGCGGTCTAGGTCGGATGCCGTAGCATCTCCGTATTCCGTTGAATCCGGAAACAGCCTCGGCCTCATTAGGAGCTTCACTGATCTGTCATCGCCTTTTCCGTGTTTCCTCAGGAAGCTTTCGAAGAATGCCCGGTGCCTCTTCTCCTCGTTCGCGAGGAAGAGCAGTGTCGCCTTTCCGTTTTCGTCCTTTATTTTCCTTGCGGAGCCAGTATAGAAATCGATGCCCTCCTGCTCTATGCCGATTGCCGTGCGTAAAATTTCTTCCGTGTCCATGAGACCCACCTCTTTAAGATAAACTCACTGCTGATCGAGTCAATTCAATCACGATTACTATCCTCTTAATCGTATTTGACCCGAGCGTCTCGAGGAGCCCGAGTCCGTTCCCCCGGGTTCCGAACTCCGTAAGTTGGTATTGTTATTCCCCTTAATCATATTCCTTCATTATCCTGAGCCACTCGGCCACGCCCCAGGCCTGGGAGAAGCATCCCCTTGGCTCGAGGGACTCCGGGTCGAACAGCTCGGGAACTGTCCCCATTCCCTTTTCCTGAATGAATTCTTTTAAAGGTTTTAATAGCCCCCGGACCTCGGATTTTCCTTTCAGCCTGGCGCATGCATCGGCATATGGGCCGATGAGCCAGCTCCAGACGGTCCCGTTGTGGTAGGCGAAATCGCGCAGGCGCCTGTCCCCAGAATAGGAGCTGCGGTAATGTCGGTCCGATGGCGAAAGCGAGCGGAGCCCGTAGGGTGTCAGAAGCTCGCGCCTGACTTTTTCCAGGACCAGTTCCTCTTCCTCCCCCAACAACTGGAGCGGGAGAGAAACGGCAAAGATTTGGTTCGGCCTTACGGATGAATCGACTGGGTCGATGATGTCGAACAAGCATTTGTCCCTGGGGTTCCAGAACTTTCTGAAACTCGCTGTCGCCCCCTCCTCAAGCTGGTTCAGCTCGTGGGCGAGGGCTCTCTCGCCGAACCTGTTCGCCAGCTCATGGGCCAGGTGGAGCGAATTGCACCAGAGGGCGTTTATCTCCACTGGCTTGCCGTTCCTCGGGGTGGCCGCCTTCCCATCAACAAATGCATCCATCCAGGTGAGCCCTGGGTCGCAGGAGATTAGGAAATCCGAATCCATCCGTAGCCCGGTCGTCCCGCTCCTGTAGGCTGCGATTATCTCCTTTATCTTCCCCCAGAGCCTGTCCCTGAAAAAATGCTCGTCATGGGTAGCGTGGAGATAACTGCAGGAGGACATGATGAACCAGAGGGAGGCGTCTGCGGAGTTATAGGCTGCGCCCTCGCCTGTGTCTGAGAAAACATTGGGGACGAGGCCGTTTGAAATCTTCTGGGCGAATGTGTCGAGCACCGACCTCGCAAACTCGAACTTCCCAGTTGCCAGGGTCAGGCCTGGAAGCGATATCATCGAATCCCTGCCCCAGTCGGCGAACCAGTGGTACCCGGCAATGATGCTGCCCGAGTGCGTCGAGCGCCTCTGGACAAGGAATGAATCCGCTGAGTAGAGTAGCTGCTCCGGGATGGGGCTGGGCCCCTTCTCCTTCAGGGCCTTCAAGCGGATTAGTTCGGAGCGGTAAAGCGCATCCGGGTCCGCGCCAGTCCGTTCCCCGTCGCTCGCGATTATGTGGAAAGTCCCCTGGTCTTTTATGGAAATCGAAAACGAGCCAGGGCCGAAATGGTTGTCCGAGTCGTCCTCGGCCCGCTCGGTCTCGAGTTCATAGAGCATGTTCACATACCACGTCTCGAATGGGGAGTAGGCGCAGTGGTCCGACTCCAGGAAAAGGAAGGGTTTCCCGCTGTTCCCTATTACAGTACCGTTCGGCTTTGGCGCTTGGGAGAACGGAAGCCTCGAGTTCGTGTTTCCGTGGAAGTCCCGGTCATTGGCCAATGGGATTATCGACAGTTCAACCGGCTCAGGTGATTGGACTTCGTACCTGGCAACTGTCGCGTTCTTCCCGTGAACCATGAACACTGTCTTTCGAATCCTCACGCTCCCGAATGAATAGCCGAAAGTCGGGAATGGGCTGAGGGAGAAGCTTTCCAGGTTCTCGTAGCCTTTCGGGTGGACTACCCCGGGGTATTTGTTGGTGGAGAGTGAGTATTCCCTGCTCCCGATTTTCACAGCCTCCTCTAGCTTCGCAAGCAGGACCCTTCGTTCAACAGGGGGGTTTTTCGAAGCGACAAGCAGGCCGTGGTATTTCCTGGTGTTCGCGCCGATTACCGTCGAGGATGCGTAGCCCCCGATTCCGTTGGCCACAAGCCATTCCCTGTTCCTGGCTGACTCGTAGCTGAACCCCCCGCTCAGCGAGACCATGGGACTCTCTCTCATCGCCGGCTTTTAAAATGATGCCCGATAATTCACCTCGAGACATCGACGAAAAATATATATACCTATCCGTCGATAGTTCTCAGAGGTGAACCTCATGGGAAAGAGAATTGGAAAGGAGAAAGTTGACCGGGAGCCCGGATATCTTTATTTCGTCGGAAAGGACGGCTATGTATGGAGGGCCCCGATGAAGAGGAACAAGAAGGGAAGCAAGAAGAAAGTCGGAACCGAGAAGGTCGACAAGAAGAGCGGCTACATGTACTACCTGGACAAGGGCGGATATGTGGCAGAAGCCGAGATGAAGAACGCTTAGGTTTCTCTTCTAGACTTTTTTCTTTTTTTATTTTTTATTTTTCTTTGTTTTGAGAGCCGACTTATCCAGTCCCACTCTTGTAAAGGCTTTTTCCCCTCGAGTCAATGGCGACAATCAGGGGCCCGAAATCCTCGACCTCCAATTCCCAGACTCCTTCCGCCATTCCCAACTCCGGCCAGTGAAAGGCAACAACTCGCTTCACCATCGAGGCTCCCACTGCTGCGCACCCGCCGGTAAAGGCCAGATAAACGCACTTTCCTTTCATCGCCTCAATTACTTTCTCGCCCATCCCGCCCTTGCCCACAATCGCCCGAACTCCTAATTTTACAATCACTTCAGGCTCGCTCTCGTCCATCCTCGAACTCGTGGTCGGGCCGAGGGAGATGATTCTCCACGTATCCCCTTCCTTCTTAGCAATTGGACCCGCGTGGAAAAGAACTCCCGAAGCATCAAATTCAAATGGGATTTTTTTCTCCCTGAGCATTTTTCTGTGGGCGCCATCCCGGGCAGTAAATATTTTTCCAGTCAGGTAGACGGTGTCTCCGCACTTTAGGGAAGCGATTGATGTGGCTGAGATTGGCGTCATGATTTTCTTCATTTCCTCATTCCATCCAGGTATGCCCGTGCCTGCGGAGAGCGATGCTCGCCCTTCTGTCAGCCCAGCATGAGAGTGCGAGAGCCACCGGCATGGTGGCCGTGTGGCAGGAAGCGGATTCGATGTTTACAGCTAGAGCAGTCGTATTGCCCCCAAGGCCCATCGGTCCAATCCCGGTTTTGTTAATTTGGGACTGGAGCCTGGACTCAAGGCGGGCGAGATGGGCGTCCTTGTTCTTCTCCCCGAGGGACCTTATGCTCGCGAGCTTTGCAAGCTCCATGCATTTTTCCGAAGTCCCTCCAACGCCCAATCCCAAAATATATGGTGGACACGGCCTGCCGCCCATCTGCCTTACTTTTTCAAGCACCAGTTTTTCAATCTCCTTTTCTCCGGAACCAGGCCTCAGCATCCACAGGGCGCTCATGTTCTCCGTGCCCGCGCCCTTCGGGACAAACGTAATCTCTAGGTGGTTGCCATCGAACAGCGAATAGTGCACGATGGGCATGCCCTTGCCGGAATTGTCCCCTGAATTTTCGCGGGAGAGCGGGTCTACGATGTTCGGCCGGAGAATCGACTTTGTAGTCGCTAGTTGGACCGCGTGCCTGAGCTCGCCATCGATGTCGAATATGTGGTCGCATCTTCTCCCTATCTTCACGTAAAAGACAGGGGCGCCAGTATCCTGGCAGACGGGGACCCGCTCCTTCTTCGCGAGCTCGATGTTCTTCAGGATTAGGTCAAGCTGGGATTTGGCTATCCTGTTTCTCTCGACTTTCCGGGCCCCGAGTATTGCCTGCTCGACGTCCATGGGAATCGTTGTAACCCCCTTCTCGATAAGCTTCACGAGGACTTCACGAAGGTACATGGTGGTATAATAAAAACCAAGAAATAAAAACCAAGGGGCCGGGGAGTTAGCCATGGCAAACCGCGATTATAACTCAACGACGAACTCGTTCGCCCGGAACCGAACGCCCTTCCAACTCGGCGAGCCGCCGCGAGTTCGTTCGTGTTTGATTTGTCGGATTACTTTTAGGTCGTTATAATTTTCCTCAGAACCTGCTCGCGATTGAGTTGGCCACTCCGCCGCTCAGGAGCAGGACTGCGCCCAGCATTATGGAGTAGAACGAGAGCTTTTTGAAAAATTGCCTGGCGAGAAGCGACTTGCCCCCAAACGTCACCTCGGTGTAGTGGCCATATGTCCCGCCGATGGAAAAGAACAGGAGGCTCAGGAGCGCCAGGAGAAACCCCGTTGGGATGAGCGTTCGCTCATAGTTTCCTCCCAAGTCATTGAGCCCGGCGAATGCCCCGCGCGCCTGCGGCTTGTAGAGCAGATTCATCACTAAGGCGGCCATTATGCAGACAGCGGTGAAAACCACGAGAATTGCGAGGGCTCTCCTCCCCTCGTCCTCCCACAGGCTCTGAAGCAGCGGGACCTTGACTGGTGGGCCCCCGTTGACAGGTTCGTTTTTCATTCAACCACTGACGATAGTTCCCGAATGCTTTCTCCCAAACACGGCGCTCTCAATCTGGTCGAGCTTCGGGCCGATGAAATGGGCTTCGATTCTCGAGCGGGCTATAATCTTGCAGGCGAAAAGGTCGAAGACAAAGTTCTCGCCCGGTTTCCTGGTGTCGCCTTTCGAAGCGATGGATAGGAGCTCCTCGAAACTCATTCTCTCTATTTTCTTTGCTGCCTTGTCCTTCCTCGGGTCTGCAGTGTAAACTCCATCGACATTGCTGATGTTCACCAGGCGCTTCGCCCCGAGCATCTCGCCGAGAAGAGCGGCGTCAGTGTCGGTGGTTATTCCTGGAATCGTGCCGCCCATGACTACTATTTTTCCGGATGCTGCGCCCACGCAGGCTTCCTCAAACGTGCTGGGGACCGTGGGCCACGCGGACTCCCCCAGGGCGGCTATGAGAAGGGCTGCATTCTGCCTTGTGGCGAGTATGGCTGCCTTATCGGCGAGGAACCTGGTGCCGCCGAGCTCTCCTATGGCTCCAGCGTAGATTCTCGCCGCCCGCCCGCCCCCGGCCACGACTGCAATGGGCTCCTTGGCGTGGATTTTCGAGAGAAGCTTTGACATCGCCAAGAGGAATTTCACGTCTGGTTCGCCTGGATTTATGACGCTGCCGCCAATGGAAAGAACAATCAACACATCACCTCGGATAGTAGGTATATTATATAAGGCATTCATAAATATTGCCATGAAAAATATCGAAAAGGAAATCCAACGGATGACCGCTGAGCTGAGGAAGCGAGAGGAAACGCAGGATTCGCTCCTCAGGCTCACCCGCGAGCTCGTCCGGGACTGCTCGGTGGCCGTAAAACTGGTCCACTCCATGGATTATGACGGGGCAGAAGTGCAGCTGAAGAACGCGAAAAAGCGCCTGGCTGAAGTGAAACATCTAGAGCCCGGATTCGGGCACCTCGTTTCCCAGTCCTACCAGGAGTATGCTGAGATATCGATCCTCATGGCAATTGTGAAAAAAAAGGAGCCTCCTACCCACCTCGGGCTCGGAATCCCTTTCGAATCATTCATGACCGGCCTTCTCGACTGCATAGGCGAACTCAGGAGGCAGATGCTCGAGGAGTTGAGGCATGGGAACAAGGAGGAGGCAGACTACTATTTCGAAACCATGAGCAGATTCTACGAAGCGACGCTGCCGCTGAAGTTCTCGAACTCCCTTCTCCCGAATTTCAGGAAAAAGCAGGATGTGGCAAGGGGGCAGGTTGAGAATGCGAGGAGCGAGCTCCTCAGGAGCAGGTGAATGTATGGTTTCTGTTGTGATACCGACCCTTAACGAGGAAAAGGTAATGAGGGCGTGCCTCGAGTCATTGCGAAAGCAGGACTACAAGGGCGAATATGAGATAATCCTGGTCGATGGCTACAGCTCGGACAAGACTGCGGAGATAGCGAGGGAATACTGCGACCGCGTGCTCCTGCTTCAGCCGAAGGGACCGGGAACTGCGAGGAACTATGGGGCTGCGCAGGCAAAGCGGGATATAGTGGCCTTCATAGACGCTGACTGTGTGGCGGCACCGGACTGGATTTCGAGAATCGCCATGAATTTCGAGGATAATGAACTGGCCGGGCTCGGGGGAGTCCTGAGGCCTTATCATGGACTCACCCTCGATAATATCATGTTCAAGATAAATTCCGACTGGTGGCTGAGAATCTCGGCAAAGCTCGGCATCTACCAGCTTACGGGCAACAACTGCGCCTACAGGAAGGAGAAGTTCTACGAGGTGAAAGGATTCAACACCAACGTCAGCTTCTGGGAGGACACCGAGCTCTCGATGAGGATGAAGAAGGTGGGCAAGCTCAAGATTGACCGGGAGCTTTGGGTCGAAACATCCACCAGGAGGTTCAGGCAGATGGGCTATCCCAAGGTGTTCTGGGTGAACTTCATGGCGTTCCTTGACTTCGCGCTCCACAAGCCCATAAAGACCGAGTATTTCCAGGAGATAGAGCACTGAGGATTTGTAAAAAACCAAAGGACAAATTTCCGCAGAAATTTCCAATTTTTGCCCCGAGGCAAAAATGGACACGCAATTTTTCCTAGAGGAAAAATGCGCATCTTTGCCGCAGGCAAAGCTTGTCGTTTTCCCGAGAAAATGATTGTGTCCGCATTGGAAAGGCAAATTTCCGAAAAAAATTTGCCTGCATTGGAACGAGCAAAGCGATGGAGCAACCGAAGGTTGCGACAGACTTGGACCGAAGGTCCAAGCAGAGTTCCAATCGAATTAGCAAATTCCAATACAAAAATAAATGACATCTCAGGAGCAGGGTTTTTTCTTAGATTGCTTTAGCGCTCAAAACATCGATTACTCCAGGTTATAGCACTTTTCATACTGTTTATTTCCAGTCGAGGTCAATCTGAGAACGCACGTCTTGTTGTAGAACTGGTTGAAGTAGACATCCTCCTGCTGGCCGGACTCCAGGGTCCTGTTTGCGTTGCACCACCAGTTGCCAACTTGGATGTCCCCCCTGTAATCCCTTATCCCTCTTATCACGTAGGCGTTTCCCCCGAAGGTCTTGCTCAGGCCTGGCACGCAGTAGAAGTGCATGCAATTCGGGCCGACCCAGGCCATGTCATAGGTGACATTGAAGCGGATGGTCTTGGAGTAGATTATCTCGCCTTTTTCCTTTTCGAGGCCTCCGAAGGCGAACAGGGCGAGTTTCTTCTCCACTGTGTCCTTGACATAGGCGTCACCGAAGGAGCCGCTCATGGTCGCGAGGCAGTCTCCATCGCTCCTTGCCTGAATCCTGCATTCGGTATCGGCCAATGACCTTAGCTGAAGCGCATCATCAGTGAATACTGTCATCTGCTCATTCAGGGGATTCGTGACCCTCACTCTCACCACGTAATTCTCGCAGTTGATTATTGAGTAGTACTGCGGTTCAGTTGAAAGGAATACGTTGTCGGCCTCAAGTTTTGGATAGGTGGACGAGCAGGTGCCGCAATCCTGCGGGCAGGTGGAGCAGCTCTCGACAACCTCGCACATGTCATTCCCGCAACAGTTCTTGATGCTCTGGATTGCACACTGCCCCTCGAGACAGGTTTGCCTCATGCATGTGTCCTGGGGGGCGATCAGCCTGAAGCTTCTGACTGCTGAATCAAAATATTGAACGTATTTGTCAAAGTCTTCCCTGACGGCGGTGTACTCAATCCTGTAGAGCACGTTGTTCCTGAGGCTGAGAACTTCCTTACGCTTAAGCAGGAACCCGTCTTCCGAAAAGGAAACCGCGTAATACCTCGCAGGATTTTCATCGAGCCGCTCGTCCCCTGAGGCAAGGAGCACGTAGCCGGATGACTTCTTTATTTCCGAAAGTGATTCGCTGACGTAATCGCCTATGAGATAGCCTGGTTTCCAAGGAGAGGAGGACACTGTTATTTCAGCGGGGCGCTGGGCGTTGTTGCATGTCTGCCTCGGAAAAACAGTAAACCATATGGGCGTTGCTTGCTGTGTCTCAAGATCTATGAGGGAGGAGAGGAACACTGCTCCTTCCGGGAGCACCGGGGATGTGGGGTTCTTGTTGTTTAAATATGAAAATGGATTCTCGCCTGATTCGAATTCGACCATGACGGCGTGGTAAACCGTGGTTCCATAAAGGACATACTTGTGGTTCTGAAATTCCTGGCCCCAGGTCCCGCTCCTATTTGAACTCCCCGCTATTAGGAAGTAATAGGCGGTGAGCTGGTCCGCCTTCTCCTGCCCGGAGGCCACGGAGATGCCCTTCATTGTCGTGCCAACTAAGGGGATTTCGTCCCCTGATTTCATCGCCGATGCGAGTTCAGCGTTCACTCCGTCGATGTATTTTTCGCTGTCCATTCCTTGGGAGTCCAGAACCTCTGTGTAAATGGCCAGGTTATATCCTGTAAGATTTAGGAGGGGGAACACGAGGCCGTCCCAGGAGCCGCTTTTTTCAGGCAATCCCTTGACTAGGCCGATTGAGAACCCTGCAGCCCAGTCCGCATAGACTCCTGCCTCGAAATATCCGTAGCCCGAGCATTCTGGCCTGCCTGCCGGGCCGATGAAGGACGCTCCAGTGGCGCCTGTCCCCGTTCCTTCCTGGAGCTCCCAGTCTTTCGGCGGGTCGAGGCCGAAGCCGCCGTTGATGTTCGAATATCCGGATGAACCAGGATAGCCGCAGCATCCTATGGCATTTCCAGTCACCTTGGCTCTGTCGCACCTGAAGAGGGTCTCCCGGCTGCACGCGTCCCTCGTGCATGGATTCCCGTCATCGCAGCTCGGCGGGCAGGAGCCACAATCATTGATGCATGAGTCGACATTTTCCCCTGGCTCGCAAACCGTGTTGCCACAGCAGGGGATTTTCGGCGCGTGCTTGCACTCGTAGCCCGTGGCTTTCCCGCAAGTGTCTTCGGTGCAGATGTTGCCGTCATCGCAACTCGAGGGGCAGTAGTCGATTTCGCACTGGGATGAATCCTGAACGATGCTCCCGTCTGGGCACGTGTAGTTCAGGAAACCGGTTTGGTTGGTCTGGTTCGTGGTGTTTGGGGGGGAGGGCCCTGGGCCCGGGCAACCGAAAATCAGCAAGAATGCGAGAAGGATGGCTACTACTGGCGCTTCTTTCATGCTGAGCTTTGAGGCGAGCATATTTATAATTTCTACTCGGACTATAACTTCGGAGGATTTTATGAGAAACATATTCGTCGAGTATTCGCATGAGCCGCCGATAGATAAGCGCGGATTCGAGATGGTCGAGAGGAAGGGCATCGGCCACCCGGATACGCTCATAGACGGGATAGTGGACACTTTCAGCGCCAACCTGTGCAGGGAATACCTAGTGAAAACCAGCCATATCATGCACCACAACGTGGACAAGGGGCTCATATGCGGCGGTAAGACCGCCCCGGATTATGGCGGCGGGAAGTTTCTCAAGCCCATCCGCGTGATTCTCTGCGGAAGAGCTACTGCAAACGCCGGCTCGGTAAAGATTTCCGTTGATGAAATCGGGATAAGAACAGCCAGGGATTTTTTGGCCACCCACTGCAGAAACCTCGATGTTGAAGAACATGTGAAGTTCGAGTCCTATGTTTCCCCTGGCTCTGCGGACCTGGTGGAAGTGTTCGGGAGGGAGAACACGATGCCTCTTGCTAATGACACGAGCTTTGGGGTCGGGTTCGCCCCTTTCAGCGAGACCGAGAACCTTGTTTTGGCAACTGAGACCATGCTCAACTCGCCGGAATACAAGAAGAAGAACCAGTTCGTAGGGGAGGACATAAAGGTCATGGGGGTGCGCGAGAGGGACCGCATCAGCCTCACAATCGCCTGTGCGTTTGTTTCCAAACACGTGAGCGGGCTTTCCGAGTACAAGGAGCTCAAGACGCGGATGACTGAGGACATTATGATGGAGGCCAAAAAGCACACTGCGAGAAGCGTTGAAGTCGCGGTGAACACAGGAGACAACTACAAGGAAGACTGGGTTTACATAACTGTAACCGGGCTTTCCTGCGAGATGGGAGACGACGGAAGCGTGGGGAGGGGAAACAGGGTGAACGGGCTCATAACTCCCTGCAGGCCCATGACCATGGAGGCTGCTGCCGGGAAGAATCCGGTGAACCACGTCGGGAAGCTCTACAGCGTGCTTGCGTTCGACATTGCAAAGGACATCGTGAAACAGCACGCCTGTGTGAAGGACTGCGAGGTAAAACTGCTTTCACAAATCGGAATACCTATCGACCACCCGAAGAGCGCAGATGTCAGGCTGACAATGAACGACGGGGAGAAATTCGAGAACCACAGGAAGGCGGTTGCCGAAACCGTTGACTCGAGGCTAGCGAACATCACCGAGCTTACGGAAAAAATAATCAACGGAAAGGTCAGGGTTTACTACTAAACGGATTGCCAGCTTGCTGAGAAACGCAGACCAAATCACTGAACGAGACCGCATTTCCACGAAAACCAGCTTGTTTCCGGTTTTTGGCAGCCCTACTACCTTATACTATCCAGAGTCTATAGTATATCCATGGTTGCAGTACAAAAACAAGTAGTCGCCGATTCATGGGATAAGCACATTGAGGGGACTATCCGCCAAAACAGGCTCATGAGATTCAGCTCTGTTGCGGATGCGGAGTTCTGCGATATGTTCAGGAGGGGCATCATGGCCCACAAGAGCCTCACGAAGAAAGAAAAGCTCGAACTTTGCGCGTATACGAAACTCGGGCCAGAAAGAATAGCTGCCGGTTTTTCTGCCAGCTTTTTTTGCAGTGTTGACAGCGCCGCACGGCCTTCCAAAAGGCAGAAATGGGGACTTGTGCGCTGAACTGTGCGACAGATTGCCAGTTTCAACCATAACTTAGGTATAGCTCCTTCTCAGCTCCCCAACTGCCCTCATAGACCAGAGGTAGGAGAGGAACGCGGCCAGGAGCAACACTCCTGTCCCCGCGAGCATATCTGCATCAAGGGCATTGGACGCCGCTCGGGCCATGACTGAGTTCGGGGTGTAGACAACTAGCGGGTTGTATGGGAGCACCATGGATATCATCACCGCCATGCCTGCAACCGATGAGAAGGCGTTCGCCTCCCTCACTGTTTTTGACTTGCACGATATGACGACGCTGAGAGACACTAGCAGGAGCGAGAATGCGAAGGCGACTACCACGAGGAGCGGGAGATTGGAGGTGGGTATCTGCGTCGCGACCAGGAGGAGCCAGGCTGCTGCGCATAGGACTGAAACGAGCACGAGGGGCGCGGTCTTGTAGAACGCAATGGAAGCGTTGGAGATTGGGGAGACAAGGAGGAGCTCAATGGTGTTCCTTTTCCTCTCCGTGAATATGCTTTGGGTTGAGATGGACATGGCCACTATGGCAGGCAGGATTATGCAGATTGGAACCAGCATCCCATAGCCCATCTGCACGAACTCCGCGGTGCCTTCGAAATTCCGCTCGACCTTGAAATCGAAATTATTTGCCGCGAGAGCCTCATCAAAAGAGACCTTTTCCGAAACCGATTTTATCTTCGCTATGGCAAAGCCTGACATGATGTTGGAAGGGTCGGTCTTTACTGTCTTGGTATCCGTATCTATGGCCGCCACTGCGGTATTCGGGGCATAGGTTCTCGGGACTGGCGTGGCTCTGCCCGTGGAAGTGTTCACCACCAGGACCTTAACCCCCGAGCTTTCGAGATTCTTTATCAAATCGGTCTGGTTTGAGTTTATGGAAACAGTTATCGGTATATTGGCCTTGGATATCTGGGAATAGCTGACGTAGATGAACAGGAGCATGGACACTAGGATGAACTGCACGACTATGGAGAACAGGAACGCCCTATCCATGACGATTTCGCCAAACTCCTTTTTCGCGAGTGTCCTTCTCACCGTATCAACCTCAAACCCCAACCAAGCAGGAGCAGGTTGTAGGCAGCGTGAAGAGCTCCTGCGAGCAGAACTGCTGCAGGACCGAACCACTTCCCCTTCCCTCCGGCGGCATTGCCGAGCGCGAACCCGGTGCCGGCTATCCCGCTGCAGACCGTATGGACGAGCACTGCTGAGAGCGACAACAGCGGGGCCTCGTGGAACGACCCAAGCGACGGGATTCTCAGGGCGTATTCCCCTATGCCGAACGACAGGCCAACGACTGCACCGTAGAGAAAGCCTTTCTTTATGTTCTCCTGCTTCAGCACATAGACGCCTATCCCCTTCAGAATCTCCTCAACCAGGGCGAGGGCGACAGTTGCAAGGACTATGAACAGCATCCCGGGCAGGCCCCTTAGGATGAAGAACGTGAGCGCGAGTATGACGAGCTGGACCGGGACCGTTAGCGTGAAAGCGACGAAGCCCATTCCCACCGCTGCCCTGTAGCCCCTGCCGAGGATGTCGACCATGCCCTCATAAAGCTGTTTTATCCCCGGCTTCACTGAGAAGGCGAAGGCCTCTGTGGAGAATGCCGAGAGAGCCAATATGAGGGCAGAAACAGCGATGATGAGGAGCGTGAAGACTGGGTAGAATGGGAATGGGGCTGTCTCGGTAACCTGTCTCGCTATGTATGTCGCAGGCGAGATGTCTGCGAGAAACGCCGTGTAGGGGATTATCTTGAGCATTGTTATGAGGAACAGCCCGGTGAATATTATTGTGGAAGAGATTGAAGATGCAAGGGTTGCCTCCTGCACGTTGCGGGAGATTGAAGAAACCAGGGCGTTCATCGAAACCATTAGGAATGAGACTGCCAGGAGGATTATGTAGACTCCGAACGGGTCGAAGAAACGAAAGCCGGCCAGGTAGACGATGGCAACCCACAAAGCCCCCAGTATGGCGATGAACATCATGTTCGCAAGAACTTTCGAGAGAAGTATGCGCTTCCTGTCTATGGGAGTCGAGAAGAGCACCTCGAGCACGCGGTTCTCCCTGTCATAGGCGATGCTTTGGATGATGGGCAGGCCAAGTAGGAATATGGGCGAAAATAGGAGGATAGGAGTGAGAAGGCCCCTGACGAGGTCCTGAATCCCTGCATCGTCATTGAACTCGTACTTCTTATTGCCCTCGGGCCTCACCACCTTGTCCACTGCCTCCTTCACTGAGAGCTCTGCGAGAACGGAGATGGGCCTGTTGCTCCCTATGAACGTGCCTGATGTCTGGTTCACTATGTAGACGGCGTGAACCTGGCCTTCGGAGAGCATCGACTGGGCAGCTCTCAAGTCAGTCTTAATGACATAGGCTGATGTGATTTTCTCGAGCTCGGTTACTGAAGGGTGATATCCCTCCTCAACCACGGCAATTTTAACGAGCTTGCTTGAAATGGGAAGCGACGAGAATAGGTTCCCCTTTGAAAAGGACCCCACCGTGTCTATCAAGGCACCGGTGATGAAGAGCGTGGCGAGAAAGCTGACTAGTATGGTCTCCATGTATTTCCAGTCTGTGAAGGAGGATTTGAGCTCCTTGGTCGCCAATCCCATTTCCATAACACTCCACGAAAACAATGCAGCTCATCTCGCCATTCGACAACACAATTCATCCCGAGACGCCCGTTCCCGAGCCGAGTGATTTATTGCATTGTTCTTGGTTCTGTTGCAAACGCCCCTCATGGCTCGCGCTTGCGGGTAACCTTCACAAATACGTCCTCGAGGGTCGGGGTGACCGTCTCAATGAATAAAAGCTTCGCCCTGTTCCTCTCGGCCTCCCTCATGACTCTCTCAGTCCCCTCCTGCACGCTCTTGGCTGGGACCAACATGCTCCTGCCTCTCCGCCTGGCCTTGAGCGCATTGAGGAGCTTCTCGTTCTCGGTGTCGAAAACCACCTTGAGAAATAGCGACTGGCCCATGGCTGCCTTGAGCTCCTCGGGCTTCCCCATGGTCGCGATGGTTCCCGACTCGAGGATGGCCATGTTGTCGCAAAGGAAATCCGCCTCGTCCATGTAGTGGGTGCACATGATGATTGTCCGCCCCTCGTCCCTCATCTGGAGCACCTTTTCCCTCAGGTCCCTGGCGGATGCCGGGTCAAGGCCCATGGTCGGCTCGTCGAGAATGAGGAGCTTCGGGTCGTTGACAAGGGCCCTCGCAACTGAAAGCCTCTGCCTGAGCCCCTTCGAGTATTCGCCTATCTTCCTGCTGATGTGCTTTTCGAGGCCCATGAATCTCACAAGCTCGTTTATGTCATATTTCGACTCATAGAGCTGGGAGAAAAGCTCAAGGTATTCCATCCCTGTCATGTAATCGTAAACCCTCGGCTCCTCCGGGAGATAGCCGATTATTTTCCGTATGTCCTCGGCCTTTTCAGCGATGTCCATGCCCAGGATGCTCGCCTTCCCGGAGGTCGGCCTGAGGATTGTCGCAAGCATCTTGACGATTGTGCTCTTTCCTGCGCCGTTCGGGCCCACTATGCCGAATATCTCGTGGTCCCTGACAGTGAATGTGACCCCGCTCACCGCCTCGAAATCTCCGAATTTTTTCACTAGGCCCTCTACGGTTATCATGACGAGCTATTAACGAAAAAACAATATAAAGGGATTAGTGTTCAACGTTAATATGGCCCCCATGATTGCCACTGTTTTCGGGACACGGCCCGAGATAATAAAGATGTCGCTGCTGGTTCCGATGCTAGACGAGGGGCTTGAGCACTCGTTCGTATTCACCTCGCAGCATTACTCGGCGAACATGGCAGGCGTGTTCTTTCAAGAGCTTGGAGTGAGGAAACCCGATTACATGCTCGGGGTTAATTCCTCTGATTATGGGAAACTGCAGGCTGGGATTGAAAACTCTTTGGAAAAGATTAAGCCCACCCACGTGGTCGTCTATGGGGATACTAATTCTACTCTGGCTGGAGCTCGAGCTGCGAAAAAACTTGGGGCAAAAGTAATCCACGTGGAGGCAGGGCTTCGGAGTTTTGATTCTAGAATGCCGGAAGAGAGGAATAGGATTGAGACCGATGGGCTCTCGTCGCTTCTCCTCACTCCTACTGGGCTCACGAAAACTTTCATCGAGCGCGAGGGGCTTTCTGGAAAAACTTCGGTTGTGGGGAACACTGTTGTCGATGCCTGCCTGCATTATTTGAAGAAGACTAAGGAGCAAGAAGTTCTGGGCAAATACCAGGTAGACAAAAACGAATTCATCCTTGTGACTGCCCACAGGCAGGAGAACGTCGATGCACCCGAGAACATCATAAGGATATTGAAGACATTCGAAAAAATAGAAAAAACAATCCTTTTTCCAATCCACCCGAGAACCAAGAAACACTTAAGTGAGAGGAACTACCGGATTCCAACTAACGTGAGGATTGTCGACGCCATCGGGTATCTGGAGTTCCTGCCCTTGCTCAAGAACTCCTCCCTTGTTCTCACCGATTCTGGGGGAGTCCAAGAAGAAGCGATTACATTGAAGGTCCCGTGCCTTACCCTCCGCTACTCCACCGAGAGATGGGAGACGATTTATGAGGGCGGGAATGCCCTTGTAGGGCTCGAGCCGGAGCTGGTGTCCTATTGGGTCAGGATGGTCCTCGAGTCGGATTTGGGAAAGAGGATGAGAAAAGCGAAGAATCCCTATGGGGAGGGGGATTCATCGGAGAAATGTTTTGGGGAGATAAAGGAATTTGTGGAATGAATTAACAGGTGAACGTATCTTTCGGGTCAACGAGAGGAACGGTCGAACCGCCCAGGATGCTCATGACGAACATAGTCAAATAAAAGCTAGCTGATGCCGCAATCAGGAGTGTGATTACTCCTGAAATAAGCAACCCGATGGCGAAGCTATTCAACCAGGGAACCTTCTTTTTGTAAGCCCAACGGGATGCAATTCCGATGACATAGCCAATGAATGCAACAATAAAACTCAAGAGAGCTATAACCGGCAAAATGTTCTTGACCGTGCGGCATGCGGCTGAGAGTTTTTCAATGTGTGTGCCACTGGTGCCAATAAACATTACGAGAGCCAGCAGCAGCAAGAGTAGGTGCGGACCGAGCAAACCTGTGAGAAAGGGTAAACGGGCAAGCCAACCGGATTTCGGTTTTTCCTTTTCAGCTTCCTTCGCCATAACCAGTACTTGTTAACGCCGATATAAAAAGTATGTGGGCCCAGTCCGAACCGCAGGGGGGTTCCACCCCCCTTCAGTTTCAGGTTCTTCCTGATTCCCCCCACTCGGGATTCAGATCGGTGTTCATCTAGACATTTCGTTTTAAAAGAAGGAGTGGGCCCAGTGAGATTTGTCCAACCCCGCAGTAGTTTTTCTGTTGGGGTTCAACCCAATTTTGTTTGGGCCATTGAAAGACCTTTTCTTTTATTTCGTCTCCCGCCCTTTCTTTTGGGGTGTTGAGAGACCTTTTCTTTCGGGAAAGAAAAGGGATTTCATTGGACTCACGACCTCCCGGTTATCAGCCGAGCGCTCCAACCAGGCTAAGCTATGGGCCCACAGCCAATTTTTTCCACATTCAATATTTATATACGTGCGCCCCAAAGACATTGGGTGTTTAAAATGGCTGTTCTAACTATTGCTGGCTCTTCCCCAGACGGGGGTGCGGGAGTCCAGATGGATTTGAAGGTTTTCGACGCCATAGGGATTCCTGGGGCGAGCGTTATAACTGCCGTGACGTCACAGAATACGCGAGAGACCAGGGGATTCTGGTGGGTCCCGCCGAAAGTGCTCTCCTCGCAGCTCTCGGCTGTTTTCTCGGACATGGAGATTCGGGGGGTGAAGGTCGGGATGGTGGGGAATCCCGAGACCGCGAAGACTGTTTATGAGTTTCTCAGGCACAAGAGGGCCCCCATGGTTCTCGACCCTGTGATGAGCGCCCAGGCTGACGGGGGCTCTCTTTTCGAGGAGGGGGCATTGCCGCATCTCAAGAAGCTGGTCTCGATTTCCGAAGTGGTTGTGCCCAATGCTGAGGAGTGCGAAGCGCTCACGGGAATCCATGTGGAGAACGTTGCTGACGCTGAGGAGGCTGCTGACAAGCTCCTTAAGATGGGCGCGAAGGCAGTGCTTGTCACCGGGATAAGGAGCGGCGTAATCGCGGACCTCTTCAAATCCGATTTCAAGTTCACATATACCAAGCAGCTCAAGATGGGCGGGACCAAGGGCGGGGGATGCGCTCTCTCTTCCGCAATAGCTGCCTTCCTCTCGCTGGGGATAAGCGTTCCCTCGGCGGTGGAATACGCCGAAGGCTTTGTGGATGCGTCCATCGCGCACAAAAAGAAGGTTGGAAAGGGGATTGAATCGCTTGACCCGCTCTCGACGCTCAGGAAGGACGCGGAGAGGTACTCGGTGCTCTGCAACCTCAAGGCATCCCTTGCCATGCTGGAATCGCACAATGAGTTCACACCGTTCATACCGCAGACTGGAACGAATGTCGCCTATGCGATAATGGGTGCGAAAACCCCGCATGATGTGGCTGCAGTGGTCGGCAGAGTTAGGGACGCCATGGGAGTCCCAAAATCACTAGGGGTGGTAGAATTCGGAGCTTCGAACCACGTGGCAAAGGCAGTCCTCTGGGCGATTGGAACTGACCAGGAAAAGCGCGCTGCCTTGAGCATGGCATTGGTGCCGAAGCTCGAGGCAACCTGCAAAAAGGCAGGATTCAGCACAGGGCAAATCGAGAAGAAGGGCTCCGGGTGGGAGGGAGAGCTGAAAGTCTCCGGCTCGGGCAAGATAAAGGTTCCGGATGTTATATTCGACCTAGGCGGGCATGGAAAGGAGCCGGTGGCGTTCGTGTTCGGAAGGGACGCCATGGGTGCTGTTACCAATGCACTGAAGATAGTGGGAACTTCCTATAAAATCCAGTGACCCGGGTCATTTCTCCCAAATTTTCTTTTTCTTCTCTTTTGCCAGGGAGTCCCTTAGCTCCTTCAGGTCCGATGAGAGCTTTTTCACTTGCTCTCTGAGCTCCAGCACCTCGCTATTCGGGCCTTGCCCTTGGGGAAGGGCGGAGACATTCACCTGGACCTTTCCCTGCTCCCTCGCCTTGGCTTCCTCTGCCATGCGGGAAATCTCCTTTACGAGGGCCTCTGCGGTTCCTGAGGAAACGCCCTCGAGCTCGAGTTCGGACTCCCACGGCCTGGCGCCAGCGGTCTCTATCCGTATGGTGGAAAGGCCGAGGAGCCTCTCGAGCAGGCTCCTGTCAACGTTGATGTTCTGTATCTTTTCATAGCCCACCATGTATTTTTTCCTGTTGAACACCCCTTTGGAGAAAACGAACTGGATTTCGGTCATGGAGTAGCCCGTGGTGACCCATTTCAGGAGATTCCAGAGGATTCCGGGAATCAGGGCAAGGCCCCAGGCGACTGAAAACAGGAGCTTGAGGATTTCCAGGTTTGATGTTATCAGGCCGTTCCAGAGGAGGAGGTATGAATCGAGGAACAGTATGATTGCCAGTACTGCAGTGAAAATGACGGCGGCGTAAATCGGCCTGCGCGTCCAGAAGAGGATGATTTTCCAGTTCGGCCTGTTTGCCATGGCCCTATTTGAGAACGGGGATATAAATAGTTACGTGAGTTACTGTCTCCTTGGGCCAAAAAACCTTAGACTGAGCTCAATCTATTTCCGAGCACCAATGTCGTATATGTCATATCTGAAATCTCCGTTCTTCTCCAACTCGCCCAACAATTCTTTCAAGACCTTTTCCCGTATCTCAAGGTATTTTTCCCTGCCCAACTCCGCATTCCCAATGGCGTATTTCTTGTTCTTCACATTGAAACAGAACATCGAATCGTGCACGTTCTCGCAGTTGTGGCAGAAGTATGCATCGGTGCAGTCCCTGCAGTCGTCCATCTCAAAGCAACGCTTGAGTTTTATGGAGTAATAGCAGTTGATGCAGAACCCGGAATCAAACATCTGCTTGCAGCCGAAAACATGTTCAGAGTCCCTGGGCCAGAAGGAATAAGCAGCATATTTGGCGTATACCAATGCCAAACCCCTGTAACAATTTGAAGCGAAACCCGTTGTTGGGCACTCGATGATATTCGTATTGGTCCCATCGCGATATTCTGGCGAAAAAAAGGATATTTTCCCTATGACCGCGTGCACGGTACTGAAACTGAGTCGGTCAACCTCCTCCCTGCTCAATTTCAATTCCTCCACTAATGGGCCCTCATCAAGGAGTATAAGCCTGTCCTTCGGCAGGTCGGAATAATTGCAGTAATCACCTCTATAGACTGGCTTTCCGCTTAATGCAGACGGATGACTTTCGATTTTAGGGACATGCCTCATCAGCCACTCGGAGTATCGGTCTATCCCTCCCTTGAGCGGCCTTCCGAAAAGCAGCTGACACGTTTTTGAAAATGCATCCTCTATCACCCGTTTATCCTTGGGAGGCTCGAATTTCTGTTCCAACTGGAGAAGCACGGGTTTAACCATTTTAGACCTTGTAACGATATCCACGAGGGAGGGCAACCGCTTGTTTTTCTTAAGCTCCTCGGCCATCTCGGATAGCAATTTCTTCTTTATTTCGTTGTATTTTCCTGGCTCAAGCTCTAAATTGCCTATTGCGTAGCGCTTTCCCCTGAGGTGAAAACAGAACATGCATTCGCTACAGGTGTTAAGCCCATAGGAGTAGTAGCAGTCACTGCAGTGCTGGCTTGACCATACCTCAAAAGTCCGCTTGTGCTTATGGGTTTCTGCGCATTTCATGCTAACCTGAGAGTTACCAACCCCATTGCATCCGAAACAGTCCTCTGAAAACCTCCCGTAGATGCAATGTGCTATGTATTTTGAATCCCCAAACCTACCCGACTCAAGGACATAAAAACTGTCGCTTATGCTTGAGCTCCTCGCTATATGGTTTGAGTTTCCCAAAATGATGTTGCCGGCGTAGTAAAACCTATCAGTAAGTGCCTCAATGAGAGAATCGATGTCTTTTATTTCGTTGATGCTTGGAGGCTCGAATTTTTTTTCAAAATCCATCTCGTTGAAATCGGCCCATTTTGAGTTCTCATCGTATTCGGTGTTTGCATATGTGATCTCCTTTCCGGAGATGCTTGATTTCCTGTGGATTATTGGTTCGTTCCGCTCAAGAAGCCATGGGGCATATTCCGAAATGCCGCCTACCTCTTCCTTGAAAAGTAGCCTGCAGGCTGCCTTCCATCTTTTCTCCAGCGTTTCAAGAGCCTGAGGTTCCATGGTTATACCAAATGTAGATATTTCAATAAAGTGAAATATAAAAATTATCAGATTTTTTTAGGAAAAAAATAGAAAAATATTTAAATTTTGTTTGTTTTTTACTAATTATGGCTCTTGGATTGGATGAAGTAGATGAAAGGATTCTCTTCCACCTGGATGTGGACGCAAGGGTGCCGGAGACCACGCTGGCGAAACGGGTAGGTAGGTCGAAAGAGTCTGTCAGATATAGAATACGGCAGCTGGAAGAACGGGGGATTATAACTGGTTATTCTGTTTGGATAGACCCCACGGTGTTGGGGTATCAGACTTACAAGCTTTATCTTAAACTAAAAAACAAGCCTGGGGAGAGGAAGGATTTTCTCAGATTCATAAAGAGTGAAAAAACGGTATTCTGGCTCGGCATCGGGGCAGGGGTGTGGCACGTGGGCATTACGTTTTTCGCAAGAAATAATTCGGAGTTCTACAGGCTGAGGCAGAAGATTTTCTCAAAATTCGGGGACCTCATATTGAGCAGCTACACGGCATCCATTGTAGATGCACTTGTCATGTCCAAAAAATTCTGGGATAACGAAAAGGTGGAGATGATACGGATATTCGGAGATCCGGGAAGTTTTGAGATAGATGACTTGGATAAAGGAATCATAAGGCTCCTATTCAAAAACGCCAGAACGAAGCTCGTAAAGCTCGCGAGAATGTTGAATTCGAATCCCGAGACCATAAAAAGTAGAATAAAGCGAATGGAACAGAGCGGTTTCATTGTGTTTTACAGGGGAGCCATAGATTTCAATCTCTTAGGGTATGAGCTCTTCAAAACCTTCGTATACTTCAGTAATCTGAGCGAAGATGAGGAAAAGGCCTTCGTGGATTACGTTAAGAATAAGCCCAACATAATCCATTTCTTGAGAACTTTTGCACCCTGGGAGATGGAGCTGGAAGTGCTCGTAAAGAGCTACGAGGAATATGCACGGCTGATAGATGACATGGAAGAGAAGTTTTCTGGGGTAATTCTCAACATAGAGTCTACCATCATGAGCGGGGACTACGTCTATCCGAGCAAGGAAGTTATTTGAGTTTGAGATTTGTACGAAGCCCTAGAGCTTCTTTGCAAGCTTCGCCATCAGGCCCTTGCCTTGCTTCAGCGCCGCCCTCCCCTTGGGGGTAATCTCGTAATATTTCCTCCTTTCGTCGTATTTGGAGGTGATGAGGGCCTCGGCCTCGAGCTTGTAGAAAACGAGGTAGCTGGTGATGAGGCCCGGCCTCCAGCCGAAACGCTCCTCAATCTGGGAGTTGAGGGCGTAGGCATAGGTCCGCTTCCGCCGAAGGGTCGACAGTATGTAGAGCCACAGGTTCTCGGTAGTTAGGCTGCGCCTGAGCCTGGTGATTGGGCGCGCGTCCCCGGCCATGGCATTATTCGCACCTGCAAGGTTTAAATATTTAATTCTCATAAACTATTTAATACGGATTAAATAGGTGGGCACAATGGGAATGACAAATTTTGAAAAAAAATTTGGCAGAATTGGAACGAGCGAAGCGAGTTCCAATAAGAAAATAAAACTCGGAATCATTGGGATAGGAAACTGCTGCTCCTCGTTCATGCAGGGGCTCGAGTACTACAAGAACATCGACGGCAATTCTCCCCCGACACCTGGGCTCATGCACAATGTCATCGGGGGGTACAAGCTCTCGGACATAGAGGTCGTTGCCGCCTTTGACATCGACAAGCGGAAGGTGGGAAAGGACGTCGGCGAAGCGGTCTTCTCCCCCCCTAACTGCACAATAAGATTCTCCGATGTGCCGAAGCTCGGGGTGAAAGTGAGGAAGGGGCCGGTCCTAGACGGAGTTGCGGAAACCACCAAGGAAAAGTTCCTCGTAGACCCGGGCCAGAAGCCCTGCAACGTCAGGAGGGAGCTGGAGGATGCCGGGGCGGAGATTGTGGTGAACTATCTCCCCGTCGGCTCAGAGCAGGCGGTCAGGTTCTATGCACAGGAGGTGCTCGATGCCGGCTGCGCGTTTGTGAATGCGATGCCTGTGTTCATAAGCTCCGACAGCACGTGGTCCGAGAAGTTCGAGGCGAAGAAGCTCCCGATTCTCGGGGATGACGTGAAGAGCGTGGTGGGGGCAACCATTGTCCACAGGCAGCTCGCGAGGCTCTTCCTGGAGCGCGGGGTGCGCCTGAAGCAGACCTACCAGCTCAATGTCGGCGGGAACACCGATTTCAAGAACATGCTCGAGCGCTCGAGGCTGATTTCGAAAAAGATAAGCAAGACGCAGGCGGTGCAGAGCATCCTGAAAACCCCGCTCGACCCAGAGAAGGTGACCATTGGCCCCAGCGATTATGTCCCGTGGCTCGACGACAACAAGATAGCGTTCATAAGGCTCGAGGGGGAGAACTTCGGGGGAACTCCGCTCGTCATCGACTTGAGGCTTGATGTCATAGACTCCCCGAATTCGGCGGGCATAATTGTTGACGCGGTGAGGCTCTGCAAGCTCGGCCTTGACCGCGGGATAGGCGGGCGGATGATAAGCGGCGCCGCGTACCTGATGAAGTCCCCGCCCATCCAATACCCGGATGATGTGGCAAGAAGGATGGTCGAAGAGTTTATATCCGGCGAGAGGGATAGGTGAACTGAACTGCGCTTGGCTCTGGAGCCTGTTGGTTTGCGCAGGCCGTTGGTGGTATTATGGAGACCTGGATGCTTTACGGATTGTTGACTGCCCTCTTTCTCGGGGTTTCATCCGTGCTTCTCAAAGTAGCCGGAAATCCGGACAGCCACAACGTCCCCCCGCATGCAGTTGCGGTTTTCGTCCTGCTTGGCGCGGCAATTGTCTTCGTGCCATACTTCATCGTCTCGAATAACTTCCAGGTGTCGCTCCCCTATGGGAAGGAGGCAATGGGAATCGCGATTGCTAGCGGGGTTCTCTGGGCAGTGGCGTCGATTTTCCTCTATAACGGATTTTCTCTGGGAGCGGATGCATCGAAGCTTGTACCCCTGATGAACACGAGCGCGCTTGTCGTGGTCGTAATCGGGATACTGTTCCTCAACGAGCTGCCGAACCCTGGGCAGATATGGAAAACTGTTGTCGGGGCCTGCCTCGTGATTCTCGGGGCATCGATGTTGGGGTGAAAAAATGGAAACGTGGATTGCTTACGGTTTGGCCGCGGTGCTCGTGAGCTGAGCGGGTGATATGGGATGATTAAGGGAAACTATTCTGGATTTTCGGAGCGGGTCGGGATAAGGCTGGGGCTGTTCTTCTCGAAAATTCCTCTGACCCCGAACCAGTGGACCGTCCTGTCAATCGTCCCTGCGATTGCTGGCTTCGTTTCTCTCGCCAGCTGGCATCGGATGGACTATGCGCTCGCCTTTTTTGCAGCTTCGGCGCTCATTGATGGAATCGATGGCGGGGTTGCGAGAGTCACGGGAAGCGTCTCGAGCCTCGGGGCTTACCTGGATGGAATGTTCGACAGGCTCGTGGAGGCCCTTCTCCTCTTTGGTTTGATGCTCTATGCGCTTCCGGATTACTATGCCCCTGCCTTTGTCTGGGTCTCCCTCCTTCTCTTCGCTGGAACAGTGCTCACGAGCTATGCGAGGGCTTATGCAGACCACCGGAAGGTCGTCACTGACCCGAAGAAGCTGAGGAAAATGGGCGGGATTCTCGAGAGGCCTGAGAGGCTGGTCCTGGTTTTCCTGGGAATGGTCGCAAGCTTCTGGAGTGAAATGTATCTGGTGCAGGCCATTGCGCTCGCCTCGGTGCTTGCAGTGGTAACTGTTCTCCAGAGAATGTGGTTTGTGGTCAGGAACGCCGAGTAAGTTCATAGCAAACTACAACCTTTCGCACACGCGAACTTGGACACTGTTCGCACCCGACACCCCGCCCTAGGAAACGGCAATCATAATTCGCTCGGGTGAGTCGTTTCGTATAATTGTTTATATTGCTGAATTTTGTTCGGCCCGGGCCGAACAATATCGCAACCAATTTAAATCCTCGAGGAGGCAACTATTCGGTGATTGTCCATGCGAGCTGAAAAGTTGCTATTGTTCTTTCTTCTGCTTCCGTTTCTCTCATTTGCCGATGGGATGATTATTCCGCCCCATCATGACGACCCATACCCGCTCGTCCTGAACCACTATGTCAATATCACTGTGGACGACACCTACGCAAATTATTTCGTGGACCAGGAGTTCATCAACGAGGGGCCGAGGGACATCGAGGGAACCTATGTTTTCCCTGTCCCGGCAGGCTCGATAAAGAACTTCCAGATAGTCGTTGATGGAAAGGTGATCGAGGGGCGGATGATGGGGAAGGAGGAGGCCCGCGACCTTTACCAGCAATATGTGCGCGAAAGGGGGGATGCCTCGCTTCTCGAATACTCCGGCCAGGATACGTTCTCTGCGGAAGTTTACCTGAAGAGGCATGCAAAAGTGAGGGTTCAAATCTCCTATGAGCAGGTGATAAAGCAGAGCTCCGGGACCTACCATGTCTTCTACCCGCTGAGCCCAGAAAGGTACACCACTAGACCGATAGACCCTGTTGACATTCAGATTAGGATAAAGGCAGCTGGGGAGATTGGGTTTGTTTTATCCCCGACGCATAACGTTTCAATTACTCGCACAAACCCGAAAGAGGCCCTCGTTCGCTACTACTCGAAGGAAATCCCTGACAGGGACTTCCAGCTCTTCTATGGTGTGACTGACCGCGACTACGATGTGAAGGCGATTGCGAACAAGAAGATTGGAAGCGACGGCTATTTCATGCTGTTCATCTATCCCTCTTCTCCGGAAATCGAGTCTGTCCCGAAGGACACTGTTTATGTCATTGACACCTCGGGAAGCATGACCGGCTCGAAAATCGAGCAGGCGAAGGGTGCGCTCGAATACGGGCTCGGCGGGCTCGCCTCAGGCGACAGGTTCAGCATAATTGCATTCTCGAGTGAAACGAATTCCTATTCTGGCGGACTCGCAGGAGACCGCTCGAATTTGCTTTATGGAACAGATTCAATTGACGATGCGAAGAAATTTGTCAATGGCCTTGAGGCGACTGGGGCCACAAACATCCAGGACGCCCTCGCCCTGGCGTCGAAGCAGTTCTCAGACGATGGGAGGATGCACATCATAGTCCTCTTGACTGATGGGGAGGACACCACCGGGCACACCACGAGGAGCATAATGGAGGCAATAACAGGATGCGACTGCAGGATATTCCCGTTCGGGGTGGGGGCAGACATAGACTTCGAGCTCCTCGACAGGATTTCGAACGAGCACGGGGACGGGATGCCCACATACATCCGCTCGGACTCGGAGCTCGAGTCGAGCCTCACTGTGTTCTACAACAAGATATCGAAGCCCCTGCTCCACGATGTCAAGGTGGAGCTCATCGGGAGTGGGGTTTCATTCAATGACATGTATCCAAAGAAAGTGCCGGATATATTCTACGGAAGCCAGATTGTGGTTGTGGGGAAATACTTGGGCTCTGGAAGCGCAACGGTGAAAGTGACTGGGAAAGTCTCTTGGGCAGAGAAAACTTTCGAGTATCCCATAACCCTTCCTGAGGGCGATTCCAACTATTTCGTAGAGAGGACCTGGGCTGCCAGGAAGCTCGGTTATTTGCTGGATACCATAAGTCTGGAGGGCGAGACCGCGGCGCTTCGCGAACAGGCCGTTGCCCTTGCCACGAAATACGGCCTCCCCTCTCCTTACACCTCCTATGTTGCGGTTAACGAGCAGGGCCAGAGGGAGGAGAGGAAACTAGGAATCGCCGATGCTGTTGGAGGCTGGGGGATACATGCGAACGAGATGACGACTGCTGCGGCCTACAAGGCAACTGATAGCTATTCCTACTCTCCCCCGCAGACGAAAACAGTTGACGACAAGACATTCGTTTCAGTAGGGGGGACTTGGAAAGACACTTCATGCGGTGAGGGGGTGGACCAAGAGGTGCAATTCGGTTCGGATGAATACTTCTCCCTTGCCTCGGACTCCCAGGTTGCCCGCTACCTCTCCGTCGGAGATACGATACAGCTCTGCATGGATAGGGCAATCATGGTGGTGGGAACAGGAAATGTGGGCTCAGGCCCTGAAAATCCGCCAGGGCAGATGGTGGGAGGCAGCGGGATTGGGGCGGAATCAGTAACTGCAACTGGGTCTGGTGAGGAAACTGCGACCGATGGCGGGGACGAACGTGGTTGGTGGTCCTCAATGGCGACTTTGCTTCCTCTTGCAGTCCTCCTGCTTTTCGGGATTGCGGCTGCAGCTTACATAATCATCTCAAGGCCCCATGACCAGATTCAGAGGCCATCGGAAAGCGGGGAGGACGCGCAGCTGTACAAGGCCCTTTCCTCTGACACGAGGATAGGCATATTGAAGGTCCTTGAGGACGGAGATGGGGGAAGGACCCCGACCTTCATAAGCGAAAGGCTCGGGAAAAGCAAGGCGACGATATCCGAACATCTCGACAGGCTCGTTGAAAGCGGCCTGGTCTCGAAGGAGGAAGCTGAAGGCAGGAAGTGGGTGTTCTACAGGCTGACGTCTAAGGGAAAAACAGTGATGAGGAAAGGCCCTGCGCCGCAGACGTGAGCTCAGACGCGGAATATTTTCCTGATAAGGCCCCTTAGGCCTCCCAGCAGCCCTCCGCCACCAGGATGAGTTGGATTGAGGGGCTTGTTGAAGAGCATTGAGGCGAGCGCTCCCATTGCCTTGGCAGCATTGGAGTTCGGCTTGTAGAGGACCAATGGGACCTTCGCCGCTATACTCTCAGGAACAGCAGTGTCTTCGGGTATTGACGCCAGTATGCGGGTCTCTGTGACATTCTCTATCTCCTTGGGATGCATCTCGTAGGGCTTGTTGCCCGACCTGTTGACTATCACTCCTGCGACTTTCACCTTGTATTCCTTGGCTATCTCAATCAGCTTTGTGCCGCTTGTGACGCTAGGGACATCCGGGGTAACGACAACCGCGATGTCGGTGCATGCCTGGATTATCTGCTCTGTTGCCTCATTGGTCCCGGGCGGGCAGTCCAAAACGATTGTCTCGTAGTCGCAGGCATTCAGGACCTGCTTGAGGTTGTCGAGCTTCGTAACCTTCCCGTATTCCAGGGAGGACGGGACCATTCGTATCCCAGTGGTCGGATGAACCGCTATTGCCTCCTCCAGCTTCGCCTTCTTGTTCAGCACGTCCTGCAGGCCCATGGCGTTATGCCACATCCCTAGGTGAAGGCCAACGCAGGGGTTGTTTATATCGGCGTCCACCAGCAATGTCATGCTTTTCGTCTCAGCTGCCAGGGCGCAGATGTTTATGGCAATGGTGCTCTTGCCAACTCCGCCTTTTCCGGAGAGCACGCCGATTATTCTCTTTTCCATTTTATCTCCTTTTTACTATTTAAGATCAGGTTAAATACTTTTTACTGCTATTCCCATCGCTCTTAGCACCTTTAATGCTGCCGCTTATTATCCTTCTTATCACTCCCATGTCCTTCACCCTTTGGAAGTCATAGACCGGGCGCTGGACCGGGCTTCCCGCTTCCCCGATGCCCCCAAGGGCCGACCTCCCGCTGGAAAGAACAGACATGAGCACTGCGAGGGCGAGGACTGCGAGAACGGCGACTCCTGCAATCTCAATCCAGGGAAGCGAAAGCGTTGCGATTGTCGCTGACCCTCCGCTCCCGCTTCCTCCGCCTATTGCTATGAGGCCTGCGCCAGTCCCCTCGCCCCTCCTAACGACGATCGGGGCCGCGGAATAAACATTGAAGTTCTTCCCCATGACCACTGCCCGTATGAGGTGCGTCTGCTGCACGTCCCTCGGGGCTGTTATGCGGAATACGACATTGGTAAGCCCCCTCGGCAGGAGCATGAGTGATGTATAGCCCGGGTCAGCGGTGAAGCCAGCTGGAAGCTCCAGCGCCGCAGTCACGTCGAGCGGCTCCTCTCCGGCATAGAGGATTGTTGCCGTCACATCGCCGCTGCTTCCCGGGGAAATGGTCTGCGAAGACAAATCGATTATCCTCACGAGGCTCGCGATGTCCAGCCTCCCGCCTGCCTCGAGCTGCCTCAGGTGCCAGACCCCGTATTCGTGGTAGTCCGAGAGGACATTGTTAAGGGAATAGGAGATTACCATCTCCTCGAGCGGGCCAAAGTCGCTTACGTTCCACATTATGACGTCGGTCCCGCCTATGTTCGATACCACCCCGCGCTTGTTCTCGAAATCTAGCGAGAGCGGGCCTCTCTTGAGGCTCTGGGGGATTGTTTCCTTGGCTGTGAGCAGCTTTATGTTGTTCTCCGAAGGATTCTTGAACCTGATGGAAACGTGGGTCCTCCCCTCAAGCAGGTCGGTCCTTATTGTTTTCAGGTAGATTGGGTACTGGTGCCATTTCGGGTAATTCTTGACCCTGAGAAGCATGTAGTCCTTCGCATAGTATCCGTATCCCTGCGCCTCGAAAGTGACCAGGTAGTTTCCGGAGAGGACGTCTTCGGGAACGTCAAGGAGGAAATTCACAGGGGTCGAGCCTCCTGCAAACACGACGGAGACGTTCTGGCTCATTTTTATCCAGCCTTCGGGAACCCCGCTGACTGTTATCTGCATGGAGACGTTCTCGCTTGTCGCGCTTATGATGGTCAGGCTCTCGAGTTCACCCTCTCCGGCGAGAATCTCCTTGACTGCCGGAACTTTGCCGAACCTCACGTGCTCGCCGACTGGGATTATCGATGTTGGAACTGGCTGGGGCTTTTCTGCCGGACCCCCGCCTCCTCCGCCAGCTCCGCCTCCTCCTGGGCCTGGGGGGGTTGGGGGTATGGTCCGTATGGTGAAGTTCGCGCTGAGCCTATTCGTTGCGTTGGTGTTGTAGGTCGCGTTTGCATATGCTGTGTAGAGGCCGGCTGGCAGGGAATCACTGTCCCATGTCTTCACAACTATCGTTGTTGCACCCGGGCCGATGACGACTGGATCGTATATGAAGGTGCTCACCCGAACCCCGAGTGAGTTGTAGATGTAGACGCTCGCGTTCACCGTGGCTGCGCTCAGGCCGGTGTTCTGCATGGTAATGGCAAAGTCAGCTGTCTCCCCCTGGTTCAGGGAATCCGGGGTTATTGTAAAATCCGTAAGAACTATGTTCGCTGTCTGGGAATTGAAGTGAACGACGCTCCCCATGTCCTCAGAATTGGGTATGGGCAAGAGTAATAAAAGAAAGAAAAAAAGAGGTGCAAGCCTGTTCAATCCCATCTTAAGCGCACCTGCTTCACTTGACCTCCACTGCAATCTGGTAGAACGGCCTGCCAACTCCGACGGTGTTCCCGCTCGTGGTGTAGAGGTTGAGGTACTTCTTGTACATCTGGTCATTGAAGTCCGCCGAAGGGGCGCCTATGTTGACGCCAATCACATATTTGCCAGGCGGGGTGCCCTCCTTCACCTTCACATCCACCTTGATTTTCTTCGTCCACTCATAGTCGAGGACGGGATATGTCGGGCCCAGGACCGTCATCTCTGGGTCGACTTTCACTTCGAAATAGGTCTTGACCTTCTCTGGGTCCTGGGACACTGTGCTCGAACCCTGGAGGTCCTGGCTTGGCATCTGCGATTCGGCGTTGTAGACCACCACTGGCTTTATGCCCTGGTAGGTCTCCACGAGCCAGCTTGTGTGGAAGAATGTGACCACCTCAAACTCTTCTCCCGGCGAAGTTGAGACCGAGGTATCAGCTGGGTAGGCGCCATAGCCGAATGCGCCCCATCTTCCTGCCTGCGGCTGGTTTATGAGGCGCACGGCGTGCTCCTCGAAACCCGGGATGAACTCTGGCTGCTTCCAGTAAGTCTCATCGACAGTATCCAAGTCGTAAATCTTGCCGTATATGACGAGGATCCTGAGCCTGTAGAAGTCCTCTGGAAATGGAGGCAAGTTCCTGAAGAATATCTCTGGAAGGTCGGTCTTCCTTTGCTTCAGGTCTTCCGCTGCTGCGAGCCGCCTCTCGATGTCTATCTCGAGCGGGCTCTTCGCGGATATTTCCACTGCTGCGGAAACGTCTTTCTCCTGGACAGCTGACTGCTGGGTTTGGCTTTCCGCCTGCTGCTCAGGTTCGTTGCCCACGGCAACGGCTTTTCCCGATGGCGATGCGCAGCCTGCAAAAAGAACTGCTGCAACGACCAGGGCAATCAATACCTTTAGGGAGTTTTCCATCCTGTCACCTCAGGCGGCTTGGTGTTATTGTGCAAAAAAACCTTGCGAATGAACACCTCGCCGTCATATTTTTGTTCGATGTATTCACGTACATCTGCGAGCACTTTCAGCTCGTCTATGTTTGTTTTTACCACGAAGGTGAATTCCTTCATGTTTTACACCTCGTTGGACAAATTTTCGAAGAAATTTGTCCGCATTGGAATTGCGGAGCAACCCAATGCAACTGCAAAAATTCAAAAAAGGAAGAGAGCCTACGAAGACGACAGGCTTTCGTGCGTCAGACCCCGCTGGTTGCTTGAGCCTCCGCCGTAGCCCGAATAGTCCGCCCACATCCAGACCTCCTGGTAGCCTGCATAGGCTATGGTGGCCACGGTAACTGCAGCGGCGTTATCCACCTCGATGCAGTCGTCAATGTTGCAGGTCGGGAGCTCCGCGCATGCGCAGCTCGCTATCCAAGCCGAGTCGTTCAGCCCTGCCTTCACAGTCACTCCAGCCGGGGGAGCCAAATCGAACACCAGGGTTATGTTTATCGCCCTGTTCCCGGTGTTGGTGTAGTTAAAGCACGGAACCGTGTCTGTCTGGAGTACCCCGCCTGGTTCCCTTACGGAACAGTTTATCTTGTTTAGCGTCGGGACAGATGCATTGTACTCTATGTCTGTCGTTGCCCCTCCGGCAGTTGCCCCCTGGCCAGGGAGCGTCACGCTGAAGGTAACGTCGCTCGGAACGTTGAACCAGACTGTCGTGGCCTTTGTGTCTGCAAAAGCCATTGCGGCTAGAAGCGCCAGCGATGCTATCACTAGCGTTATCCTTTTCAATTCACCACCTCCATTGGTCGGGCCTTGGCGGCCCTTTTTGCGCCACTGGCATATCTATCACTAGCATTATGGCTAAGGCGTCACGCTCGTGTGGGTGAGGGTCCTAGTCTCAGCTGTGCCGCCCATTACGCTGCTGAAGTCCGCCCACAGCCAGACTTCCTCGTAGCCTGCATAGGCAATTGACGAAACCGTCACATCGCTGTCTGCCACGTCGATGCAGTCGTCAATGTTGCAGGTCGGGAGCTCCGCGCATGCGCAGCTCGCTATCCAAGCCGTGTCGTTCAGTCCTGCCTTCACGGTGACTCCGGCTGGGAGAGAATCGAACTTAAGGGTTATGTTTATCGCCTGGTTCCCGGTGTTGGAGTAGTTAAAGCACGGGATTAGGTCCGTCTGCTCTACGCCCCCGGATAACATCACCGAGCAGTTGATTTTGTTTATTGTTGGGATGGATGAGTTGAATTCGATGTTGGCCGTGGTCGCACCTGTAGTTGCAGACTGGCCCGGAAGAGTCACCGAGAAGCTTATCGAGCTCGGGACATTGAAGTAGACTGTCGTCGACTTTGTAGCCGCAGCTGCAAAGGAGCCGAGTGCCAAAAGCGCAAACACTACAAAAATTAATTTTTTCATAAAACCGCCTCCTGAAGGCCAGAAAAAGGCCTTAAAACTAGTAACAAGTAGCATAGGCTAATGTTCCTCTCATTTTCCTTCATGGTCGCCAACTCATTTTTTGTTGCGTAGTATATAAACGTTCCCATTCGTTTTTCGAACCTTCAGGATTGTTCCGAAGTGTGATTTATGTCGCGGGTTTCGTTACCGTATTGCGCATTCACAAATTCCCCGTAGAGCCATCCGTAAACGCTCTCACTTGGGGCTATATCGCCCAAAACAGGAATTGCGTGGTTTGTTATCTCACTAGAGGAGCTGCAACTCGGGTGTTCCCCAGATTCATCTCCAGTTATGTTCAACTTGAATTGTGATGAGAGCGTCTCATTCAGCTTGATTGTCCAGTTGAGGTCCACGTTCCCAGTATTCGTGAAGTTCAGGAACGGGATATACTTCGGTTCATCCTGGCCTTGAGGGGAGACGCAGGCTTCGTCTGCGGCACCAGTTGTGTCAGTGGTCTCAATCCACGCGCGGGTGCAGGCAGAGCAGAAAAGTGTCGTGCATCCCTTGCCCTGCGTGCATCCGCTGGAAGGCAGGGTTATTGTAAACGAGAGGTCCGCTACGACGACTGGGTAGAGCGTCATGTTTACCGTGAACGAGCTGGTTATGTTAAGGTTGGTGGTATTAAATGCCGAGCCATAGGATGCGTTGATTGTGTAGTTGTTGAAGGAGGTGGCTGATTGGAAACCGTTGTATGTTAATATCTTCTCTGGAACTTCGACCCAATTAGTGAATCCGCTTGAGCCAGTCTGGTTGCTGACCATGTATTGGCTGCCATTAATGTCTGATGCGTTTACAAGCGCATCTTGGAGCGGGCTTGCCCCGTCAGTTATGTTAGCCCTGAGGTACCACTTGAGAGTCAGGTTGCACGGCAGGCAGGTGTCCACATCATCAAAACCGATTTTCGCCTTGTCAAAGCTCATGTTCAGGAGGACGTTGTTCTGGGCGTTGTTAATCGAAAAAACATCATAGTTCTCTGTCTGCGAGATTGTCGTGTTTGCCACTAAGTGGTCTGTGGTCGTTAAAAGCCCGTCGAAGTATATCCCAGACCCTGCTTTAACCCCAAATAGCGATGAGATTGGTCCGCTGACCCCGGAAGTAACGTTATTTATTGTGCAGAGGTTGACTGTGCCGTACTTTCCATTAAGATAAATTCCATGGGCATTTCCGCCTAATCCGCCAAACCCGCCTATTGTGCC
>JBFYLO010000077.1:0-32789 GCA_041305385.1 Microcaldota archaeon | reverse complement strand
GGCACATAGCCCACTCTTTGCCAATCACGGAATTCGGATAGTTCCTTGCCGAAAACCCTTATCGAGCCCGAATCAGGGGCAAGCAGCCCCAGCATGAGCTTCACAACAGTGGTCTTGCCCGCGCCGTTTGGCCCTATCATGCCCACAAAGTCCCCTTTTTCGATTGAGAACGACGCCCCGTCCACCGCAGGCTGCTTGCCGTAACTATAAGAAACGTTCTTGAATTCAAGGATTTTTTCAGCCATTGGTGAAGCACACCGACTAACTGCAATCAAGGTTTGCGTTTATTATTGCCAAATTCCCTTCCATCTCAGAGAGGTAATCTTCGCCATTCGCCTGTTCTTCAGGGGTGAGCCCGTGGACCGTGTTGAAAACCGCAACTTTGCCGCCTATTTCTTTCGATATTGTTTGTGCGACCCGCGGGTCGTACATTTTCTCCACAAATACAACCGTAATTCCTTTCTCTTTTGCCTGATTTACGATCGCTGCGACAACTGCGGGGGTCGGCTCCCCTTCCGCATTCACGCCCTCGACAGGGACCTGGTTGCACCCATATTCCCTGCAGAAGTAAGCTAATGTTGCATGGGTTATTAATATGTCCTTTTTCTTGCAGGTTGAGAACTGTTCCTTGAATTTTGCATCAAGGGAATCCAGTTTTGCCCCATACGCCGCAGCGTTGTTCTCGTAGTAAGCCTTGCCCTCTGGGTCTGCCGCTATGAAGGCGTCCTTTATTGCCTCCACCTGCTTCTTGGCATTGACGGGACTGAGCCAGATGTGCGGGTCGAATTCCCCATGGTGGTGCTCCTCCGCCTCGTGCGCTTCCTCGGCCTCATGCTCGTGCGCTTCGGAATGGATGAGTTCTATTTCTTTGCTTGTGTCAACCACCGCGAGCTTCTGGTTTCCTACGCCCTCTACGAGCTCGTGGACCCAGCCGTGTTCCAGCCCTGCGCCATTGAGTATGAGGACATCCGCGCTGGAAAGCTTTTTCATGTCTGACGGAGTCGGCTCGAAATTGTGCGGCTCGACTCCCGGCGGGATGAGTGAAGTCACGTCCACCCTGTCCCCGCCCACGTTCTTTGCGAAATCGTACATTGGATAAAAGCTTGCGACGACTTTTAGTTTTCCGTTGGCTGCATTGCTTGCGGGCTGCGTGCATCCGAAAACCAGCAGGGCAACCGCAAAAATGGCAAATATCGATTTCAAGTAACCACCATATTGCTTGCTCAGTTAAGATTATTAAGAAATATGAGTAAAGTTAATAACAATTGGCGGAGCTTTAAAAGGAGGTTATTAAGATGGTGATAATCAGCGTGTCGATAGACGAGGAGACGTTGGCCGAGGCGGACCGGGCTGTGAGGAAGCTCGGGTTCGGGAACAGGTCGGATGTGTTCAGGAAGGGAGTCAAGACGCTCGTTGCCGAGATGACGGCGAGCGAAGGGCTCCCGGCGAACGCGAATGCAGTTCTAATAGCGATGCACCATGAGCATTACGAGGGAGAAGTGACCAGCCTCAAGCACAAGTTCGAAGAGATAATCACCATGCAGACCCACACGAGGCTGGACGATGAACACTGCCTCGAGATATTCGTTTTAAAGGGGGACGGGGGGAGGATTGGCGAGTTCGCCTCAATGTTCTCGTCCAATAAGAGGATAAAATACTCCAAACTGGTCAAGCCCTGAGTACCGACGATAAGCGGCCTAACAAAACGGATAGGCTTTAATATTTTCCGCGATGATAGTAAGACGAGATTATGGCCAAAGCTAATGAGAAACGGGGAACTTCTAGACCTGCCTTGGAGAAAAAGGAGCTGGCGCATGCCCAGGAAGAAGCGATTGCCGGAACTGATGAACCGGACCAGGGTGAACTTGGGGATGAATATGTTCCGAGGGAAAGCGTTGAGGAGGAGCCTGAAGAGCCTGGCCGGGAGAATGTGGCTGTTGGGTCGGGGATCTCAAAGCCTGTCGCCTTGATTGTTTCGGCAGTTCTTTTGGTGTGCATAATTTTTCTCGGGTATCTCTTGATAACCGGGATGAAGGGGGCGGTACAGGGAGAACAAACTGGGGCCGAAATTACTGAGGGGGATTCCGTTGACCTTGTCACTTTGCCTGCTGCCCAATCGCCCCAGAGCCGCGCCGAGTGCCTGGCCAGCTACGGGCTGAATCCGGAGAGGCCGATTTTCGCTTATAGCGAGAGCTGTGCAGTATGTGCCAGCATGAAGCCGGTTGTCGCGGGCCTGGAGGACAAGGGACGATTGTTCCAGTGGGTTGACCGGGATAATCTGAAAAATAATGTCATGCTCAGCAAGTGCCTGAAGGGCATCGTTGGCGAGTATGTGCCCCAGATCATCTGCCCGAAGACCGGCGCCCAGGAAACCGGGTCGATGACTGAAGGCGAGATAGTTTCGTTCTTGCAGAGCAGGTGCGGGGAGTCGTGAGGTGATTTCTATGAAAACTGAAGCCGGATTAATGCTCGTAATGGGTATTGTTTTCCTTTTCGGATGCACGGGAAACGGGGATGTTGTTTACGATTGCAGCAAATGCAACGTGACCAATGACTGCAGCAAATGCGCAGCTGACTGCGATAAATGCGGGCCAGGGATGACGATGATTGTCCCGACTGCCTGCACGGATGAGCTTTGTAAAATCTCCGTCACTCAGGGATGGGCCAAAGAACTGGGATTCGAGCTCAGCGTTTACAAGGCTGACTGGGCCCAGGGCCCGATTGTGCTGCTGTACGAAGAGGAGCGCACGGGCATTTTGAACCCGGCGAGCAAGATGGACTTCATGAAGACTACCTGCGACTTCGACAAAAACAAGAAGGCGTGCGACCTTTACCAGGCCGAATTTGAAAACAGCAGGAAGAACATTGAAACCTGCCTCAAGAACAGCAGCGTTTCCCTGGATACTGTGGCGTTCTACTACACGAGCACCTGCCCCCACTGTGCCAATATGAAACCCTGGGTGCAGAGCACGGAGTCGAAGGGTTACAAGTTCCTGTGGGCGCAGGCCGATGACCCGGATAACGCGAACATGACGATAGCGCAGCAGTGCCTATCGACTTTGGCTGACTTCAGTGCCGGGGTCCCCCAGTTCATCTGCCCTGCGAATGGCAAGGTCCAGCTCGGGGAGTTCCCGAGCGAGGATGCGATGCTGAGCTTCGCCAAGAATTGTGTAACTGCTGCCAAGACGGGGTGAGAGAATGGATTTGAAACTGTTGCTTTCCCTTTGTATTTTCGCCCTTCTCCTTGGGTGCACGGCCACAGCTCCGGCTTCGAACCCTGAAAACCAGACAGGCGGTAACAACAACACGCTGGCCCCGAGGCACACGCCAAATGAGATAGTGACGCACATCCAGAAATACCTTGTCGTCTATTACGGGCTCTGGAACGTGGACATACCCTCCCCGGAGTACTCGGCAGGAGAGTGGAGAAGCGACGTGAAACTTCTTACTGACGAGGGTGGTTTCTCCGTCCTCAGGGTTTCATTCTCGGATGAGAACCTGTCGGTTGGCGAGATGTGGCAGAGGGTTTTCCCGAACAAAGAGCCTCTCGGCATAGCCCCCATAGTGGGAAAGATGAGCTGCTCCGAAGGAAAGGTGAAGGTGATGGAGTTCGCCAATCCCTATTGCCCCAATTGCGTTGCATTCGAGAAGGCGGGCAATGCCCTCAGGCAGAGGTTCAATGGAAGCATCGACTACGAATACGGGGTGATGCTTCCGAAAACAAACGCGATGATAGAGGCATATGGATACGAGAACGTTTCTCTTACCTCGAACTATTATGCCTGCGCACAGGAGCAGGGCCTTCTCGATGGATTCAGGAAATGCGTAATGGAGAAGTACTCCCTGCAGACCGGCAAACCGCTTTCCGAGAACAGGCTCGAGAGTTGCGCCATAGACAACGGGCTCAATGTTACCGAGGTAAAGAGCTGCGTGGCAGACGCGAATAAATTGATTGACTTTGACATGAAGCTGGGGCAGACGTATTTGGGCACATACGCGGACCTTCCTTCCTTCGTGGTGGACTGCAGGTTCAAGACCACAAACCCGAACCTGGTCAGGTACGCAATCTGCTACGAATTCCCAGAAACAGAAGGCTGCTGAGCCACTCAGTTTTTTAGTTTTTCCAACACGTCGGCCAGGTCGACCTCGGTGTTAACACAACCGTCCTTGCTGAGAAGTATGACCTGCACGGGAAGATTCCTCTCCCCTGTCTTCTCAAGGGCCATCTTTAGTTCGTTGTAACATGCTATTCCGATGACTGCCTTGGGTTGGTACTTGTCTATTAGCTTCATAACGATGGAGCCCCCGGCAACCATGAAATACCTGATTTCATTCTTCTCGCACTCCTGAACAATGGTTCCGATGACGCAGCCGCCGCATTTCGCGCAATGGTATCCCTCTTCGTCGACCGAAGCCTTGCAGGCTTTTATGTTCCTCAGGCAGTGCGGGATGAACAGAATTCGCTCATTATTCTTTGTCCGGTGGTAGAGTTCGCTGTTGACCCTGTTTATGATTTCGATGGAAGCGTATTTCGCCCACTTCTCGTCCTTTATCCCGGTCTCCTTGCATAACTTGCTTGCGAGGTCGCTGGGGGAAATCGTAAGGCCGATGGAGACTGCCTGGGCAACAAAGCCCCTAATCTTGGTTTTTATGCCCTCGTCGTGGCCGTTCGGCTCTGCTTCCCCGTTCCTCTTAGGCATGGTGGGATTGGCGCATTAAAAGAATAAAAACAGTTCGGCTAACGTCGTTAAACTACTTTTTTCTCAAGCTCACGAACAGGTGGTCCTTGTCGAAAGGGTTGAGGTCGAGACGCTCGAGGATTGAGAACTCGGATTCGAGGGAGGAGAGCACTGCCTGGTAAGTATCTTTTGGCTTGGCGGTTACATCTATGGATTGCGACTTTATGGCGAACAGGGCTGCCCCCTTTGCCTTGAGCATCCCCGAATTCCTGAGCAGAATCTTGCCCTGGTCCGGCTGGGCGACATCCTGGTAAATGCAATCCACTTTTCCCACGTCCTTCTCGTAATCCTCCGGTTTTCTCGCGTCCCCGAGAATCGGGAGCATGTTCCTCCTTTTCTCGCAAACATTGATGAGGTCGCGCATGGAGCGGGGGGCGAATTCGACGCAGAAGACCTTCCCCTTCGGACCGACGATATCGCTGACGTGGGAGGCAGTAGTTCCGCTTGCGGCACCAAGGTAAAGAACGCTCATCCCGGGTTTAACCGGAATCTCCTTGAGCCCGTTCAAAATCGCGGCGGAGAGCTTGCTCCTGTAGGGATCCCAGGAGCGGTATTCCTTCCCCTCAAACTCGACCGTCCTCTCCCCGTAGACCTTGAATCCCGGGGTCAGGCTGAGGGTCGCGAGCCTTCCCTCGACCTTGTAAACGCCCTTGGAGATTTCCTTGATTTCCATTCGAACACCTGAAAAATAAAAAACGGGCCTGGGGGGATTTGTTCAAAACCCAAAAGAACGGGTTAACGAGAGTTCCCTTTTCTTTCTCTCCCCTTCTTTTGAGCTCAACCAACCGAGCCTTCGTCGGTTTTCTTTTGGGGTTGCTCCAGACCTTTTCTTTTCCAAAAGAAAAGGGAAGGAGATTGAACCCCCGGCTTCCTGGTTAAAAGCCAGGCACTCTAAGGCCAAGCTGAGTTACAGGCCCACGGGGAAGAATTAGGAGAATGGGTTTATTAAATACTGCGGGGGGTCAGGAAACGCTGGATTTGGCTGCACCCGGGAGATGAAGATGATTGCAATTACGGCTGTTGATGGCATTCCCGTAAATAAGCCGCCGAGTTTGGTTCCTACTCGTTCTGAGATCAGGGTAACCCGAGTCAATAATCCTGCGCCGGTTATGAATGAGAGCAAGAGCTTGGGGAAAAAGATGCCATGCTAACCCTTCAGCTTTTTCTGCTGCTTCTCGACCTGCTCGTCGCTCACTTTGAGGTAGAGGGGCTTTATTTCACTTATCGATGTGCCCGGCTCGACAAGCTCCTTCTCGGCGTTTTCCCACTTGACCTGCTCTTTCTTTATCCCGAGCATCGAGCGGATTTTTTCCGAAGTGAAGGGAAGAAGCGGCTCGGTGAGAATCGAAAGGGCGGAAATGCCCCTCGAGCAGACGTACAGGCAATTGGCCACTTTCTGCGGGTCTTTTTCCTTCCAGGGCTCGCGCTCGCTCAGGTACTTGTTGAACTCCGCGGAGAGGGCGAATATCTCTTCCTGCGCCTCCTTGAAAAGGAAGTTCTCGAAATGGGAGGAGACTATTTGCTTCTTTTTCGAAATCGACTCAATCAAGTCCAAGTCCCTTGTATCGAGGCCTTTTGGCTCGGGAATTTTCGAGCCGGATGTTTTTTTAACTAGAACAAGCGTCCTGTTCACGAAATTCCCGAGGTTCGCCACCAGTTCATTGTTCACCCTTGCCTGGAAATCCTTCCACGCGAAATCCGCATCCTCGACCTTGTGCGGGGTAATCGCGGTCTCGTAGTAGCGCAGGAAATCCGGGTCGAACTCGGCGAGGAAATCCCCGAGGGAAACGAACCAGTTCTTGCTCTTGGAGAACTTGCGCTTCTCGAGGTTCAGATATCCCCGAGTTGGAATTGCGCTAGGCAGGTTGAATTCCCCTGTTCCCATCAGCATCGCGGGCCAGAAGAGGAAGTGGTGGTAGATTATGTCCTTCCCAATGAAGTGGACGACTTTCGAGTCCTTGTTTTTCCAGAAATCCGCCCAGCCCGGAGTGAGCGCGACTGTCGAACTTATGTATCCTATGGGGGCATCGAACCACACATAGAAGACCATGTTCTTCTCGCCCGGGACAGGAACGCCCCAGTCAAGATCCCTCGAGATGTCCCAGTCCGCCAGGCCGTTGTCTATCCAGTTGACCACGTAGTTGACGACTTCCTTCTGGAGAGCCGGGTGGCTGGTGAGCCAGTCCCGGAGCCTTGGGGCGAATTTCGATAGCGATAGGAAATAGTGCCTCGTGGTCCTGCTTGTCGGGGGCGAGGCGCAGACCATGCACTTCGGGGAGACGATTTCCCCTGGGCCGAGGGCCTTTCCGCATGAGTCGCAGTAATCGGAGTATTGGCCTTCTGCCTTGCAATGGGGGCAGGTGCCGATGACGAATCGGTCCGGGAGGAAGCGGGAGCACTTCGGGCAGTATGCTTGGGCGACTTCTTTCTGGTAAACGTAGCCCCCTTCGCTCAATTTCTTGAAGAAGTGCTGGGTCATCTCCCTGTTCTCCTTGCTCGAGGTCCTGTGGAAGATGTCCAGCGAGAAGCCAAGCTTCTCGAATTCCCTCTTGTCCTGGTCGTGGTAGAATCGGGCGAACTCATCGGGAGTTTTTTTAGCCTTCTCAGCTGATGCGACTATGGGGGTCCCATGCTCGTCGCTGGCGCAGATGTAGAGGCATTCGTTGCCAATTAGGCGCTGAAATCGCGCATATATGTCCGCAGGCAGGTATGTGCTCCTGATGTGCCCCAGGTGGAGCGGGCCGTTTGCATAGGGCAGGGCTGCTGTGACCAGTATTTTAGTGAAAGAACTCACCTCTGCTAAGGATTAGGGGGAATAAAATAAAAAAGAATCGGAAAAAGGTTTAACTGCCGTCCATTCCTGCTCCACTTATCTTCTCGGGTTCCTTGTAGTCCGGATGGTGGTTGGGGGGAGCGAGTTTCGTCTCCACTTTCCTTATCTTGATTTGGTCCGCAGTGTAAAAAACGGCGTTCTCAACCAGCTGCAGCGGGCAGTGTTCCGCTGAGGGGGTGAGGAGGATTACCTTCTTCACGATTGGATTGGATGCTGAAGCTTCTGTTGCAGTTGCTTTTAATTCTTGGAACTTTTTGCGCAGTTTTTGATAGTCTTTCTCCACTTCTCTGACCAGCGCCATTTTCTCTTTTGTCGAAAGCTCCCTTTCCGGCTCCTTCTTGAAGAGACCCTTGTCGGCTTGCTCTTTCGGAGGGGCAAGGTCTGAGGGGGTTACGCTGAAGCCTCTCGACTCAATCTCGCGCTTTACTTCCTTCACGAGCAGCCCGGCATGTTCCCGGTAAATGGCCCTTGCCGTGTCAACAGAACCCCACCAATAATCTCCGCCTGTAAGCCCGCGTTCGCTGTGCTCCGTTTTCGGGCTCTCGACTATTTTGAGGCCCCTTTCAGCCAAAGCGATATTGAGCTCGACTAGGGCCATTGCGGCCTTCTCGGGCGATTGCTTCGGAGAAACAAACGCCACGACTGAATTTTCTTGGAGCAGGTTCTTCTCATCCCTTTTGTCGGTTATGTCAAGCTTGCTCAACCTGGAGTTGAGTTCGCCCATGCCTATGAGCATTTCGTTCAAGCCGGTTACAAGGCGCATCGAGACGCCGACTGCGTCCGAAATCGACTTGGGCGGCCTGTCGGTCAGTTCGTCGCCCGCCTTGAGTGCTTCGATTATTTCCGGGATTAGCAGGATTGTCTGGTGGTGCATGCTCCTGTCCTTGAAACCTGAGAAAAGGCTGAAAGAGAACTTTGTCGCGCCCCTTTCGATTTCCCTTAACGCAGAATCAAGGACCTTCATGTTTGCCATGATTTGCTTGTAGTTGTCAGGGGCAAACATGAACTCGTCAGTGCCCATTCTTTCTCTTGCCTCCAGAAGGCGCCCAAAAGCTGCAGAATGAGCCGATGGGTCAAGCTGGGAGAGCAGGTTTCCAATTCTCCCTGAAATTCCTAGGAGCTTCTTGAAGTTTCCGCTCTTGTGGAGCTTTCCGTCCTTGTAAGCGAGTTCAGCCGCCTCTTTTGCGATTGCAGCGAGTTCTGAGGAGGCGGAAACGACCTTTTCCTTCTTCCCTCTCTTTACCTTTACCTGCAGCCCGGGAGAGGTCTCGTTTACATCGCCTCTCGCCCACCAGAGCTTGTTTGAAACGACCATAAGATTTGAAGTTTTAGTTGCAAGTTCGAGCGATTGACGTATGTCTCCGAAGCCCCGTCGGTAGTTCATTGAACCGACGATTGAGGAAAGAAGTTGTTTTCTGCCGTAAAGGGCATCGACTTTTTGCGCGTAGGTCGCCGACATTGTTACACCTCCAGATTTGCACTTGAATTGGAACTGCTGTTCCAATGCATACGAAGCCGTTGTCGACTTTGTACAGAATGTGTATTATTTATGCCGGAACATGCATAAAAGGATTTCGGAACGGCACTACCTCGGGGAGTCATAATATTCTCTTTGACTCCCTTTTGGTCGAATTTCTACTGTCAACCTTGTCCCTGTTGCCTTCTCGTAGAGTAAAACGGAACTATTGATACGGCCGTCTAATTTGGCGAAGGCCGAGTTCAAGGACCCAGTTAGCCCAGCTTCCTGCAGCATGCATTTAACGACCTGATCAATCTTTGTCTCGGTCGAATTGATTGCTGAATCGACCTGTTTCTTTTGGTAAGCTGGAAAAGCTTGATCTATCTCTAGAAGTCCCTTTTTCGCTTGCTGCTCGTTTGCGAGTATAGAAGCTGAATCGGGGAACGTGACATGCCATTTATCGAGAGCCACGCTAGTAGCTTTGATATCCCCGAGTAAATCCCTTATCGCGCTAGCTCGCTTTATTGCAACGCGAACCGCTTTACGTATGGAAAGCTCGTCTGCTATCTCCTGCCCAACATCAAAGCCTTTTATTATCGCAGGGAGCAGCTCAAAGGCTTCGGCCTGGCGTTTTTTAAAGCCAAGGAGAAAGCTGGAGCCTTTTCGTATTTGCCTAACCGCATCAATTAAATTATTCATCTCCTGGCCATATAGCGAATAAGTCTCTCTGGAGAATCGTGCCACATCGTATTCGACGTGTTCCCTTGCTTTCTTGAGTGGAGCGAGCGTGTTTTCTGGAATCTTTTGCTGTAATTCACGTTCCAGGTCGGATAACCGGGTGGCTAATTCGCAAAGCTTTGCAAAATTTTCAGTCTCGTGGAGGTGGCCCTCGCGGGATTTCAAAGCTTCGGCCATTCCGACCAGCCGAGAGATTTCAATTTTTGCAGAAAAGTACCTCTCAATTGAACTTCCATCTTGCGCTTTAACCCTGACTGTGACGACCGGGATGCTTTGGAGCCCTGAAACCGCGCTTAAAACTTTATCTAAGCTTGATGTCACGGACCCCAGGTTTGAAGAGATCTTTTGAAGCTCGAGGCTTTCGATTATTTTATCAAGAGGCCTTTGTGCTCCCTTTGCGGACTTCATGGCTGGCCCAAGCTCTGGCCTTTGGTTAAGTAATCTAGTTGAGTCTGCGAACGAAGCCTTCATCCAACCACCCCTTTCAAGAATGAGTAATACTACGTGCCGATTCAAGAATATAAATCTTTTTTAAATGGGATTTTCGAAAAACCGGGAGTTTGGGCAATTTGGATGAGACTTGGAATTTGAAATCGAAGTGCTTGCCCTTTAATTCAGAAAAATGGGCCTATTTAGGGACGGAAATTGGCAAACGGAGCCTTAGAATGCCCTTGAATCGAAAATTCATTCGGGGTAGCGGAATTTCGAGAACTAATTTATAGGTTCGGTTTCAAAGGGGAGTCGTGCGTGGGAAAAAGAAAAGTTGAAGACGAGAAAGGACGAGCATTGGAAAACACCTCTGCTAGAGTATTTTAACGAAAAATGATTTGTGATTACGATGGCCGAGGATATAACGCCCTATGTTGAGAGGTTCCGCGAGTTCTTTGAGTCGAGCCCGAAGCTCGTGGAGTCCATAGAACTGGTGGCCATGAACTACCCGGAGAAGAAGAGCTTCGAAGTGGACTGCGCGGAGCTGGGAAGATTCGATTACAAGCTGGCCGACTTTCTCGTGGACAAGCCGGATGTCGCCATAGAGGCCGCGAGGCTCGCTTCCTCCGAGCTCAGCAGGGACAAGGTGGAGGGCGGGATAAAGTTCGAGCCCCATGTCAGGTTCTTCAACCCCCCTAGGGAGAAGGAGCTCCTGATTCAGGATGTCGGGTCCCTCCAGATAGAAAAGCTGATTTCGCTCCAAGGCGTGATTACCAAGCGGGCGGAGGTCAGGCCCAGGGTCAAGATTGCCGTTTACAAATGCGCCAAGTGCGAGACAGTCCACAAGGTGCCCATGACCAAGAAAACTATTGTCCCGCAGGTGTGCGACGCCTGCAAGCGGAGGGCCCTCGAACTCAACGAGGAGGAGTCCTATTTCGTGGATTTGCAGAAGGCCGAGATGCAGGAGCTTCTCGAAAGGCTGCACGGGGGGGCGCCGGCGAGCCACATCGAGCTCTGGATGGAGGACGACCTCGTGAATACGATGATTCCGGGGGATACTGTCGAGATAAGCGGGATTCTGAGGATACGGCCGCCCATACCTGGAAAAGGCGACTCCTATTCCAAGCATATCGAAGTGATTCAAATCCAGAAAGTGCAGAGGGAGTTCGAGGAAGTCGAGCTTAACAAGGAGGACGTTGGGAAGGTCATAGAGCTTTCGAAGGACCCGAGGATTTTCGAGAAGCTCGTGAAGTCCATTGCGCCTTCCATTTACGGGCATGACGAGATTAAGGCGGGAGTCGCGCTCCAGCTTTTCGGCGGGACCCCGGACAAAAAGCTGCCTGAGGGGGGCAGCATCAGGAGCGACATCCACATCCTGCTCATCGGAGACCCGGGAAGTGCGAAATGCGTCGAAGGAAACACGAAAGTGGTCCTAGCCGATGGATCTATCGAAAGAATCGAAGACATTGTTGAAGCCGAATTAGCGAAAAAAACAGTTGAGCGGATGGAGGACGGGGTTTATGCGAGGAGCAACCACGACATATTATCGCTCGACCCGGATGGGAAGATTGAGAACGAAAAGGCGCTTGTTTTCTGCAAGCTTGAGGCTCCCGAACATCTATTCAAGGTCAGGACTTCGACTGGCAAAAACGTCACGACCACGCCGGTTCATCCGTTTTTCGTTTTGCAAGACGGAGTCGTAATGGCCAAAAAAGCGGAAGACCTCAGGGGCGGGGAATTTATTGCAACTCCGCGCACCTTGCCGGTGAAAGGAAGCCTGCAGCCGCTTCCTGCAACCATGAAGGGGAAAACCAATGCAAACCACATAATGATTCCAGAATTCGTCAGTCCGGCTTTCGCGAGGATTCTCGGCTATCTTATGGGCGACGGCTATGTGCGCAGGATTGGCCCATCGTATGAGATAAGCCTCACAAACAATGACGACGTATTGCTCGAAGATTTTAGGAATTCGCTCCTTTCTGAATTCGGGCTAAAGACAAGCTTGAAAATTGATAAGCGAAATGGCGTGCGAAGCGCTTCTGCTTTTTCAGTTGAACTCGGAGGCATTCTTGAGAAAATGGGGATGCTTGCGGATTCCCAAGGAAAGAGAGTGCCGAACGAAGTCCTCAAAAGCCAAAACGATGTGCTCAGGGAGTTCATCAAGGCTTATTTCGACTGCGAGGGCTCGATCGGGGGCAGCAGGGGGATTTATGCGGTATCTTATAGCAGGGAACTTTTGGAACAGGTGCAGATACTTTTGCTTAGGTTTGGGATAATTTCGCAGCTCCATGAAACGCATTCCAGGGCAACTAACTCGCCAACACACAAAAAAACGGAATATTACCGGCTGTGCGTAAGCGGAGAGAATGTGAAACTATTCCAGGAGCGTATAGGCTTCGCTTCTGCCGAGAAAATGAGGAAGCTGCAAAGCGCACTGGTCGGGAGGAATTTCAACACCAACATTGACGTGATTCCAAACCTGAAAAGCATGCTCAAGAAAATCCGGATTGCGCTCTCGATGACTCAGTTTGACTTTGGGATTCCGAGGTCCACTTACCAGCATTTTGAAAGAGGGGACCGGAACCCCTCGCGCCAAATGTTACGAAAAGTCGCTCGTGCCTTTGAACGGAGACTCCGGGGCTTTAGTTCTGTCCAAAACGGGATTGTGGATAACGTTTCCCTTCTTTCGATGCTCGCAAATTCAGACATTTTCTGGGATAAAGTGGTGCGGGTTGAGGAAGTGGAATCGAAAGACGGGTGGGTATACGACTTGCAGGTTGAGCCGTCGCACAACTTCATCGCAAACGGGATGATAGTCCATAACACGAGGATTCTGCAGTACATAACTGACCTTGCCCCAAAGAGCATCTATGTCAGCGGAAAGAGCGTGAGCGGGGTCGGGCTGACTGCCGCTGCCGAGAGGGACGACCTCAGCGACGGGGGGTGGACCCTGAAGGCCGGCGCCCTCGTGCTCGCGAGCGGGGGGATGGTCGCCGTCGACGAGTTCGACAAGATTGAAGAGGAGGAGAGGGCTGCCATGCACGAGGTCATGGAGAGCCAGACTGTCTCGGTCGCGAAAGCGGGCATCGTTGCGAGGTTCAAGGCGAAGACCTCGGTGCTGGCTGCTGCGAACCCGAAGTTCGGAAGATTCGACCCGAACAAACTGCCGGGAGAGCAGTTCAACATTCCGAATACACTTCTCTCCAGGTTTGACTTGATATTTCCGATAAAGGACATCATGGACGAGGAGAAGGACAGGAAGCTTGCCGAGCACATACTGCGCTCCCACGAGGCAGCTTCCCTGAAAATCAACCTCCTGGAAAAAGACGAGACGATTATCCCGCATGACATGATGAGGAAGTACATCGCCTATGCCAGAAAGTATATCCGGCCCAAGCTCTCCAAGGAAGCGAACGAGAGGATAAAGGAATATTACGTGGAGATGAGGAGGATGGGCGCCTCCCAGGGGACCGTGCCCATCACCCCGAGGTATATCGAGGGGATGATAAGGCTCTCCGAGGCCTCGGCGAAGGCGAGGCTGAGCGACCTGGTGGAGCTCGCGGATGCCGATCTCGCGGTGAAACTGAACGATTTCGTGCTGAGGCAGATTGCGCTCGATAAGGAGACCGGCAAGATTGACGTCGACATAGTGGCTACGGGCCAGCCCAAGTCAAGGGTAGAAAAGGTGAACGTCATTCTCGGGCTCGTAAAGGATTTGCAGCGCGAGTTCGACATGGTGGAGATAGGGAAGGTCATAGAGCAGTCTGAGAGCTACAATGTCGACCCGATTACTGCGAGAAGGCTTATCGAGGACCTTATTATGAAGGGAGAACTGTTCAAGCCCAAGCCTGGTTTTATTAAGCTTGTTAAACAGTATGATTAGAGGCCGGTTTTCGGCCGCGTGGTCGGATGAAGGAAATAACCTCAGTAATCTCCATGTTCCTTGTGGTCCAGCTGCTGGGCCTCCTGGTCGGGGCCATAATGATTGCACCTGCCAACCAGGAGGATTTCTCGGGACTCAATGTCGCGCCCTCCAAGGATGCTGGAAGCCCCTACAACTCCTTATACTTCCTATTCGTCGTAATTCTCGGGGCTGTTTTCCTCATATTGCTGATTAAGTTCTATAAGGGAATTTTCATTTTCAAGGGACTCGAGGCGTTCATCGTGTTTTTCGCCTCGTTCATAGTGTTCTATGCGCTGCTTTACATGCTCTCGGGCCCGCTCTATTTGATAAACCCGTTTCTTGCGCTCCCGGAACTCTGGGCGCTTGTGCTTGCCCTTGCTCTCGCTTTCCTCAAATACAGGATTCCTGCGCTGAAAAACGCAACTGCAGTGATATCGAGCGCAGGGGTCGGTGCGGTTTTCGGGTTCTCGCTCGAATTGTTCCCTGCAGTGCTGTTCATAGTCGGGCTCTCGATTTACGATGTGGTTGCAGTGTTCTTCACGAAGCACATGCTCACCATGGCAAGGGAGATGAGCAAGAGGAGCATGTCGTTCTCGGTGAGCGTCGAATCGATACACAAGAGGAAGGCGACTGATGGGGAAAAACAGAAAATGAAGGAGGAGGCTGAGGCGAAGCTGAAAGCCCAAGTGAGGGAGTTGAAGGCTTCAGGAAAGAGGGTTCCCGCAGCCTATGCGAAAGTCGAGCCTCCCAAGGAGTATATAGAGGAAAAGAGGCACCTTGAGCTCGGGACCGGGGACATGGCGATTCCCCTGATGCTCGGGGTTTCAGCCCTGAAGTTCGGCGGGATTTGGCTTGCCCTCGCTTCCACAGCAGGTGCGTGCATCGGGTTATATTTCACCCTTAATTATGTGTTCTCTAGAAGGACCTTCCTGCCGGCCCTTCCGCCCATCTCCGCTGGGGCGCTGCTCGCGCTCGCATTGGTATGGTTGGCCCAGAGCCTGATATAAAATGTTCACTCTTTGGAAGCGTAGACTTTCTCCTTGCCGTATATCTTTATCCCCTGCTCGGTAAGGTCGAAAGGCCTCGCGCAGTTGTCGATTTTCGTTTTCCTCATTTTTGCGACAATGATTGACCTGGGCTTGTCGCCTCCACTATATTCGAGCTTCACTACGCCATCCACCAGGAATTCGGAAATCGTATCCCTGCTCAGCCATTTGGAATCAACGGGCAATTCCGAAATTATTACCGATGTGGCGCCCATCTTCGAAATGTTTTCAATCACTTCCGCAACAGCCTTCCGGGTCATTATTTCGCTCCTGGGGAGGATTATGTTGTCCTTGTTGGTGACACCCAAAACAGCCAGAGCCGAGATATCGGTGATAAACTCGGCAAAAATGCCGAATATCGATATCGAGTCGAAAACCAGGCGCTGGGGCTTGAAATCGCTCACAGTCGTTTCGATTGTTTTGTTCACCTTTGCTACTGAGTCTTTCGTAAGCGATATGCTCTGAACCCTGATTAGGCCCTTTTTTTCAAGCTGCTCGAGGTCCCAGCCGAGGACTTTGGCTTGGAGCATTATGCTCTCTCTTGACTCCTCAAAGGAGAGATAGAGCCCCCGCTCGTTCTCTTTCATCGCCCCGTTGTAGAGGTATTGCAGGGCGAATATGGTTTTTCCGGCTCCAGCTGAACCGGACAACAGAACCATGGAGCCTTTCGGTATTCCGCCATTCACAAGGTCGTCGAATCCCGGAATGTGAGTCTTTACTCTATCAAACATAATGAACACCGGCTAGAACAATGGACAGAGTTAAATATATAGTTGTGCCCATAGGGTTTGATGCTTTCGCGCTCGATTGGAACGGGTCTCGCTGTTGCTTTGTTTGCTCTTATCCTGTTTGTTCAAGTGGGTTATTCTCAATCGAGTTCGTATCCCTCCATTACTGCGGTTTATAACGATAGGAACACGATAATGCCCATGTTGCAGCATGTAATTATAGACGGAATAAACCTGGGATGCGCGGAGGATTCTGAAAGTGGATGTCAATATTGTTACGATGGTGGCATATATTGCGCTAGATCAGATTCTTGTACGTCTCCTTATGAGGGCGTTTTGTTGTCCCCTAACACCTGCGTGAGTGACAGCGGGACTGTTTGTAATTCGGGGGGAATTTGCTGCAACGGCAACATTTGCTGTTTCTCGGACAACACGTGCAACGTCGATGGCGGACCTCATTGCTACATGACGAGCAGCTCATGCTCATCTTCTTCTGACTGCTGCTCGGGGAATTGCTGCCTGACGAGCAGTGGCGGCTATCAATGCCTGGATGCGGGGTGTACGACTTCTGCGTGCATGGACAACGGAAATCTCTGCTCCTTGAGTTCCCAATGCTGCTCGAACATATGCCAGAACTCTGTTTGTGTTAGTGCCGTTTCTGGGTGTAAAAGTCTCCATGCACCATGCTCAATCAGCTCTGAATGCTGCAATGCCTACTGCATCAACAACGTATGCACACTGGGGAAAGTGTGCACGGAGCTTGGCCAAAGCTGCTCAACGGGCCTCGAATGCTGCTCGGGTTTCTGCAGGAATTCCGTGTGCAGTACAATGACAGAGTGCAAAAACCTCGGGGACGACTGCTCCGCGAACCAGGACTGCTGCTCCGGCTTCTGTATCGGCTCCGAGTGCTATTCCCAATCCTGCAAGGACACCGGAGAATCCTGTTCCTCGTCTTTGGAATGCTGCTCCATGAGCTGCATCGGTTCGACTTGCGTCGATTACCAGTGCAAGCTAAATGGCCAAAGTTGTTCCTACCCCGGGGATTGCTGCTCAGGACTGTGCAAAGGCTACATCTGTTCGCCCCCGCTCAACTGCAGGAAGATGGACGAGACCTGCGGCTCCACGGGCGAGTGCTGCGGGGGGGTTTGCCTGAACTACGTTTGCAAAACCCCGCCTGAATGCAAAGCCATCGGCGAGTGGTGTTTTGCGAATTCCGAATGCTGCACAAAAAAATGCAAGATAAACGAGTGTTCGGAGTATGTCGCGATGACGGTGGTGGGGATAAGGGGAAACCAGTCTTTTGAGCAAGGCAAGGGCGGAGTCTTCACGGCATTTGGAAAGTATGAAACTGGTGAGGAAGAGAACGTCTCAGTCATGTGGGCGTTGGACGGGGATATTGGAAAACTGCGGCCTGCAGATGGGACAAACGCCACCTTGGGAACGAACTTCACTTTAGGCACAAAAGTCCTGTTCGAAGCCAAGAAGGTCGGAGGGGGGGTCATCAGGATTGTTTACAATGATGGGGTAAAAACGATTGCCACCTCTGTCCCGGTAACCGTAATGCCCGGGCCTGCAGTGCGCATAGAGATTTTCTATTCCCAGGGGATTGTCAATTACGGCGAAAAGGTAATTTTCACCGCAAGAGGCTATGACAAGGACGGCAACGCAGTTGCACTGAATCCATCGGAGATAGCCTGGAGCGCGGATGGGGGCTACATCGACCAACTGGGGGCGTTCATTGCACCGAAGGAGGCGGGGAATTTTACAGTTACTGCAACCTACGAGAGTTATAAGACAACGGCCACTGTGGAAGTGATAACTGACCCGCAAAGCACGGCGGACAGTGGATTATTCGACAGGATAATGGCCCAGGTTTATACCCTGTTGGGGCAGCTGGTCCTGGCAATCATCGGGGGATTGCTCCTCATAATCTTCTTCATCTACGCTTTGAAAGCACTGCTCAGGGCAATGGAAAAGAGCTTCAGCCTGCCCCAGGTGCCTGCAGGCTCTTCGGTGCTGATAGAGGGGCCGCCTGAGAGCAAAACTGAAAAGAACGTTTATGAGATTCTGAACCGGGCCATTGGGAATCGGGGGAATGTTCTGGTCCTCACGCTGAAAGCCGAGGAAACGGTTCCCCTTTTCAAGCGGAATATCCGCAATATGGATAATGTTAAGATAGCCGAGGTCGAGCAGGATTTCACAAAAGTTGGGATAAAGCTCTCCGAGTTGCTTGAACAGGAGACTTTCGCCGCAGTTTATTTCTCTTTCTTCGGAAAGATGGCACTGGCACAGGGAGCGGACGTATCTTCCGAATTCATTGGGTTCAACATGATAAAACTGAATAAAGCCAAGACTATCGGCATATTCCGAGTCGAACTGAACGAAAAGCTCACCTCCGAATTCCTCTCGAAACTGGAGATGGAAGCGGACATAGTGGTGGAACACAAAGTGGTCGATAAGGAATACGCGATGATTAAGCAGTGGAAAGGGACTGAATTCGAGAAGCGGTGGATCCGATTCAAGTGATCTCGTCGAGGATGCATGATTTTCGCTTTCTGACGAACAGCATACTTTTTAATACTCAGTGGCAATAGTGTTCTTTCCCCTTGGCTCCGCCGAGGGAGGAGGGACTTGCATGGCAGAACAGAGAGACCTTTGGAAGGAAACACTCGCAAGGCTCGAGAAGGTGAAGGGATACCTTGACATGAGCAAGGGAGTATATGAGTATTTAAGCCACCCGCAGAGAGTCATAACTGTCTCGCTCCCCATTGAGATGGAGAGCGGAGAGGTCCGGGTTTTCACAGGTTATAGGTCCCAGTACAACGATGTGCGGGGCCCGTTCAAGGGCGGAGTTCGCTATCACTCGATGGTAACCGAGAACGAGGTAATTGCGCTTTCAGCCATGATGACCTGGAAGTGCGCTGTCGTGAACGTGCCTTTCGGCGGTTCGAAGGGAGGGGTCATCGTTGATGTTACGAAGAAGACCAAGAGGGAGCTCAAGAGGCTCACCAGGATGTATACGCTCGCGCTCCTGAGGGACATTGGGCCGGAGAGGGACATCCCGGCTCCTGACATGAACACGAACGCCGAGACGATGAGCTGGATGATGGACACCTACAGCAAGGCCAAAGGATACAACGTGCCCGCTGTCGTCACAGGAAAGCCGCTGAGCCTCGGGGGCTCGCTCGGGAGGACCGAGGCCACGGGCAACGGAGTCGTGATGGTGAGCGCGGAAGCGATGAAGCACCTCAAGATGGACCCGAAGAAGACGAGGGTCGCTGTGCAGGGTTTCGGGAACGTGGGAAGCCATGCTGCCCTGTTCTACCATAAGCTCGGATGCAAGGTCGTCGCAGTTCGGGATTACTTCGGAGGCGTGTATAATCCGGATGGACTGAACATTGACGCCATGATAAAATACCTGGGCGAAAAGAAGAACATCGGCGGCTACGAGGAGAAGGGGGCAACTGAGATAAACAACGAGGAAATTTTTGGCCTTGATGTTGACATACTCGCACCGTGTGCAATGGAGAACGTAATAACGAAGGACAACGCAGGCAAGATAAATGCCAAGATTATCGCCGAGGGAGCGAACGGCCCCTTGACTGCGGATGCAGACCCGATAATAAACGAGAAGGGGATTTTCGTGCTCCCGGACATCCTCGCAAATGCCGGGGGAGTGACTGTCTCGTATTTTGAGTGGGTGCAGGGATTGCAGCAGCACTACTGGACACTCGAGGAAGTCAACAGCAAGCTCGATAGGATAATGAAGCAGAGCTTCAGGGACACCTATGACTACTCGAAGAAGTACAAAACCGACATGAGGACTGCTGCCAACATACTCGCAGTGGACAGGGTCATGAGGGCTGCCAAGGACAAGGGAATTTTCTTCTAGGAAAAATGTGGGGGCTTTGAAGCCCTCTATTATTTTTGTTTATTTTCCCGGAGCTTTTCAGTTAGGTATGTGTCGATAGCCTTTGCCGCATTTTTTCCTGCCTGCATCGCAAGGATGACTGTGGCTGCGCCGGTGGTTATGTCCCCGCCTGCGAATACAGCGGGAATCGACGTGAGGCCGTTTTCATCCACGATGATTATGCCTTCGCGGGACGTTTTGAGCTCGGGGGTTGTACGCGGTATGAGCGGGTTGGGCTTCTGGCCTATCGCGACTATGACCGTGTCAATCTCCAAGGAGAACTCGCTTCCACTGATGGGGCTGGTCTTCTTCCTGCCCGAGGAATCTGGCTCGGTAAATCCGGTTTTTAAGCATTCGATTCCTTTCACAGAGCCTTTTTCATCGCCCATTATGCGGACAGGGAGTACCATGAACATGAACTCCACGCCCTCCTCCTTGGCATGACTGATCTCCTCCTTTCTCGCCGGGGCCTCCTCCTCGCTTCTCCTATAGATGATGTAGGACTTCTCGGCCCCGAGCCTCAGCGCAGTTCTCGCGCAATCGATGGCTACATTGCCTGCCCCTATTGTGGCGACGGCCTTTCCGACATGAATCGGGGTGTCGAAGCCCTTGTACGCGCCCATCAGGTTTACCCGGGTCAAGAACTCATTAGCTGAGTACACGTCATTGAGATTCTCCCCTGGGATTCCCATGAACGATGGCAAGCCTGCCCCTGAAGCTATGAATACAACATCAAATTCCTCGAGGAGTTCCTGCAGGGCGCTTGTCTGGCCGACTGCGACATCAAACTCGAGCTTGGCCCCTAGCTTTTTCATGCGCTCGACCTCTTCCTTCACGATTTTTTTCGGAAGCCTGAATTCGGGTATCCCGTAGGTCAAGACTCCTCCAGCTTCATGGAGAGCCTCGAAAACAGTCACCGAACGCCCCTTTTTAACGAGTTCAGTCGCACAAGTCAGGCCAGCTGGGCCCGAGCCGATCACCGCCACTTTTCCTTTGCTTTTTCCAGGGCTTTTTGGGAGTTTTCCTTTTCCCCGATCAGCAACGAATCGCTCCAATTTCCCTATGTTGAGTGGCTCCCCCAGCTTTGCAAGGGTACACTCCTTCTCGCACTGCTTCTCCTGGGGGCACACCCGGCCCGTTATCCTGGGAAAGGGATTGACTTCCATTATTTTCTCGAGTGCAGATTCGTAGTCTCCATCCTTCGCCATCTTCACGAATGAAGGTATGTCGATTCCGAGCGGACACCCCTTAACGCATGGTTTTGTCTTGCACTGGAGGCATCTCCCGGCCTCGCGCCTCGCTTCCTCTTCACTGTAGCCCAGGGAGACTTCCTCGAAGTTCTTTACCCTCTGCTTCGGGTCCTGCTCACGAACAGGAGTCCTTTTATCTGGCATCCTTGGTCACCGCTTTCAATGCTTTGCACTCATGCTTCTCAAACCGCCTGTTCCTCAGCAAAAGGCTGTTGAAATCCACAAGATGGGCGTCGAACTCCGGCCCGTCAACGCACGCGAACTTCGTTTCCCCGCCGACAGTGACACGGCAACCGCCGCACATCCCCGTGCCGTCAATCATTATTGAATTGAGGCTCACGATGGTCTTTATGCCGAAGGGTTTTGTGGCTTCTGAAACCGATTTCATCATTATCGTCGGCCCTATCGCAATTACCGAGTTTATCCTCTCGCCCCTCGCGAGAATTTCCTTTAGGACATCTGTGACGAATCCCTTGCGTCCAGCAGAGCCGTCATCAGTGGTAATATGCAGTTCGTTGCTCACGGCCCCCATCTCCTGCCCCAGGATTACGTATTCCTTGCTACGCGCACCGATTATCGATATCACCTTGTTCCCTGAACCCTTGAGCGCCCTTGCAATCGGATATATCGGGGCAACACCTATGCCGCCCCCTATGCACACGACGGTTCCGTAAGCTTTTATCTCTGAAGGCTTTCCAAGTGGGCCCAGTACATTGAGCAGTGAATCTCCGGTTTGAAGACGCCCCATTGCATATGTCGACTTCCCTATCTCTTTTATTATGATAGTTATCGTCCCTTTCTCCCTGTCAAAATCAGAGATTGTTAGCGGTATCCGCTCGCCATTTTCGTCCGCCCTGGTTATCACGAACTGGCCAGGGCGCGCCTTTTTTGCGATTTTTGGAGCACGCAGTTTCAGCAGGGTAACGTCCGAGCAGAGCTTTTTTTTCTCGATTATTTCGTACATGTTGCCGCCTTTGTAAAGTCCTGATACCTCGGAGTTATGGATTAGCCACCGAATTAATAAAAACATGCCTCTGTCACTCGAATCCAGCCAATCGATAGCTCAAAAAGAAAGACAAAAAACCCTGGGGCCCTCGAGGGCCCTTTTTCTTGTTTTATTTTTTCCTTCTACTTACTCCCGAACATTATCACTGAAATCCCTGTCGCGAGCATCTCGATGCCCAGCGCCACTATGAAGAGCCCGAGCAGCCTGCTCGTAAACCTCAAGAATTCCAGGTTTATGTTGGGAATCAGGCGGGCAAACGCATTAAAGACGATTCCGACCAGGAAGAAGGCGAGTATGAGGTTGGTGAGAACCTCTTGAGTACCCAGTTCCGCGTTCGAGAGGATTAGGTAGGAGAGGGTTGCCGGGCCTGTGAGGAGCGGGGTTGCGATGAGCGAAATCAGCGTCTTCTCCTCGCTTATCTCTTCCTCCTTCTTGTCCCGAATCATGCTCATGCCGAGCAGGAGCGTTACCAAGCCCCCGGCAGCGCGGAAGGAGTCTATCCCTATCCCGAAAATCCCGAAGAGGAGCGGGCCGAGGAACAGGAACACGACTGCGACTATGAAGGCAAGAAGAGTGGCGTAGAGGGCCACCTGCTTGACATTCATTTTCTTCTTGTAGGCGAGGAAGAGAATGGGGACTGAGGAAAGCGGGTTGAGCAGGAAGAAAATCTTCAGGACCATGGTCGTGTCGACTGGCATGAGAGGAGATTTAGGGATAAGGGTTTAAAACGGTAGCTGCGCTCGGGGTTCATATAAGTGGGCAGGGGCGATTGCCTGAGCGTTGCGACCAAGAGCACAAGTTACTGGTTCTTGCGCCCACGAGTGTTCTTATTGCTTCTTTCTTTTGCTGTGCCGCGGTTTCCAACGCTAGCACCCAGAAACGGATAGACGGCCTGACGAGGACGAGCCGCCGACGAGCTGCCTGCCGCCGACGTCGCGGTAGTAGAGGACGTAGTAGCCGCGGACCGTCGTAGAAAATATGACGTCAGGACTGCCCGAAGCCACCAATTACGTATGGATGGACTCGCACGTATCTTTAGCGAATAAGGCGGTCGTTGGACTTTCCGCCTTGCGAGGATGTCCGGGGGAGTTTAGCTCCAAGTCTCCTTACGTCTCCCCACTTCAGGGATTTTGGGTCAACACCCATGTTTACGAGAGCAGAGTCTCTTATCGTGAGGGCAGAATCTTTTGCAACGAGGGCAGAGTCTTTCGCAGCGATTACAGTTTTAAGAGAATCAACCGACGAAGCTAAGTCTCCCATTTTTTTATTCGCGCTTTGGTCTACATAGTGATCAACTACCACTGCCAGTGAGAGAAAAACTGCAACACCAAACCAAAATTTTGACATAATCTCAACCTCCCACTTAATAGTAGAATAAGTAGTGTATTATCTCGGAACTGATTTATAAAAGTTCGCTTTGTGTTTTTGAGTAAAAATTTTGAACAGACGATTTTGGAAACTCAACACTAGGGGTTTATATAGGTGGGCAGGGGCGGGACAATAAGACGTGGGAGGTGAATTATGGCCGAACCGCCCCATGCCCAACAAAGACAGATATGGTCGCCTTGCATTCTGTGCAAGCATCAGTCTCGTCGGGACAGGATGTAGTACACCTTCCTGCCGACCTGTTCCTTTTCGAGAACTCCTTTCTCGAAAAGCTTGTTCATTCTCGCGCTCGCCGCATTTGTTCCGCGGTATCTGAACGCGTCGCGAATCTCCTCGGCGCAAGCGCGTCCCCTCTTTTTTATGTATGTCATTATGCGCTCGTCCGCTTCCGGGAGCAGTGGCGAGGGCGGGCCCCTTGGGCCCCTCGGCTCGCCTTTCTCTGACTCGATTTTTGCCATGCGCGTCTCCAGCGCCTCAATCTTCGCGAGTATGTTCTTGAGCAGCAAGTTCGTGCTCTCCCGTTCCCTCGTTGCAGTATACATGAGAGAGCCCAAAACCACCGGGTCCTTGAACTTCAGAAGCTGCTGTTTTAGCTCGTCTGTCACCATTGCCTGCTCAATAATCGGCGCCTGCTCGAAAGATTTATAAGTTGGTTGCTTCTCATTTTCTTGCGTCATGATGGACACCTGACAAGCATATGGTAGTGTCATGACATTATCATGACATATTTATAAAGGTTTCGGTCTAACGTCGAAGAATTGCTTTTTGTGCTCTTTCTCTTTCAGGAAAAAACAGGGTGCGGAAATGGAGTATTCGGTTGCGAGAGCTGCTGAGGAAGCCTACCAATCCTTTAGAAACGGCGATATAAAGCATTTGAGGAAAATCAGCAACCTCTGCGCCGAATCAATGGCAACTGAAAACGAGGAGGGGATGTTTGCCCTAAGCGTCATTTCCTACATTCTTGGGAAGATGCTCGAAAAGCCCCGCTATTTTAGGGACAACCGGACCGAGCAGCTGGGTGTTTTTGTCGAAAATAAGCTTTCTGAATGCTCCAAATACGCAAAAGAGGGGAGGAAGGAGGACTTTTCCCGCGCCTCTTCCGAACTCATAACGCACCTGGGGGAGTTCGACCGGAGGAACAGGCACTATGTGGGGGGGCTCATCGACAAGGCGAAGCTCAAGATTGCGGCAAGGCTATACGCCCAGGGGTTCTCGCTTTCCTATGTGGTCTCGATAACCGGGGCGGATACGAAAGAAGTGCTCAAGTACATAGGCCAGACGCTGATGTTCGACAGGGTGGGGAAGACCAAGGACGTGAAGGAGAGGTTGGCGAATGCAAGAAGGATTTTCGGGTAAAACGGTAGTCTGCGACTCGAGTTCGCTCATCGCGATGACCGAATCATGCCTCCTGGGGATAATCGAGATGCTGGGCGGGAGCCTTCCCGGGCGATTCTGCATCTCCGAAATAGTCAAACACGAGTGCATTGACAACCCCATAAACATGCGCTCCCACGAGCTCACTGCGGTGAGGCTGAAGAATGCCCTCAACACGGGAATTATACGACTCGCGAAGCCTGGCTCCGAGGCCGAGATGAAGGATATCATCTGGATTGCAAACAACATCTTTTATGTTAAGGACAAGCCGCTCCCGCTGATACACGCCGGCGAGGCGGACATGATTGCTACGGCGAAAAATATGGGCACTGGGAACATCCTGATTGATGAAAGAACCACCAGGATGCTGGTCGAGGCCCCGGAGAAGCTCAGGGACCACCTCGAGCGCGAGTTCATGCGAAGCGTGCATGTGAACGACGATTATCTGGGCCAGTTTGAGAAGATGACGCGGAACCTCGTGATAATCAGGAGCAGCGAGCTCGTGATGATTGCCCATGAAAGGGGCTATTTCAAGAAGTTCGGGGCACTGGAGAGGAAGGCAGTCGAGGCCTCGCTCTATGGCTTGAAGTTCAACGGATGCGGCATCTCATTCTCGGAAATAGATGAATTCTGCCAGGGTATACGGTGAGTGCTTGCGTGAAGGACAGGCCGAAATTTTTATGGACGACCGGGAGAGCGCCAGCATTCGCGAGGAGCTTGAAAGGCTTGGGGCGAAAGTGAACAGGAAGAGGCTCGAGGTCGGGGATTTCATCCTCTCGGAGAGGGTTATCGCCGAAAGGAAAACGAGGAGCGATTTCGAGCAGTCGATAATCGACGGGAGATTGTTCCAGCAGGCAGCGAGGATGAGGGAGCAGTTCGAAAGGGCGATAGTTGTTGTTGAGGGGGAGAGCTTTGAGGAACGGGTGAACAAGAATGCGCTGCTCGGGGCCCTGGCTGCGCTGATGGTGGATTACGGGATTCCGGTGATGTTCACGAGGGGGCCGGAGAGGACTGCGGAATTTTTGTTCGCAGTTGCGAAGAGGGAACAGTTGGGCGAGAAGCGGGAGATAAGATTGCTGGGCGAGAGAAAGGCCCACACGCTTGCGGAGCAGCAGCAACTGATAATCGAATGCCTGCCCGGGGTCGGCCCGAAGAGGGCGAAGGAGCTGCTGAGGTATTTCTACTCGGTCGAGAATGTGGTTAATGCCACTGAGACCGAACTGCTAGAGCTCGAAGGGATTGGGGGGAAGAAAGCAAAGGAGATAAAGAAGGTTGTGACGTCCGCTTACAAGGAAAGCGAGAAAAAGAAGGGCAGAAGCGAGGGGGAAGTGCGAGAAGAAGTGGTGGAGTGAATGACAAAAGCAATCGGAATGTTCTCCGGGGGACTCGACAGCTCGGTTGCGATTAAAGTGATTCAGGCGCAGGGAATCGAAGTGATTGCACTCCATTTCGAATCTCCCTTCTGCTCCTGCCAGGACAAGGGCTGCACGGTGAAGGATGCCGCGAAGGCCCTGGGGGTAAAACTGATGGTCGTGCCTGATGGGATGAATTTCATAAAAATAATTCGAAACCCGAAGCACGGCTATGGCTCGGCGATGAATCCGTGCATCGACTGCAGAATAAGGAGGCTGAGGGAAGCGAAAAAAATTGCCCGGAAGATTGGCGCAGATTTCATATTCACTGGAGAAGTGCTCGGGCAGAGGCCCATGTCCCAGCACATGGGGGCAATGAGGCTGATAGAGAAGGAGTCTGGGCTCGGGGGAAAACTTGTCCGGCCCCTGTCTGCGAAACTGCTGCCCGAGACAGAGACCGAGAGGAAAGGGCTCGTGGACAGAGAGAAGCTCCTGGATATTCATGGAAGAAGGAGAGTAGTTCAGCAAGAACTCGCGAAAAAATACGGAATAACTAATTTCCTGAGCCCTGGGGGAGGGTGCCCGCTGACAGAAAAGGACTTCGCCGCGAAATTGAGGGACCTGTTCGAGCACAAGAAAAGAGTGGATGTGCAGGATGCGGTGATTCTTCGATATGGAAGGCATTTCAGGGTTGGGAAAAACAAGATTGCGGTGGGAAGGAACAAGCGGGATAACGAGATGCTTCTCATGCTCAAGAAAAAGGCGGATTTCGCTTTCGAGGTGCCGAATGTGGGAAGCCCCATAACGGTCCTGCAGGGACCGAAAAATAAGGAAGCTATTGGGGCTGCGGCGAGCCTTACTGCGAGATACTCGGACGCGGAAGGCGGGATAGTTTTGGTTGAATATTGGAAAACGAAAGGCGAAAAGAGAAAGAGCATTGAGGTTGCGAAAGCCAGCGACGAATTTTGCAAAGAGAAGATGCTGACAGGCCCTGCGGCAGGATAACATCTTTAAAAACATGCAAACCCAATAGCTTTCTCGAGGCTTATGGCCAAGCTCATCCAGTTCCTAGCGCTCTTTTGCTCAATTCTTTTGGTATCTGGCTGCATGGCCCAGCACGAGGGAAAACTAAAGATAATCGGCTCCGATACGATGGTGATACTCGGGCAGGCGTGGGCTGAGAGGTATATGGAACTCCACACCGACAAGACGGTCTCTGTAACCGGCGGCGGCTCGGGAGTCGGGATAACTGCGATAATTGAGGGAGGGACCGATGTCGCACAGTCTTCCAGGGAGATAAAGGAATCGGAAATCAAAAGGGCGGGAGCGAATGGCGCGAATCCGGTAAAGACCGAAGTTGCCTACGATGGGATTGCGATAATTGTTAACCCGAGCAACCCAGTTGACCAGCTTACGATTGACCAAGTGGGGGCTATTTTTAAGGGCGAGATTAAGAGCTGGGGGGAGATGGGCGGGAGTGATGGACCGATTGGCATTTATTCCCGTGAATCCTCTTCTGGAACCTACGAATTCATGAAAGAACACGTCTTGAAAAAAGCGGACTATGCGCCGAGCACTAAATACTCTTCAGGGAACGCGGCCATTGTCGAGTCGGTCTCCCAGGATAAGACTGCAGTGGGCTATGTGGGAGTGGCTTACGCGAAACAGAGGAACGATGTGAAAATTTTGAGGATAGCGAAGAACGAAGGGCCAGGTTACTTGCCGACTAAGGAAGCTGTGAAAAGCGGAGAATATCCGATTGCAAGGTCCCTTAATTTTTATACTAACGGAGAACCGAAGGGCGAGGCGAGGGAATTCATCGATTTTGTCTTAAGCCCTGAAGGCAAGGCAATAACGGAGGAGCTGGGTTATTTCGGCTGAGGAGTGCGGTGGTCTGCTGATGAAAAGGGATTTGTTCGGGAATGCGATGGGGCGGCTGACGCACATCGTTGCCTATACATCAATCGCAGTGATAGCGCTGATTTTCGTTTTTCTCTTCCTGGAGGGCTATCGGATATTCGGGTATGAGGACCCGGCCCACCTGTTCTTCGGGACTGAGTGGCAGCCGACTTCCGAGAATCCCCGCTACGAAATGCTCACGCTGATTGTCGGCTCGCTGTTCGTAACTCTCGGGGCCATGGCCATCGGAGTTCCTCTTGCAGTCGGTTGCGCGGTTTACCTTTCGGAGATTGCGCCCCAATGGCTTGAGGAAATCCTGAAGCCTGCGATTGAGATAATTGCGGGAATCCCCTCGGTCGTGATTGGATTCTTCGCGCTTGTTGTACTTGCCCCGCTTCTCTCGCAGGTTTTCGGAATTCCGAGCGGGCTCACTGCCCTGAACGGGGCGCTGATGCTCGCAGTGATGATAATACCGACTGTCGAGACGATTTCCGAGGATGCGCTCCGGTCCGTCCCGCGCGGCTATAGGCATGCATCACTTGCCATGGGTGCAACCGAGTGGGAAACGATACGGCAGGTCGTTGTGCCTTCGGCAATGCCCGGAATCGGGGTGGGGGTCCTGCTCGGGTTCGGGAGGGCAATTGGAGAGACGATGGTCGTGCTGATGGCAACTGGGAACGCCTCAATGATTCCCACGGGATTCCTTGACCCGGTGAGAACAATGACGGGGACAATTGCAGCAGAGATGGGCGAGGTCGCGAGGGGAAGCCCGCACTACTTTGCGCTCTTCATGGTAGGGTGCATTTTGTTCCTCATAAGCTTTGGAGTAAATTTGGTCGCAAATCAATTCATTAGAAGGGAAGACCGATGAACCGAAAAACAACGCAGACAATTGCCTTCTGGGCGTTAAGGCTTTGCGCGCTCACGGTGGTGGCAGTGCTTTTCATATTAGTATTCGACATTGCGAGCAAGGGAATCGGCGTGATTAGCTGGGATTTCCTCACCAAGGCCCCTTCCAACAGGATGACTGCCGGCGGGATATTCCCGGCGATATGGGGAACGGTTCTCCTTTCAGTTGGGGCAGTGCTCGCAGCTTTCCCACTCGGGGTGATGACTGCCATTTACCTTACCGAGTATGCCAAGCCAGGCAGAACGCTTTCGGTAATCAACACCGGGATAATGAACCTTGCGGGAGTGCCCTCGATTGTTTTTGGCCTGTTCGGCTTTGCCCTGTTCGTGACGATTTTCGGGTTCGGGGCGTCTGTCCTCGCCGGGAGCTTGACTCTCGCGCTCATGATATTGCCAGTAATTATCAAGACTTCGCAGGAGGCGCTGATTTCAGTCCCGCAATCCTTCAGGAGCGCCTCCCTTGCCCTCGGGGCGACCAAGTGGCAGACAATACGGGAAAGCGTCCTGCCCTATGCGATGCCCGGAGTGCTGACAGGGGCGATATTGGGGGTGAGCAGGGCTGCCGGGGAAACTGCGCCGATTCTGTTCACTGCTGCGGCCTATTTCCTGCCGAGGCTTCCAGACTCGGTCCTCGACCAGACCATGGCGCTGCCTTATCACTTATATATCTTATCCACGCAGTCGATTAACGTAAGGGCGACGCAGGGCCTTCAGTACGGTACTGCCCTGGTGCTGCTGGGGCTCGTGCTCGCGCTCAACCTCTCGGCCATAGTGCTGAGGATTTACTTCAGGAGGAAATACAGGTGGTGAATTTTTTGGGGGAGAGACAAATCAGCATATCATCGCGGGGAATAAGCCTTTGGTACGGTGAGAAACAGGTCCTGTTCGATGTTTCGCTTGAAATTTTCGCAAACCGCGTGACCTCGCTCATCGGGCCGAGCGGGTGCGGCAAGACTTCGTTCATCAGGTGCATCAACAGGATGAATGATGTGATTCCGGGATGCCGGGTTTCTGGCCAGCTGATGATTGGTGGGATGGATGTGAATTCCCCGGGTACGGACGTGGTGGAACTGAGAAAAAAGGTCGGGATGGTATTCCAAACCCCGAACCCGTTCCCGAAATCGATTTATGATAATGTTGCCTATGGGCCTAAGGTGCATGGGGAGAGAAACCGCCCAAAACTCGACGCAATTGTCAGGAGAAGCCTCGATGAGGCGGCCCTCTGGGATGAAGTGAAGGATGACTTGAACAAGTCTGCGATGAAGCTCTCCGGAGGCCAGCAGCAGAGGCTCTGCATCGCCAGGGCCCTCGCAATCGAGCCCGAAGTAGTACTGATGGACGAGCCTTGCTCAGCCCTCGACCCGATTGCGACTGCGAAGATAGAGGACTTGATTCACAAGCTCAAGGAGAAATACACGGTCGTGATTGTCACCCACAACATACAGCAGGCTGCGAGGGTCTCGAATTACACTGCATATTTCTATATGGGAAAATTGATCGAGTATGGAAAGACAAGCGAGATGTTCGAGAATCCTAGGGAGAAGAGCACTGAGATGTATTTAACGGGGAGATTTGGTTAAGGGGGTGGGGGGAATGGTGCGCGAGACATATTTGGAGCTCTTGGAATCTGTAAACAGCGACTTGCTGGACCTCTGCAGGATGAGCTGCAGCGCACTGGGCAAGTCGGTGAAGTATCTTGGGGCCTGGGATAAAAAAGCCGAGAAGGAGGTCATGGAGGAGGATGCGCGCATCAACGAGGCATTCATAAAACTTCAGAAAAAATGTTTCCAGATAATCGCAAGGCAGCAGCCTGTCGCCGTGGACTTGAGGTTCCTCGGCTCGGCCCTGACTGTTGCGAACAACCTGGAGAGGTGCGGCGACTACTCCGTGGACATAGCGAAAACGGTGATAATGATGAAGCCGAGAATTGTGGTCGGGTTTGCCGAGATAGTGGAGATGGACAGAACCGCCGAGGAGGCGCTTAAGCTAGCCGTCACTGCTTTCACTACGAGGGATTTGGAGTTGAACGAGAAAGTGCACGAACTAGAGGCCGAAAACGATGTTTATTTCGGGAAGCTTCTGGACAATCTCAAGAAATCCACTAAAACGTGCAAGGACCCGGAACTTCTTTTCCGGACCGCGATTGTCGGGAGGCACCTGGAGAGGTTTGCGGACAGAGCGGTCAACATAAGCAACAGAACGGCATACGTAGTCACCGGAGACGGCAGGTATCTGAGGTGACTAGCCGGTTGTTCGCGTAAGTTCGATATCCAGTTTCATGTTCCCTCTCGTAACCATCGGGATCCTCGTTGTCTTGCCGCTTACTATCCATGGATAGTCAACCCTGTCCTCGTATGTTATTGTAGAAGTCGCTGGCGGATAGTCGAAATCCGAGTAGAGATAGACGAAGCTCATCTCGCCTATGCTGTCGTGGTCATCGCCTATCTCCGGGTTGTCCTCGTCCCAGGCGCTCACTTCTACGAAAATGAACGGGCCGTTCTGCTCGAATGAGAACAACGGATTGTCGATGCATTCGCCCCGCTCGTTCATCGTGCAGGAGCCGCTTATTATCTTGGCATTATCCCCCAGGTCCCATGTCCCGCTGTCAGGGAAGCGGTAGGAGACCCCGGACAAGTCCTTCTCGATGAAATTCGTCCCGGCCCTCACCTTCATCCAAACCTCGCCGTCGTAATAGTCGCCCGTGTCCGAGAAGGTTATGTTGCCTATCCTTACGCCGAGCTTAGAGGTTTTCGGCACTTGGACCTTTTTTATCGTATACTTGACAGTCAAATCCCCTTTCCTGACCGAGTACTGCTCCTCTCTCGCGCCCCAGTTCTCGCTTTTCAGGTAGACCTTGTTTACAGACCCAATCTTCTCGTTCCCGTACATCAGGTCCCTGAAGGCAGAAGCTGTTTCAGTGTCCAGTTGGGGTTCCAAATCGGCAACGCTGGAGCCAACGCTCGCCGTAGCGATTAAAATGACCTGCACTGGGGCAGTGAGAACCGCAAGCACCCCCTCGAGCCACTTGGGCATTTCGTCATTGTCTATGGCATTTATCGAAAACACCAGGTTTCCCCCCATCTCACTCTCTTTCAAGGCAAAAACCGGAATCCGTTTGGCAACGCTTCCTCCGCTGTTGACTGGATACCATAGCTCTGCCGGCCAGCTCATCCTCTGGACCGCCTCGCCTGAGCCTGCGAGAGTGACGAGCATCAGTTCGCCCGGGCCCGCCGGGTCGGTGTCATCGTGGACGACGAGTTCATCTATAACGACAACTATGTAAGAGTCCGGGAGAGGCATGGCAGTCACATTTGGCTTGTAAATCGAGATTGTTGAGCATTTGTTGTTTGAGCAAACCTGTCCCGCCGGGCAGCCGCAGTCCTTGCAGCATGTCGACTGATTTTCGACACCCGCTTTACAGAGCTTATTTCCGCAAATCTCCATCGCCTTGAAGCTTGTGCCAGGAACATACATGAACTTGGCGCACGTTCCGTTGTAAAGGACCTCTCCGGTTGGGCAGCCGCAGTCTTTTGGGCAATTGGTTGAGTTCTCGCCAATCTGGCAAAGGGAGTTGCCGCATATCGGGGTTGGGAGCGAGAACTCGAAACGAAGGCCAGGCGTGGTGGTTACTCCCTCGCTCGCATCGCAAATTGAGTTGTAGTTCTCATCGAGACAGCAGGCTGTCCCGGACAATATGTTCGGAGGCTCGCAGGCGGGGGGTGAAATCGTTGCCGTTTCATTTGCTGGCGGTGAAACCGGAGGAGCCCCGGTGTCATTTGCCACTGGAGATTCTGGGGGGGTCGCGTTTGTCTCCGGCGCCCCTGTTT
>JBFYLO010000076.1:0-13856 GCA_041305385.1 Microcaldota archaeon | reverse complement strand
GAATTTGAACAGGGGGCTGCGTTCCATCTAATCTAGACTCCGCCGGTTATCACTTTGCATCTTCGGGTGAATATGCCGTTTTCGAGCACGCCCGGGATGAGCTTCAGCTGCCTCTCGAGCTTCTTCGGGTTGCTGATTTCCAGGAAATGGGCGTCGAGAATCATGTTTCGGTTGTCGGTCATGAACTTTTCGCCCTCGCGCATTCGATAGTCGGCCTTCTCAGCGCCCAGGGCCAGAAGCTCCCTCCTGACTGCCTCCGCAGCGAGAGGAAGGACTTCCACTGGGATGATGCCTCCAAACTTCTCCCTAATCTTGGATTTGTCAGCTATCACTATGAACTTCCTGGCCCTGTAATCGACCACTTTCTCCCTCGCAAGGGCCCCGCCGAGGCCCTTTATGAGGTTGCTCCCAACTATGGCGTCTGCGCCATCAACTGCAATGTCTATGGCGCCAAGCTGGTCGAACCCGACCAGCTCAAGCCCCTGTTCGCGCGCCAGCTCCTCGGATTTTATCGAAGTGGCGATGCACTTGAGGCCCATGTTTTTCTTTTTGTTTTTCTCACCGAGCAGCCGTATGAATATCGAGGCCGTGCTGCCTGTCCCTAGTCCGACTGCCATTCCTGGCTTTATGAATCTGAGGGCTTTTTTCGCTGCCGCTTCCTTCTCTTCGTCGCTCATGGTTCTCCACCCCGGGGCTTCCCCTTTCCTTGGCGTTCATTTTGTCTCGGCCTTGCCCTTCTCCGATTCGCCGAGCTCGTGCTCAATCTGCTGCAGCTCGGAATCGTACTTGGCGCTCAGGTCGTAGAACGTCTTCCTGTCGACAGAGCCCTCCTTCAGGTACTGGACCTGGAGCTTTGCCTGGAGCGCGAGCATCTGTTCCTTCTTTTTTAGGAGCCTCTGCTTCTTGGAGACTAGGAAACAATTTCTGCAGAACGTTCCGAATGCTATTAGGAGCGCGATGGCAGCTGGTATTACGATGAACCTATTCTTGTCAAGCAGATAGAGAAGAGACGTGCCGCCTGGCAGGATGGTTGCGCTCTTTGAGCCTGAGTTGCCGTAGCTGTCCTCAACCTCGACGGTGAGCATCATGTCGCCCTCTGTTTTCTCCGGAACCATGTAGTAGGCCACGAATGTTCCGGGCTGGGTCTGCTCCATCCGTATTCTTTGCGACCCTATCTGGACATGAGCCATTCCAGGGTCTGCGGGCTCTCCATCAGGATATTTCGCTGATGCGACTATCTCGACGTTCTCGCCTATGGCAAACTCAGCCCTGTCAGGCCGTATGATATCAACTCGGAGGATAGACTGAATTACGTTTACTTTATAAGCTGACCCACCTTCGATGGTGCCTGAATCAGTGGTTGCCGAAGCCCTGACGACTATGTTCCAGGTGCCTGTAGGGTCGCCCTGCAGTATCGTATAGGGGGAGCCGTATATGCCGCTGCCGACCTCTTTCATCTCAACTGGCTGGTTCTGGGGAGTGAAGAAGACTACTTGCGCGCCAGAAAATGGAACGCTGTCCTTTTTCACCCGGGCGCTGACAGAGACCGTTGAACCCCTGCTGTATGCGCCGACTACCGGACTTATGTGCTCCACCTCAAGGAATGAGCCTGGGGCAAGCTTGGCCAGCGCGAACCCCCCGGACCATTCCCCTGAGTTGCCGAACTCGTCTGTTGCGTTGAGCCTGACTGACCAGTTCCCGAGCTCGTCGACGAGCGTGCTGTGATAGGCGAATGAGAGCGTGCCGTTCAGGAAGCTGTTTTTGTCCGAGTGGACCAGCTTGCCGGAGGGAGAATAGAACTCGGCGACTGCCTCCCCGCTGGCAGGGGCCCCGAGGCTCGAGACGTTTCCAACCAGCATTATGACGTCGCCCAGCTTTTGGAAAGCCGGAATGTAGGCTTCGGTTTTTAGGTCTGTGGATACCCAAGCAATGGTGCTTCTCTTCTCCACCGCGCCTTTTTCACTGGCTGAAAAATCGATTTGGAGGATTCCTGAGGCGGAGTTGGGGACTCTTGCGCTCCCGGAGTAGATGCCGTCACCTGGGATGGAGTCGCTTCCCTTGCCATCGTCCATCAGCTCTGCTGTTCCGAAGAACCCGGAAGCCGCAACTGCCGCGCCCTTGAGCGGGGCGCCCTCCTTTCTAAGGGCCAGCCTCAGCTGGAAGCTCTCACCGCGGTGGAGGTTCTGGTAGCACTCTGGGGAAAGGACCTTGACTTCGATTCCATAGAAGAGGCAATCCTGCGGGCAGGTCGAACCCGACTCATCTGCAGAACACTTTCCGTCTCCGCAGGTTTTCGGGCAGTTGCTGCATGCCCTGGCTGCAAGGGTGCATTTTCCTGAGACCAGCTCAGCGGCAGAAGCCTCGATTGCGCAATAGACAATGCCCGACAGGGGGCGCGGGTTGAAGAACCCGGAGTGGCAGGCCTTCCCTGATTCCCAGCTTCCGCCTATGCAGATTGCGTCCCCTGAATAAGCTGGGCTTTCCTTGCTTGTCTTTGAGTCCCAGATGTAGTACTTGACGAACGGCTCGCCGGTCCCGATGTAGGTGATGAATGTCTGGCAATCGGTATCCGCATTGTCTGCAATGAGCTGGGGGGACAGTTCGGCGTATTGAACGTTCAGCTGCGGGAACAGGGAATGAGCGAGTATTGCGAGGACTAGAAGGAACAGGGACCTCATGAGTGGCTATTGCTGCCGCAACTTAAAAACTTAACCGAGAATTCAGAGGAGGAAGAAAAAGGCGATACAATAGAGGGAAATCAGCGTGTTGTCATCAATCCTTGTATCGAGGCTCTCGAGCAGCGAACCGGCAAACGCGAAGGGAATTGAGATTGGGCCGAGCCACATGAAGGAAATGAGCGAAACCGCGAAGAACACGAGCGAGCCCTCGAGAGTCTTGTTCTTGTTGTGGGGAAGCCTGCGCCTGCCCTGCACCCCCAGGAGAGTCGATGCCCCATCCGCGAAGCCGAGCATGAGAACCGAGGCGAGAACCTCCTCCTTCCGCACGATGAATGTAGTGATTGCGAGGAGGCCGAACACATACCAGAACGCCCCATAGCCTGGCGGCTCTCCAGGCCTGCTGAAGACCGCCAGAAGGTCATCGGCAAGGGGCACCTTGTGGCCCCTCAGCTTCCTGCTCAGTATCAGGAGGCCTGCGAAGAGGGATGTGCATAGGAAAGCGACTGCATATTCGCGGTCGGACAGGAGACATAGGCCTAGAGCGATGACGCCGAATGTTATGTGAAAGAGTTTCCGCCTAAGTTCCATCGCCTTTCCTCCTTCCCTTTCTGCCTGGGAGAGTCCTTGAGGCCCAGTCGGCCAGCTCTTCAACTACCAGGTAGGTGAAAATCCCGAGGATTGCCCCCCCTGCCACGTCCCCGATGGTGTGGACTCCGAGATAGATTCTGCTGAACCCGACTGCGAGGCCGAGGGCGAGATAAACCGGGAAAACAACCGTCCCGAGCGAAGCTGCGACAAAAACGAACGCGAACGCAGTGTGGCCGCTTGGGAAGCCGTAGTCGCCTTTCGGAAGGCACATCTTCGCATCCTCGAGCGCTCCGTTGCAGGGCCTGGGGATTTCGTATAAGTCCTTGAGCCAGAGCGAGAGCAGGATAACGAGAACCATCGAGGCTGCAAGGGCATAATACCTTCCCTTCCCGCGGAGGCTCGGGACTGTGATGAGCGACAGGATTGCAACCAGGGAGAACGCGTAGTGGTGAAAAAATAGTGCTAGCGGGGTGAAGAGTGGAAGCTCGAGGCCTGCCAGGAACGAGGTTATGTCCATTGGAATCAGCAGCAGTAGAGCTTGTCCGGGATTTTTCCTTTCTCGACTTTGCCGAACGGGTTCCCGAATTCCCTTATATTCTTAATCATCTCTGAATCGGTCTCCATCTTCAGCGAGGTCCTGGCCTTTCGTATGTATTCCGGGAGGTCGATGCCTGCCGGGCAGGAGAACTTGCAGTTCGAGCACAGGTTGCAAAGGTAGTTGGCCTTGCCTTTTCCTTCGAGGGAAGCGTGGACTATCCCCTTTGGGCCGGGGTATCTGTCCCCGAAGAACCCGAGCACCTGCCTATAGGCTGGGCAGAGGTTATTGCAAGCCCCGCAGTCGATGCAGTAGAGCATCTCCGGAGCCTCCTTCGCAAGCCTGCTTCTGCCGTTGTCAACTAGGATAAGCGTAACCTCATAGGCTCCCTGTGCGCCGGAGATTAGCTTATGCTCGATGTCCGCAGTCGAGCTCGGGCCCGAAATCACGCTGAGGTAAATCGGCCATCGCCTCCCGCTTCCCCAGAGTGTCGCCGATTTGACGACCTTCATTGCATCATCGATGTTCGGGACTATCTTCTCAATGCCGGCAACAACTATGTGTTTCTTCGGAACACGGCTTACGAGGGATATGTTCCCCTCATTCTCGATGAGCAGTATCTCCCCATCCGAAGTTATGGCGTTCGCGCCGGTTATCCCGACTTCTGCCTCGCCTATCTTTCCGCGCAGGTATTTGGCGATTTCGTGGGTGAGTTTTTCAGGGTCTGGGGGGACCTTCTTCTTTAGGTGCTTCCCAAGCGCAGCCGCAATCTGATCGGGAGAGACGTGTATGGCGGGAATCACTTGGTGCGCCCCAGGTTCGCCCAACAGCTTCATTATAAAGTCCCCGGTGTCTGTCTCCGTTATCTCGCGCCCTCCGCGCTCGAGTTCCTCGAGGCCGATTTCCCTGCATGCGTTTGATTTTGACTTCACGATTTTTTTTCTGTTTCCAATCTCGTCGTCCAATACCTTCCGCGCTTCAAAGGCGTCCTTTGCGAGTATCACCTTCACGCCGCGCTTCTCGAAAGACGCCCTGGCTTTTTTTATGAGCGGTTCTAGATTGCTGGCGACCGCTTCCTTCATGGCCCTGAGTTCCTTTATCATCTCCTCTTCCGGCTGTTTTGCCTCGGCCCGCTGGGAGTAGTATTCGTCGACTACGTTGAAGACGGCCTTTTTTGAAGATTTCCGCCTGGAAATCTCGCTTGAAAGCTCCTGCTCGAACTGGCCCATGTTAGTGGTTTGGCTCTGGTTATTTAAATCCCTTTTGAGAAGAGGAGACCATGGACATCGAGAAGCTGAAGAGCGGCAGGCCCAAGCCCGTATTCGTGACTGTCCTTGAGTTGGTGATGCTCGGGACAGTCGGGGTGATTGTCCTCATCTTCCTTGGGGCGTATGCTGGCATTGTTCCCGAATCCCTGCTCGGGCTTTTTGAATTTCTCGCTGTCATCGAAGTCGGCGTTCTTTCTGTCTTCTACGGGGCCGAGGGGATAAAATACGGGTTCATCTGGCTGACCTACCCGACGCTCTCGGGGCCGAGGAGGATTGGGTTCGGGAAGCTGGGCTCGACGCTTATCGGGCTGGTTTATGTGCTCATGGGGCTCGGGTTCATGGTAGCTGCCATCATGTTCGCATACCTGAATGGAAAGCCTAGTTAAGGATATATACCTAAACTTCGAGAATATCGTCATGAAGCAGCGGACGAATAGGCTTATAACTGGGGCTGCCATTGCCTCGATGCTCATTGCTTCTTCTCCGGTGAGGCCCCAGGATTTATCAAAGATTCTGGTTCCTGATACGGTTAATGCCCAGGTGCAGAGGACTGTGAGTTTTCCCCTGAAGTTCAATGAAAAAGGCGCGATTGTCTTACCTGCAAAGCTCGATGGAAAGAAAGTTCCGGTGGAATTCGACATGAGGAACATACGGAAGGGCCTTTCAGTTAGCTCGAAACTCGGGTTTGCGCCAAACGCTGAAATGGTGCTCGAGCTGGCTGGAGTTGAGAAAACAGTTGCTGTTGAGGCAAGCGATGCTGTGAAACCGGGGCGCGTGTGTCTCGGGAGCGATTTCCTCCGGGAGTTCACAGTTCGTGTTGATTTCAAGGCAGGAACAATACAATTCTCCCAGGATTCATCGGTTGTGAGGGAAACGGACTCGATTCTCGCAATGCAGCCGGTATTCCTTGATGGTGGAATCCCGGCCTTGGGGTGTATTGTCATTGAGAAACCGATTTTCGGGGTGAACCCGGCTAGGGTATACGCGATACCCTACGCAAAGGAGAACGGGATAACTGGCAGGGATGACCCGCCGGGCATGCCCATGTGCGGGGAAGAGTTGAATGGCAGGCATATTCTGAATGATGATTCGAGGAAATTCGGCAGGCGATTTCTATTTACTATTGAAGGCGAAGAGTTCACGGTTAGGGCAGAAACCCTGATTGGCAAGGGCAATGCGTATTTCATTCTTAAAGTCGCGACGTATTTACGACAGGCGGGACTCGCGCTTTCCTATAACTTCAGGGGAAATGAGTTGGCAATAATCAAGCCCGGTGGGAAACTTTGATCTGGGGGAGAGAAGCTCGAAAGCTCAGACAATCTGCCCAGTTGGGAGTAGATAGAAACGTTCACCATTCTTCGTATCCCTTGTGGTTGAATTCGTAGACCAGCTGGTGGTCGTGGCCGGGGAGATGTTTTTCTATCACTTGTTCCCTTGAACCAGAGATGTTTATGTCGTGAACTGGGTCCATCAGATAGAACTTGCCGCCGAACTCGAACATCACGAAAGCATGGCGCTGGCCATTGGTTTCCACAACGACTTTCGCAGTCTCGTTGTCGAGGGCTATCAGGAGCGAGCACAGGAATATCGCCTTGTCCATCTCATCGGCGAGCTTCAACTCTAGAACATCATCCGGGGAGAGCCAGAAATCAACTGGCAGGGCCTCGTTCTCGATTTTGTCGCGCAGGAATTCGAACGCCTTGGTTGCAGCTTCCTCAAAATTCTTTTCATAAATGTAAGGATGGAAGCTGTCTTCTATTCCCTGCTTTATCTCCTGCACCGCCCTGTTTTTCGGGTCAATGAGGTTCCTGAGGTCCGGGACCGTCTTTGCCTCGCCCATCTCTATCTGCTCGCGGTAGCGCTCGATTATCCTCTTGAGGACCGCTGCCTTTCGCTTGCAGAGGTCGTGGGAGTCTTGAGAATCCGGTTTTTTTAGGGGTGGCGATGGCGAAGCCTGCCCCTTCTGGGCCTTTCCGGCCTTTTTGGGAAAAGGGAGTCCTATCACGAATTTGGTTCTCGTCGAGAGTTTATAAATCTATTGAGGTGAAACCTCCAGTGGAAAGCCGGCATCCCGGGGCTTTTAAGGGCTGAACTCGAAATGAAAGCGGTGATGTTATGGCAAAGAAGCCGATGGAAGAAGAAATGGAACTGACTCCTGCTCCGGCGAAAGGACCGAAGCCAGACTTTCGGGTAGTGCAGGCGGAAAGAGGAATGAATGGGGAAACCAAGTTCAGGAACGTGGGCGGGATGTGGAAGAAGACTTCCAAGAGCGGGAACGACTTCTACTCCATGAGCATTGGGAAATTGAGGCTGCTCGTTTTCCAGAATGAGAAGAGCTGATTCGTTACCTCAGTTAAATTTCCCGAAGGAGGAATCAGTTAATGGTTTTATTGGCGAGGAAACGGTGGGTCGGATGCTAGCGACCTAGGCCGTGGATAAGATAAATTTATGAAATGCGGCCCCCAAGATTAATCGGTGGTTTGATGAGCTATCCAGCCGATCTTTGGGTTTTCGATGAAACCAGTGTTGTTCATCTCTTGAAGGAACTGAAGGAAAAGCCACTCGATGAATTCCTTGCAACGTATGAGAAAAAGGTCAAACTCAAGAAACTTTACGATGACAACTTGTTCGAATTGGTAAAGGCCAAGAGAATAAAGGACGACATAAGCCACATGGATGAGTATTTTGGAAGAGACATCCAGAGATATAAGGAAAACAGACTGAAGGAGGGCGACTCTTTGCTTAAGGGAATTATCAATTTGAGTGGGGCTCGCCGTTTTGATCTTAACGAGTTCAGCCACTTTGAATATCTGGGCTTTTGGTATGTTTTTGAAGAAAGAGGGGGTGGGAAGCAACCGAAGGGGCTGGAAGTTGTAGAAAAACTATTTAGCGGTCATTCTCCGAACTCGCTGTTCGGAATCCCTCTCTTCATCGACACGATGGGCATTCAGGGATATGTGTCATCCAAACTCATCCAAGAACAGGGAAAGGATGCCATGGCATTGATAAAGGATATCGAAATCTCTTTATCAAACCGGCCTCTTTTTAAGGACATTCACGGGGGAGCTACTGAAGACGACCTTGAATTTTTCGAAGAGGTAAAAGAAAAAGTATTGGATGCTTTAGAGTTCGCAAAAAAACAAAAATGCGGGATAATCCTGACTACCTCGTAGCCTTTCTCCAAACCTTTCGTTACGTAGTTTTATAAGGGGAAACTGAGCGAATTAACCCAATAAACCAATAGAGGTGGTGCCGCACTCTCCGGGCCGAGCCCGGGGGCACCGAAACGAGGTCCGGGATCTGGCAAAAGCGACTTGGTGCGAGGCAGCCATTAAGTGGCCCGGTGAAACGCAAACACCGAACTTAGTCCTTAGTGAAGGACAAATTTCCGCAGAAATTTGGCTGAATTTGAACTAGGTTCAAATAAAAAGACAAAGCGCCGGGAGAGAAATGCAAGCGGATGGCTTGAGGCGGGCAACTGCTATCAATCGGACTCTGTGCCCCCTAAAAACCGTGCATGGTCAATTCGGTGATAACTTTTGACTTAAGTTCTTCGAGAGCGTAGTGGCGAAAGCAGTGTAGTCACCTAATGACAATATTTAAATACTTGTAGTCACCTAAGACATCCATGCACTTAGAGGTTCGGAAAAAGGACGATCAGAAGAAATATTACCTGGCGCACTCTTTCAGGGAGGGCAAAAGGGTTAGGAAGGTTAGGGTGTACCTTGGCTTGAACCTGTCAACCGAAGAATTGGAATCAAACAGAAAGGACGCTGAGAAAAAACTGGAAGAAAGAGTGAAGAAAAAACAGGCCATTCGAGACCCATATATCTCAGCTCTTTCTCCTTCTGGAATGAAGGAGCTTGAAACGTTAGAGGCACGAGGAGAGCTGCGCGTCCTACACCTTTCAGAGCAAGATTGGACTAAATTCAAGGAAGCGTTCACATACGATACGAATGCAATCGAGGGCTCGCGCGTTGAAGCTAAGGAAGTAGTTGACATCTTAGAGAAGCAGAAATGGCCCAAAGAAAGGACCAAAGAAGATATTTCTGAGACTTACGGGGTTGCCGAAGCGGTTGATTACCTCCGGAAAACGAAAGGGCATATTTCGCTCGAACTCATCAAAGAGCTTCACAGCATAGTTTTCAAGAATTCGAAGACGTTCGCGGGTAATTTCAGGCAGCGAGGAGTTGAGGTGGTTGTCCAAGATGCGTATGGAACGATAGTGCATCGGGGAGCGCCATCAGCCCAAGTCGAAAAGTTGCTTAAAGAATTGGTTAGCTGGTACAACAAGAACAAGAAAAAATACCCCCCGCTTGTTTTGGCCGCAGTTGTTCACAACCAGTTCGAGAACGTCCATCCGTTCCAGGACGGCAATGGCCGGGTCGGAAGGCTGCTCCTGAACAACATCCTTCTCAAACATGGATTGCCTCCAGTTAATATCGAACTTAGGAACCGGGCGGAGTATTACGCTGCGCTTCAAGCTGATGAGAAGAGAGGCGACATACGCCCGATGCTGGAGCTCATACTCAAAGAATATCGTGCTCTGAAAAAGATGCTGCGAAAGAGGTGACTACGGATTGCGTTTTTGTAGTCACCAGATTTTCATGGAGGTTACTTATCCCAAGCTATTTATTATGTTCCCGGCAAACGTATTTTGCTTTGGGCGGTGTTTTGATGAAACTTGGCATTGTTATAAGCACAAACGATTCCGAAACAGTCTGGAACGCATTCAGGCTTGCGAATTTTTCAAGGGCTAAAGGCGATGATGTGAGAGTCTTCCTTGTGGGAAAGGGAGTTGAATATGAAAGCACTAGCGATGACAAATTCGACGCTGTTGGCGAGGCGAAGAAACTGGCCAAAGCAGGAGGCGCGATACTCGCCTGCGGAACCTGCATAAAAGCGAGACAGATGGGGGGGAACAACCTCTGCCCAATTTCGAGCCTGAAAGACCTGTACGAACTCGTGCAAGAGAGCGACAAGGTTGTGACCTTTTAATAATCATTTTTTAGGAAACGCGTTGTCGTTCGTCGGTCATGGCAAGTGTTGCTTTCCAAGCAGACGGTCCGATTCTCGACGGTCAAACTCTCGTCAATCCCCATAGACAGCCTTTTTAAAACTCACGGCTTGAACCATGGACGCTATGAGGGAGTTATACTTTAGTGCCCCAAGACGAGGCCTAAAGTGCCCTGAAAAGGAGTTATGTAATTGTCTTGACTCCTGGTTGGCACTGCATCAAGACAACGGCAAATTTCCGCTGAAATTTGGCGGTATTTGGACTAGGTTCAAATAAAAAACAAAGCGCCGGGAGAGAGCACTTAATTTTTTTCTGTTTCGTTACATAGTTTTATAAGGTCGAGTTGAGCGTATATGGCCAACAAAACCAGAGGTGGTGATGGAGATGGGAAATGGATTGGAAGAGGAATTGGAAGTGTTGGGAAAAAGAAATGGGGGCTGTTTAGTTAGCGGGCAGGCGGATGGTTTGGAAAAGCTTTCCGGCACGAAGTCTCTTTTTGAAAGGCGCGGGTATAGGTTTACTTGGCCAACCAGGACGGCCTAAGGCTCTGAGCGCCGAGCAAGCGCAATGGGCCCTTGAAATGAGGGTTGTTGAAGGCCTCAGCGTACGCGATATCGCGGACGAGCTCGGGGTCTCCCACATGTGCATATGGAGGCTGGTGAAGGAGACCAAGGGCGACTAGGTGGTGTGGATGATTGCAACTGCACCCCTAGTTGAAACTAAGGCTGAACTCCATCCCAGCATAGCGAGAATCCATCTCGTAAGGCATGGGGAGACCCCGGCCAACAGGGACATGCTGTTCCCGGGGACTGAGGCACGGCTGACTGGAAATGGGATAGCGCAAGCGAGAAAAGTCGGGAACGAGTTCGTGAAGAAAGGGATTCTCGCCGATACCATCCTCGTTTCCCCCACAAAAAGAACTTTCGAGACCCTCGGGTATGCATTCGAGACGATGGAGGGCTCGGGACTGGTTCTGCCAGTGAAACCGAGAGTGATTGTTGTGCATGGGTTCCTTGAGAAGGACCCGGGAAAGGCGGTTGGAAGAAAGATTCCGGGAAGTCCTGAAGAGATTGATGCACTGATGAATAAAACGGATGGCGAGACTTACCCGAGATTCATCGAGAGGGTCGAGAATGCTGCTGTGCAAATTACTCGGGAAATTGCCCTTGGGAAACTCGGGGCCAATGTCGTAGTTTTCGGGCATTCCCTTGTGAACCGAATCATCCTCGGGGTTCTTCAGGGAACCGGCGGGGTGAGAGGGCTGGAGGGGCCGAGCCAGATAAACGGGGGAATAAAGACTGTTGGGGTTAGGGTGGATGGGCCCTAGCTTTCTTTATTTTTTATAAGCAGCGTAAATGTCCGCTTCAAGCATCTTCCCGTCCTTGTAGAAATGGTGGACGAAGTAGAGGTTTCCTGAGTTGTCAATTGTTGGTTCTCCTGCAAACGAGGAAATAATGAGTTCGGGTTCCGACCATTCTCCGTTAACTTTTTTGGATCTGAAAACGCCTGGCGAACCCATGTAGAACCTGGTGAACCAAAGCTCCTGCCCATCCTGGCTGACAAACGGCCAGCCCTCGCTCTCAGGAGTGTTGACTGCTTTCAGGTTCTCCGGGGCCTGCCAATCTCCGTTTGTTTTCTTCGAAACCCAGATGTCGAGCTGCCCCTTCCCTCCGGCCCGGGGCGAATGGAAATATAGTTCGTTGCCATTGGATGAGAGGTGCATCTCGCCAACTTCATAGCCGCTTAGTTTGTCATCTATGTGTTCCCAGTCCTGCCACTTCCCGCCCCTTAGTTTCGCGGTGAACAGGTGGACTCCGGCGTAGCCTTCCCGGGCTGAGCAGAACCACATTGAATCGCCCTGAATGAACTCGCAACCATCAAGGGAGAGTTTCCCGGAATCCTGAAGGACCACCCGCTCGGGATTGCTCCATGCCCCATTAACTTTCTTTGAAACGTAAATTCCCGTAACCCCATCGAGAACTTGCTTTTCAGGTGGAACCCGAACGTCCGGGGTGAAGAAAAAATAAAGCGTATTCCCATCTGGAGTAATGAAGGGCGAGTCCTCCGCGCCTGCGGTGTTTACGGGGCCATCAAGAGGAACTGGAGATTGCCATTCAGTTGAATGAAGAACTGGCACGTAGATGTCTGCTGGCGGAGTAATTTTAACTGCATCCGCTGGAATCGCTTCAGCCCTTGTTTTTGTGATTTTCGCTGGCTCGTTCTGGGAACAGCCTGCGAGGAGGAGCAGGAGAACAGCTAGGATTGCCAGTTTTTCCATGGGTTGCTTTCTGGGTTTGAATATAAAAGAACTACGTGGCTCATTAGTTTGGAGCGGCGATTGTATGCCTTTAAAAAAGATGGGCGAGAAGTGAAGTCGTGAAACTCCCGAAAGACAGATACGAACTCGGACTTTGGCTTGCGACAATCTTTACTGTCATCCTTTTGCTCCCTGTTCTGATTGTGTTCTTGCAAATTCCTTGGCCCGAATTTCTCTTTTTGCTTTGGCTGATAAGCTTACACGTGCTTGTGTTGGCCATACTCGTGCTGGTTATCGAGATAGCTAGAAGGGAGTCTGTTCATCGGGCAATGTCGCTCGGGTGGGTTTTTCTCTTCGTTCTTATTTTTGTCTTGCTTGTCGATGCCGCCCACGTCTTTAGGGCAGGTTGACAGTGGAAATTCCCTCTCTTCTTCCTTTTAAACGCATGAACGAAACTATTCCTTGCTCGGGCGAAATGTTTTATGCTTTGACCGGGTTTATCATTTGGGAAGTGGTTTTATGGCAAGGGAAAAGAAAGAGGAGGAAGCAGTCGAAGTTGATGTTCAAAAGACCGGGAAGAAGGCGAAGGACCTGACAGACCTGCCGGGAATTGGCGAGGCGACTGCCGAGAAATTGAGGAAAGCGGGCTACGACGAGTTCGACAAGATTGCGGCGAGCAGCCCGCACGAGCTCGCGGAAGTTGCTGAAATCGGTGTCGAAACTGCGAAAAAAGCGATTGGGGCTGCAAGGGACGCGCTCGAAATGGGATATGAATCGGCAGACAGGATTCTCGAGAGGAGAAAGGCAATCGGGAGAATCGATACCGGCTCGAAGAATCTCAACGATTTGCTGGGTGGGGGGGTTGAGACCCAAGCGATTACCGAGGCATTCGGAAAATTTTCGAGCGGTAAAACCCAGCTTGGCTTCCAGTTGGCAGTCAGCGTCCAGAGGCCTGTTGAAAAGGGAGGCCTTGGGGGGAACTGCCTGTTTATTGACACTGAGAGCACCTTCAGGCCGGAGAGAGTGAAGCAGCTGGCTGAGGCGATGGGCCTTGACGGAAGCGAGGCGCTGAAAAACGTCTTCGTCGCAAAAGCAGTGAATTCGGACCACCAGATGATTCTCACTGAAAAGGCAGAGGAGCTGGTGAAGGAGAAGAACGTCAGAGTGATAGTCATTGACTCCCTGACCTCGTATTTCCGGGCTGAGTATCTTGGGAGGGGGGCTCTGGGGGAGAGGCAGCAGAAGCTCAACAGGCACCTGCACACGCTCCAGAAGCTTGCTGACAAGTTCAACATCGCAATCTATGTGACTAATCAGGTAATGGACGACCCAAGCATCCTTTTTGGAGACCCAACTAAGCCTATCGGGGGCCATGTGCTCGCCCACCTTGCGACCTACAGGCTCTACTTCAGGAAAGGGAAGGAGGAGAAAAGAATCGCGAGGCTCGTGGATTCGCCTTCCATGCCTGAGGGAGAATGCGTGTTCAGGGTCTGCCCGGATGGAGTAAGGGATT
>JBFYLO010000075.1:0-21440 GCA_041305385.1 Microcaldota archaeon | reverse complement strand
AAATATTTATTATCCCGCTCACTCCCGGGAAGTAATAGCGCATCTTCCCGGTCTCCGGAGTGCTCATAATGTCAGTCTGGTAAGTAACTTTCAGGTAGCCCCCTCCGATATACTGCACGGTTATGTTCTCAGCAGCGAAGTCGATGGATACCTTGGTGTCACTGCCCCTGTTGACGTAGTCTTTGCATTCCTCAGTCAGGTCCTGCTCTATGAAGCCAGTGGGGTCCCTGGCCACGGTCTTGCACTTCGTGCCGTTCAAGAAAATGTCAAACGAGTTCTCAGGGGATAACTTATCCACCCTGCCCTCGAAAGAAACGTTGGTGATTGTCGCATCAGCCGGGATGCCCCGCAAGTAGCCGGTTATCTCCCCCTGCCCGATGAACCCCCCGAAGAACAGGTAGGTGCTGTCGCTCTTTCCCTTTATGTTGTTGAGGAACGCCCTTGCGGTGTAGCCGAAGTGGGGCTTGCCCTTCATGTAGCCGGAGACCAGCTTGTTACTGACAGTGCTCATGAACCGCGAGGTGGTCATCTTGGTCGTGTTGTAGAGCGTCTCGTTGCCGATGCTCACTTCCCATTTGATGTTGGGCGGCATCGAGGGCCCGAGCACTTCCGCAATCAGCTCCTGCGCGTAGCTCGTGTTCCCGGTATTGTTGTTGGCCCAGAGGGCGCCGACCACTTCCATTATGCTGTAGTCGCTGTCTATCTGCGTGAGCGTCCCGTCCTCCTGCATCTTCCGGACCACTGGCAGGTGCCTTACCTCCCACAGCTTGGTCTTGGCGAGCACAGCCACTGCGTCCTCGGCCTGGAACCTCAGCTGCTGGTGCATGCTCTCCGTTGAGACTGTTTCAACAGAGAGAAGCATGAACACCGAGAACAGGGTGACTAAAATCATGATGGCAAACACTGAGTCTAGCGTGAAGAAAACGCCGCGTTTGGAATCCCCCAAGTTCCAATTCACGGAAAATTATCGGGTGCAACGCATATAAACATTGTGTTAATCCTGCTTTTTGTGCTGCTGCCTCTCGCCCTTTATCATCTTTCTCCGTGGCGAGTGCTCGCTCCTGCGCTGTATTATTTCCCTTCTCGCGCCCCCAACATCGAGCAGGACGAACCTGACTGAGATGTGGCCGAGAAGATGCGACCTTCTCACTATTGCGCAGATGTCCGGGAAAAGGGCGGGGTTCGCGGAGTTCATGGCGATTATCGCGGTTTTCGGCGCGAACTCGGCAAGGGTCCAGAGCCCGAGCATCGCCCCGAGCCTGTCCTCTGCATAAGACACTGCTATCGAGGCCGGGTTCGCCAGGGCGCAATCGACAATCCCGATTTCAGCCCCGTCAACTATGACCCCGACCTCCTTGGTCGATGTAATCCCGCCAGCCTGCCCCAGCTCCATGTAATACCTGATGATGGCATCCCGCTCGGATTCCTCCGGCTTCTTGGCCTTCAGGAATTCCGCGAGCTTGGCTATGTCCTCAGCATCTCTGCTAATGTCCACAGAATCACTTCCTTTTTTTGGTCGCCTGTTCTGGTTTTCGGACCGGAGTATATAAAACATGCAGTTTGTTTCACTATCCCCTTACATCCTCGGAATCAGCGGCTTCCCCGCGTCCAATCTCCCCAGAATCCTCATCGAGAACGCGAGAGGGAGCCCGATTGGGTTGTGGGAGACTTTCCCCGTAAAATTCCCTTTCTTGAGCGCCTCGAGAACATCCTCCTCGCTCTCCACTCCCTCGAATTCAGTCCAAGCCAGCCCCAGCTCTGCAGGGTGGTGCGCATCGCTCCCCCCTGTCCCGTTCTTTATCCTGAAGCGCGAAATTATGTTGTTGATTGGGTCCGTCCCGTTGAACTTTTCGATAACCGGGCTGAGCTTGAAAGCGAGCGAGCCGACTCCTTTCTTGTGAAAAGAGAACGGGTGGGTCGGAATCGCAATCCCCCCCTTATTTCTCACATACCCGCAAACCTCGTCCGGGTCCCTGCCCGGCACCCCGTCAACCCCGAAAACAGCAATATGCCCTTTCGTGCTCGAAACTTCACAACCATAAAGAACAATGAAATCCTTGAACTTCGGCTTGCTTTTGTGGAAGTAGTTGTGGTCCGCGAGCGCAATCCCCCCGAGCCCTTTTTTCTTCGCTTCCGCTACCAGGACCTCGATGCTCGCCAGCGCATCCGGGGATTTGTTCGAGTGGACGTGCATGTCCACCCTTATCATGTCAGACATTCGAAGCCACCGTGAAAACAATTGCAGCCATTATATTGTCGTCCACCTCCCAATTTAAAGACTCCATTGCTGCGCATACGAGTATCGCAGCCGAGGTTATCGGCGAGGTGCTCAACAGGAGCGCAGGGAGCGAGCATACCACGAAAGCGAGCGACCCGACAACGCTTTTCTTCTTGTTGTAAGGCCACTTCACCGAGCCAAATTTCTTCCCGAAAATCGCTGCCCCCGCATCGCCGGCAGCCATCACGAAAACCCCAGAAAGGACGAAAGATTGCGATGCAAAGAGCAGAAGGACCGAAGTCCCGGCCAAGAACCACAAAACGCCGTCCAGCGGCCTTTTCCCATGCCTCTCGAACATTCGGATTAACTGCTCAAAAGCGCTCCTGCCAGTTTGGGCAATCGAGTTTATCACGAAAAGTGAGGCGAGGGCGGCTGCGCAGAAAAGCAGGAGCGAGACCTCATTCCCAAGGAAATAAATCATCGCGATTATCAGCATCCCTCCAAGGAAATGGAATCCCTTTCGCCTATACTCGAAAAATTCTGTCTCCTCCTCTCTTTTCGCAGCTTCGGGCTTCTTGTAGACTGAATAAAAGAACCTGCCCGGAAGCTTTCGCTCGGCATTTCGGACAATCCACTCGGCAATGTACCTGGAAAAGAGGGCGATGACGAACCCCGCGCAAACAGCCTGAATCGGGGTTCCATCTAGAAAAGAGGGCAACGAACCCCGTGAATGAACTGGGGTTCCATAAACAAGGAACAAGACAGATACTGCCGCCGAGGCAAGTGCGAGCCAAGGGAAATTTTTCGTTTCAAGGGAAGCGAATGCGATTGCAAAGCAGGCAGCAAATGGAAGAGCAAGATGGAAGCAGACGTCAAACGGAAGAGCACGAGCGAGCGATGGGGGGTTCCAGCTCCCCAGTGCATAAGCCATGCCGAGTGCGATAACCATCACAAGAATGGTCACGGCCCTCCTCCGTTTTCCTCCGGACGCAAGCGACGCAAGAAGGAGAACCAACGCAGCGGCCCACGCGATAGTCAGTTCCATAACCTCAACGCTATTTTTTCTTTTTTCCCTTTTTTCTCCCGAACTCGTCGATGAGCCCTCTCGCATAAGTGATTCTCCCGATTGAGCCCGCTATCGTAATCGCGGCAACAACCACGAGGGTTATCTGCAGAATATTCAGGCCGAATGCTGCATGAACGTTCCCGAGCATTGCGCACGAAAGGAGCCCGAGGAATAGGATGGCAAGCCTGTCCGCCCTCTCCCCGATTGCGGGCCAGTCCCGGTTGTCAGTCGGTATCACAATCGCGACCCGCGGCTTCGCATAGCTGATGAGCATCGTTCCCGCGGCAGCCACCAGGGCGAACAATCCGTACTGGGCCGGGTTTGCGAGGCAGAATCCGACGTAAAGAATCATCTCGACATACTTGTCAACCATCGCATCGAAATAGTTCCCGAACTTCGTGACCCTGTCCGCAGCCCTCGCCACCGCGCCATCGAGCGCATCCATCCACATCGCAAGGGCCCCGAAGACGAAGGCGCCCAGGTAGAAACCCGTGGCGATTGAACACGCGGAGATTATTGCGAGCGGGATTGCGAGGAACGTTATGAAATTCGGGTCCACTCCGGTTTTCGCAACAGTTTTCCCCACGAAAGAGGTCCACCCGGAATACCTGTGCCTCGGGATTATCGCGCTCAGCATAATCCCTTAGTGGGGCTCAACCTATTTAAGCATGAGGCCAAAAAAGGGTTCGGTGCGGAATTGGACACAAAATTGGATGCAAATAAATTATACCTGATTGCCGGCGCAGTGCTCGTGCTAATCCTCCTCCTATCCCTTTCATTCATGGTAAGCTCAAAGCAACCCGCTGTCAACCCCGAGAAGGAAAAGGCGAAGAAGGTGCTAATCGAGAAGCTGTGCGGCGACAAGAGGCTGACTGGAATGAGCCTCTTCGAATGCGATAACGGGTTTTATTCGAAAGAGAGCTGCACGGATTGTTTGGATTGTTACTACAACATCTCCGGAAACCTGACGAAGTGCTGCGGGGGCTTCAGTGGCGATTGTAAAGTCTACCAGGCGGTCGAAATCGCCAATTGCACCAAGCAGGACCTGTGCACCTAGGCTAATTATTTAAGCATTCGGTTCAAAACTAGTTCGGGAGGCACATGGTAACTCTTGAGGAGGCAAAGTATCTCATCGCCCTTGCCCGGAAATCGGTTCGCAACTGCCTTAGGAACGGAAAACCGGCAAACGCATCCGATGCCCCGGCGAGCCTGAGAAAGCCCCTCGGAGTCTTCGTAACTCTCCATGTTTTCAAGGGCCACGAGCTCAGGGGCTGCATCGGATACCCGCTCCCGTTCAAGCCCCTCGCGGATGCCGTGGCTGATTGCGCTGTCAAATCCGCGTTCGAGGACCCGCGCTTCCCCCCAATCTCAAGCGAAGCCGAGCTGTCTAATATAGTAGTAGAGATAAGCGTGCTCACTGAACCGCAGGTGCTGAAAGTGAAGGGCCCGGACGAATACCCGAAGAGGATAAAGGTGGGAAGGGACGGCCTCATTGCCCGGAGCGGTTTCCAATCAGGCCTTCTCCTGCCCCAGGTCCCGCTCGAGTGGAAATGGAACGAGGAGGAATTCCTCTGCCACACCTGCAACAAGGCCGGCCTGCCCAAAGATGCCTGGAGGAGCGGAACAGTCGAGATAAGCTCCTTCACCGGGCAGGTTTTCTCGGAGAAAACTCCCGAGGGGGAAATCGAGGAGCAGGAGTTGGTGTCGAAATGAAAATCGCGCTTGAGAAGGAACTGGCCCAAAAGCTCGGGCTCGAGGAAGGGGAATACGAGGTCCACCACCTCTCGAAAGGAGTAGTTGCCCTCTCTTTCCTGAATCCGCTTTCGAAATCGCCCCTCTCCCAGGAGGAGATTTCAGTTCTCAGGAAACTGACAGCCTTCAGGTTCGAGAGCAGGATTCCCTACAATGTCAACAAGACGCTTACCGATTCCGAGAAGAAGATTCTCGAGGGACTGATAAGGAAAGAGTTCGTCGAGCTCTACAAGGGCGGGAAATATTCCAAGACAGGGGTCTACAACATCCCCCGGTCAGTTTACCCGCTCATAAGAGAAGCGAGCATTCAAGCCCCAAAAGCCCAGGCACAAAACCAGGTTCGCCCTCAAATTGCACAAACCCAGCCCCAACCACAACCCTTCCCAGGGAAAAAACTCACCGGGATGGAGATGCTCGTGAAATTCGGCTATGCGGTCATAGACAACGAGATGGAGGCCAGGGAAATCTCGGCAACTCTCGAAAAGAAGATCCGGGCAGGGGATTACCTTGGGGTCCGCGCATTCAACAAGAAATTCTACGTCGCCGAGAAGAACTTCTACATCTCCCTAAGCGAGAGAATCAGGCGGATTCTCGCGAAGAAGGATGCGAACATCGAGCAGATGTGCACCGAGCTCAAGGCCCCGGAAGACGCCTGCACAGTGGCAATCAGGCTGATGAACAACGACTCGGAAGTAATCGAGAAGAAGCGGGGAATGTACGGGCTGGTTTGAAAAAGGGAAACAATGAATCTGGAGCAGGCCTTTGCCACAACCTCGAAGACTCTTTTCGGAGAGGAGATAGGAAAGCTCTCTGATTTTGCGGACTACCTGCGCGAGATGATGTCCCCATACCAGATGAAGAAATCATTCATCTCGGGAAAGGACGTCATGGTCGCGAGCAAGTATTATCCCGAAAACGCAAAATTCATTTCCCAGGACGAGATGGGCCAGCTCATTTTTCCTCCCCTCAACCTGAATGAAATCAAGGACATCGACTCCCTTTTTTCCGCTGTTGAGGAGAGAATCGCCTACTGCGGAAACAAGCTCTTCGGGAAAAACTACGAAGTGAGCGAAGTGGACAACTGCGTAGACTGCGATAACATCCTCCACGCCCACAACGTGCGGGAAGTGAAATATGGGGCTTATCTCTCGTACCTGCGCGAGTCCGAGTATGTTTTTGGCGTTTGGGGGTTCCCAGGCTCTAGGACAGGGATGCGCCTCTCTGAGGGGGTGGGTTCGACAAGGTGCTTCGAGTCCCATTACTCATCCGACATAAGCGACATGTATTACGCATTCAATTGCATAGGGTGCCAGAACGGGATATTCGCGTTCAACCTCCGCTCCAAGAGGAACGTCATCGGGAACCTGGAACTACCGAAGGACGATTTCCTCGAGTTGAAGAAAAAACTCCTTTCCGAAATGGCCGAAGAACTGAGGGAAAAGAAGCGGATTTTCTCCATAGCCGACATCGCGTTTTTCGGAAGGGATAAGCACAAGATTCCAGAAGAGGAGCGGGCATATGACAGCCCCGTTCCCGCAAGAATCGAAGCTGCTTTCAAAACAACAACAAAGCTCGTGCTTGCAAAGGAGCACGCCGGGATAAAAGGATTCGGGCAATGGCTCCTTGAAAAGTCAGTGAAGGTGAAGAAGATTAAGGGCGCGCTCGGAAGCCCGACTTACAAGGTCACGGAGCTGCCCATAGCAAAAGACATTCCCTGTGACCGGCTTGTCACGCTTGATGAGGCATTCGAGAGCGCGAAGAAAACAATAGAGCTTGCGAAGGGCGAGAGGCCGACACTCAAGGAGCTGCTCTCCCGCGTTTCCAAGGTCGCCTATTTCACGGAGGAATTCTTCGATGGAACCAATGAGAACTGCGTCGACACCCCCTCGCGTTTCGGGGGCTCGAACATCTACAAGGTGTGGGACACGACGGGGGGCAAGAACTCGGGCTACTCGAGCGGCGTAGTCCGGTCCGAGTACATCTTCGGAGGAGGCCTGAGGATTCTGGATTCCCAGTTCTGCATCAACTGCTTCGACTCGACCAAGCTGAAGGGATGCTTCGAGGTCGACAGCTCCTACAGCACCAGAAGCTCCTACCTCTGCCACAATGTTGAGAATGCGGACAGCTGCCTGCTCTGCTTCAATGTGAAAAACCTGAGCTATGCAGTGGGGAACAAGCAAGTCGGCAGGGACGAATTTGAGAGGATAAAAAAAATTCTCACCGATTACCTGAACAAAGAACTCGATTCGAAAAATGGAACCGAGCTGAGCATTTTCGCAATCCCGAAAGGGAAAAAATGAAATGAAAAAGTAGCCCCGACCGGATTTGAACCGGTGTCAATGGCTCCAAAGGCCACTATCCTTGACCGCTAGACGACGGGGCTGCATTCAATTCTTTTGGAAATCAGGCTTATAATGCCTTTCTGTCCCATGTTTCTTCGATGGCCACCTATCTAAAAGAAGAGAAGGAGCTTGCGAAGCTTTGCGTCAAATGCAATGGCAAGTGCTGCCTGGGCTCAAAGCTCTCCGTCTCGTCAAAAGAGCTTTCGCGGCTGTCAAAAAAACACAGGTTCGAGAGCGCGGTGCTCTCGTCAAAAGAGGGGAGCCTCAACGTCATACTGTTTGAAAACGGCAAGTGCCCGTTCCTAGGCGAGAAAAACGGCCTGGTCAGGTGCATCCTGAAAGGGAAGGAAAGGCCCCTTTCCTGCCGGCTTTTCCCTCTGACTTATCTTTTCGAGTGTGGCGAAGTATCATTCTATCTCTCCTCATACTGCCCCTACAAAAAAGAAGCGGCAAAGCTCCTGGTTTGGGCCAGGAAAACAATTGATGAAGCAGCAGAAGAGCTGAAGACCTGGGAAGCAAGGGAGAAGGCCTACCGAAGCAGTTTTCACAAGAAAATACACAAGAAAAGAGAACAAGTGTGACCGGCTTAAGGGGCGAGTCTTGCCCGTTAGCCTACTTACCCATCTTCAGGTAAAAACCCTTTTAAACCCTGAAAACAACCATAAACAACGGAGACACTTCCGGGGGTGGTTTCCGTGGGAGAAAATGGATTCTCGAGAAATCGCCGGCTGCCCAGCGGGCAAATCGTCAATGGATTGATGGCCCACATGTGCTCGGTAAACGGTTGCCTGGAAAAGCTCCGGGAGATGCAAAGGCACGGTGAGCTCACCCTGGGGAAGTTCGAAGAGGAGTCAAAGAAGCTTCAGTCAACGCTCGACAGGATGCCGAGGCGGACCTATGGAGAGCCCTTCTTCACAACGGTTCTCGGGGAACTCAAGTCGATAAAGAGCAGGCTCGGGGCGGCTAATGGGCACATTGGTGAGAGAACAAAAATCTCGGTAAAAAGGAGAAGACTCGGATAGCTATCCTCCAAACTTATCTAAGGACAAAATCCACCATGCCCGGGTCAATTTTCTCGTTTCTCGCTAGGGCTTTCAGAATGGCGAGCTGTTCGACAGCTTCTTTTTTTTGGCAATGGGCGCGCCAACTGCCGGGGGCCCGAGCCGCGGTTTCCTGGCGGAAAAACATTCCGGGAATCGGCCGAGCCTTGCATTATAGCAAACCGCGGTTATAGCCCGACAACGAGCCCGTTCGCCCGGGAGCGAACGCGCTTCCGGCTCGGCGAGGCGGCCCGACCAATTTGTGGCTTCGAGCCACGAATGGTCCATTTTTGCCCCGGGCAAAAATTGGAGCCGCCGCGAGCTCGTTCGTTTTTGGTTTGTTGAGCTGCTTTTCGGTTTTGCTATAAATCTGAATTACGGGATGCCCAGGTATCTGTCCGAAAAATTAACTATATATAATACGTGCTCGCATAGCCTTTCAATGAAACTCCTGGCGATTTTGGCGTTGGCGTTCCTTCTCGTTTTCGCCGGCTGTGTCTCTAGGGGCGGATATCCCGAATCCATCTACGGAAGCGGGCTTTCGACTCCCGCGAAGTATTGCATCTCCCAGGCCGGGGACAGCGACCCGAAGTTCTACAAATGCGTTGTCGAGGTGGCTGCAGCCATAGACAACAGTTCGCTCTGCGAAGAGGTCTTCTCGGAATCAGATGCCTACCAGATGGCGCTTAAGAGGAGTTCCTGCATTTTCATTGCCGAAAAGGCCAACCTGAAACCGGACTGCATGAAGATACCGATGGATTCCCTGAGAAGATATTGTGCAATTTCCTCAGGTTCCTCCCCCGATGCGTGCCTCCTTCTTAAAGATGGCGGGGAATGCCTCCTCGAGACCAGCGAGCTTGAAATAGAAGGCTCCTCTGAAACAGGCTTCTCCTGCAGGCTGCTCACAAAAAAAGACTGCTTGATGGAAATCGCGGTCAGGTCCGTCAATTCATCCCCCTGCGATTTGATTGAACGGGCGTGCGACCTTTCTTCCGACTCTTCCTGCAGGCGAGACTTCGATGAATGCTTCACCCGCGTTGGCGAAATAACCGGCGACTCGGCGCTGTGCATGGCCCTCAAGAGGGAATCTCCTGGCCTGCCTGGCTACGACCCGGAGTCTGCCACGTCAAAGTGCACGGAAACAGTCTTCAACTCGACTAGAAAACTCTCTGCCTGCGGAAGCCTCTCAGGGGAAAAGAGGGCGAACTGCATTGCGCAGTACGCAGTGTCCGTGGGCGATCCCGCGGTCTGCGGGAAGATAGGGCAGGAGCTGAAAGGAATTGTCAAGTTCCCGATTAACTATGACGATTACCTCGTGCCCCACGGCGATTGGAGCGTTTACTCCCTGTGCCGAGTGCACGACGAATGCCTGACCAACCTCGCCATGAGCCTCAAGAAGCCATCAATCTGCGAGGGCGAGTTTCTGATAGAGGGCGGAAGCTCGCTTTGCTTTTTTGAGACTGCCATCTCGCTCAACGACAGTTCGCTCTGCGGTTCAATACCCAAGCGCGACATCCAGGACTCTTGCAGGGCGCAGTTTAAGGAGAGTAAATAATCCGGACCTCTTTGAGCGATAACGTTAAATATTAGGCTTTGCCTTAGCCTTCCATGGCCATTTCGTCGATATTCGGGTATATGCTGACCTTCCTTTCAGCCATGGCGATACTCGTGCTCATAGTCGGCATCCTGGGTTACTACACCCAGCCGGGCGGAGGAGGGGACGAGCTGCTTCCGACCTCAACGCTGCTCCTCCTGGACGAGTATTTCCCCTATGTCCTGCTCCTCTCGCTGATAATCGTGATAGGCGAATGGGCATACGCGAGGCCCAGGAAGAGGAAGTACAAAGAGGAGAAATACGGGGCGCTCGACAGGGGCGATGATGAGAGCGCGCCCCCGATGAGGTGAGCGCAGGTTTTGTTTTTTCTCCGGCATAACTAACAGGAATCATTATAAACCGGAACGTAAAAATGATTCGCATGGACGGAAGACTCATGCGCGGCCTCGGTCTCGCAGTCATAGGCGGCGGTTTGATATTCTGGGGAAAGGGCATAATGGAAATATCAACCGATGACAGAGGTACTGGCAGCGCAATGATATTCGGCATTGTAATTGGCGCTTACATGTGCCTGCTCGCCTTCTGCTCGCTGTATGACTTCGCAACAAAGCCCCCCTCATACGAATAGCCGTCTGCTGGCCTGTTTCGAATCCATTTCAAGCACTGGGAAGCTAGTGGCTGATTTACGGTTCTGTAGAAAACCTTGGGGCAGCAGCGCACCGCGGCGGGCGGCATCCGGATGCCGCCTGGTCGGCTCCCCGGAGCCGACCTGCCTGCCCGGGCAGGCAGCCGCATGTTGGGGGCGCTGCTGCTGGGGCATTTCTACAGGGCCTGATTTACGAAACTATTTTAATACGGGATAGCCTGAACTAGGTCATGGGTAATTTGCGGGCTTTAGTCCTCATGCTTGTGGTTTTCCTACTTTTCGGCTGTTCCGGGGGAGGATGCCAGAACGATTCCCAGTGCAAACTCGGCCAGGCGTGCGTGAAAGGAGCCTGTGTCACGACCTGTGCGCGAGAATCCCAGTGGTGCGACAAGGACAACGACTGCTGCTCCGGCATGCGGTGCAACAGCAACGCCTGCAGGTTCCCGCGCGTAGCAGGAGAAAAAGAACCCCACCCTGTGATTAATGCGACAAACGGCACGGCCTCCAACCAGACCAAGATTAACATGACCATTCCAGAGCTTCCGAAATTCTTCCAGCCGCGGGTGCTAGACTTGGCCGAGGGGCAAAAAGGCTCAGCAGGCGGCCTTTCAGTGGAGCTCGCAGAAGTCACTGAAAACCTCGTCGGCTGTTCAGTCGGGAATGAAAAGGCGAGGATAAAAGTTTCAGGAGGCGGGAAGAGCGATGAGTTCGTCCTAGGGGCAGGAGAGAACATGAAGTTTGCCAATGCCGACATTGCAGTCCTCAATATTCCGTGTATAATCTCAGAGAACGAGAGCGGCTGTTCGTTCAGCGATGTTTACTCCGAGATTAAAATCGAAAGCAGAAACACATCCGAATCCATTATTCGAAAGGGGCAGCAATTCCTCCTGCCCGATGACTTCACGCTTGCAGAGGCCGTGGAAATAACTGACCTTGGCCCAATTCAAGGCTACTCGCGTGCGGTCCGGCTTTCAGAGGGGGAATCCATCTCCCTGCAATACCCCTACAAATCCTGGTTCAATACACTGGACATCAAAGTCGAAGGCATAGACGAGACCTCGGGCAAGGCGCCAGAAGGAGCCGTATGCCGCATCACCTCAAAACAAGTCAGGCTCAAGACCAAGACTTCCGGTTTCCCGGAAAACCAGGCGGGGGCGCCTGAAAGGGGCAGCATATCCCTGCAGGGGATTACCATAAACGTTCAGAACATTACGGGGTCACTTCTCTTGAGCGACGGCCTTTCCTGCGTGGCTGTAAACAAAAGCGTTCTTTTGAACATCAGCTTCCCTGCTGCGCAAAGGGACCTTCAGGTAATTATGCTGCTTTATGTCCAGGAGGGTGCCGTTCAAATATCTTCAAAAGGAACTGCCCCGTTCGATTCCGAAAAATTCACCCTTGAGGTATCCCCGCCTGAACAGAGTTCTGGGATAGGGAACACCTTCAGGCTGAAGGCCGTTTCAAAGGAAACCAGGACAACAAAGCTCTCTGCGGGCGAGAGTTCCGAGTTCGAGGGCATCTCGGCCTCGGCCGAGTCTTTCTCCACATCTGCAGTCAGCTTCGGGGGAGGATGCGTCCCAGTCGATGTAAGTGCCCAGGTGAAGGTGAGCGAAGGGAGCCAGGTAATCCGCAGGACGCTCAGGGAAGGCGAGGTCATCTCATTGTCCACCGGCTCGGCCAGGCTCGTCAGGTTCGGCTACGGGCTTTCAAAAGGCGTGAGCTCCTGCAAGGTCGTTCTAGAGAGGGCCCTGATAGCGGTTTCTCCAATAGCATCGCAGGATTCCCCGCCAAAGGCAACTCCCCCCGCCAACTCAAGCAAAGGATTAAAATAGCGCAGTTCAAACTCGATATATGGACCGAAAGACCGGGCTGCTGTTTTTGCTCATGTTCCTCCTCCTTGCAGGATGCCCAGGCAGGGAGGTCCAATGCGCCACGAACAACGACTGTCCAGCAGGAACCTTTTGCATTAACGAGAGATGCACGGCACTCGCCTGCGGCCAAGAGGGGAGAGGGTGCAAATCGCCTTCCGACTGTTGCGGCTCCCTGGAATGCGTCAACGGGATTTGCGAGCGGATACCCGAGCTGGAGGGAAGGGTGAAGCTGGTCGCTGGCGAGAACAGCATTTCCGACGCATACGGAGTTTCATTGGCGACGGGCAAGGCGCACGTCGTCTTCGGGCAGAACTGCGAAGTGCTCGGGGGCTCAACGGAAGTCGAGCTCAAGCACGGGGGCGACGCTTCAAAGGCCGAGGTTTCAGTGGGCGGAATAATAACGGCAGGCCTAGCTTCTGCGAAGCTGGACGCAATAGTCGGCAATTCCACCTCTTCAGCTTGCGAAGTCAGGTCCAAGATGGCAATCATCGGGGTTTCGAAAAAGGAATTTTATGAGGATTTCGCGCCCCCGGGCACAACAATTCAAATCCCCGGCAGCACGGCTTCATTCCGAATTAAAACCCTTGCCCCTAAAAACCCCCAAGGATTCCAATGGCAGCCGTTCTCCCTTTCCGAGGGAGAGTCAATTCCAGGGGAGGGGATAGTGCTTTCGTCTATTACGGGAAACCTCGACCAGGAGACGTGCTCGGCGTCCGAGTCGGTCGCAATCTTCTCCACCCGAGAAGGAACAGAGGTTTCAGTTCAAGAGGGGGAAACCGTCTATGTCAGCGGGAAGCTGCTATCCGTGGATTCATTCAGCTTCTTCACAAGTGATTGCAAGCCAAGCCCGAAGCCTTCGGTGGCGCTGAGGTTCGTCGTAAGCATGCCCTGCAGATATCTCCGTATCGCAACCGTGGAATTGCTATCCGGCGAATCCAGCACGACTTTCATGGTGGATAACGAAAAGCCATATGTTTTTTCCAGCGGCGAGGTGGCCCTCGACCCGCTGGGTTTCGGCGGCTCGTGCATAGGGCCCAATCCTTTGCTGAAGCTGAATTTCACCCAGACTGAGAAATTGAGGATGGTTGAGGGAAGCTCCGGGACAGCCCTCAATGGCGTAAACGTCAGGCTCGAGGGCCTGGACCTCCTGGCCGTAGGAACCCCCTGCGCAGTTAAGGATGCCACTGCCCGCCTTTCATTGAAGTCCTCCTCCCAGGACTTCGGATCCATCTCACTTAAAAAAGGGACCCCCGCCAGCTTCGCGGGCTTTTCAATCAGCCTCGATGAAATCCGGGGAGAATTCTTCCCCAGAGCAGGCTGCGCGCTTGAGACGCCGAGCTTTCTTCTTACGGTCAGCTCCCCCGACGGTTCAGGCGGAATTTTCGGCTCTAAAGTCCCGGACGGGACCGCGCTCTTTATTGAGATAGAGACTGCGAGGGAGGAACTCCCTATTGGCGGGTACTGCCCGCCTTTCAGCTCCAGCCCACTGGCTTATTCCTTCGACAAGGAAAAGAGGGAATTCTCTTTCATATCCGCAAAACCCAGCGGCCCAGTCCGCGTCGTTGAGGGAGTAATCAAGCGGATATCCGGCGAATCCGAGGGAGTCATCTCCTCCCTATTCACTGGTGCATCAATCCCATTCGAGAAAGACGGGCTTCGCGTCCTCGGGGTTAACAAGGAGGGCGATGCGCTGCTCGACTTCAGAGGAACCCCTCTTGTCATCGCCCCCCGGGGCCAGTTTTCGGCCGAGAGGAACTCGACAGAATATTTCCAGAACTGCACTCTCTCAGTCAGGACAATCGAGACCGTCAGGAACTACGGCCTGGTGAAGGCCCCTGCCTGAGGGCGCAGAAAGGCTATTAATAACCTCCTCCTCATTCACACCATGCAAGACGATTTTCTCGATAAGCACAGGAGGTTCGTGCTCGACCTTGCGAAAAACGACGTCAAGCTCCGCGACCTCATCGAGGACCGCAGGAGGCTGTGCACCTACCTGAAAAACAGGCTCAGCCAGATAACCACATTGCCGGGCTTCGAGAACCTCCCGAACTCGGACCCATCCGAATGCGAGAGCCTCCAGGCATACCAGCTCGCAAAAATCATCTGGCTTCTCGACAGCCTCGAGATGAATGCCGATTTCAGGAAGAGGACAGGCGAGGAGATAGAATCCGATTATGGTGACAAGAAGTCCGCTCACGGCGGCGCAATCGTTTTCCGCGACAACTCGCTCAGGCTGCTGATGATTCCCAACAAACCCGTCCCGCAAGGTTTCGCCGGGTTCGATAAGAGCTTCGAGAATTATTCCTACGAGCCCATAGAGTTCGAGCCAACCCCGGACATAATGTTCCTCTTCCATTTCCATGCTTTCGAGGAGGACAACTCCAGGTTTGCGAGCCCGACCAACTCCGACCTCAAGGAGGCGGAGCGGAGAAAATTCGACGGACTCGTGATAACGAAAATAATAGGGACCCGATTCAACGTCGATTACTATTTCGTCGGAAGGGACGATGAGAACAGGCCCTTCGATGTGGTGCTCGACCTCGGAGTTTACGAGTACTAGTTTTAAATCCTCTGAATTCGTAGTATGCTCATGTCAATTGTTGGCGTGAGAGAGCAGCACAATGAACAGCAGAGGCTATCCGAGGAACTTGTGGCGACTGCAACCCAGGCTGTCAAAAACGGCAATTTCTCTGGAACGTACGAGGCAATAAAAAGGGGCGGCGGGTTGAACAAGGAGAAGGAGCTGGCGGACGCAATTGCCCACAGATTGACCAACACGGATGTGTCCACCCTCGAAACATACATCCAGGAATTTTTCAACAAAAGGGAATCGATTACGCGGGAGGAGTCGAATGGGTTCTCATTCGCTACCATGGTGCTTGCCAAGGCAATGCAGAACAACCCGGCCTTAAACCAAATCGCCCTCATCGATGCTTCCATCAAGCAACTGGATGAGATAATCGGTAACCCAGTCGACCCAGACGCACAGGCCTTCGCACTCAAGGCAAAGGATGAAGTCGAGACGGCGAAGGCCGTACTGATAAGCGACTTCCTGGCTTGGTTAAAAAATAAGAAGCTCGCGAAAGTCCCGCAGCAGTCATCCAAGAGCGTTTAGCTTTTCCGCAATGGCATCGGCCAGCGCATCCACTTTTTCGAAGTCCTCTTTCTTCGGCCTCGTCTTCGCCTCAACAGCCCCCAATACTTCGATGGCGCTTCCCTTCAATGTCTCGGCAATCGCTTTTGCCGCCATCGGCCCCCACCCGTAGGAGCTCACCACAGCAGCATATCTTGCAGGAGGCCTGAGGGCCTTAACCAGATAGGTTGCATACATTGCAGTTGGGTGAACTCCCCCGAGAACGGTCGGCGCGCCGACAACCACACAGGCGGCATCCACCAGGTCCCTCGCAATCTCGCCCAGGTCGGCTTTCTGCAAGTCGTAAGTCGAGACCCGGATTCCCTTCTCGCGCAGCCTCTCCCCAAGCTCATTTACCATCCTCTCCGAGCTGCCCCACATGCTCACATAGGCTATGAGGACGCGCTTGCTCAGCTTCCCGCTGGTCCAATCCGCGTAGAGCCTCATTATCCGCTCAGGCCTGGTGTAAATCATTCCATGGGACGGCGCAATCATCCTGATTTCGAGCGCCCTCAGCTTCTCGAGCGCCTTCTGCCCAGGGCCCCTGAAAGGCAGCATTATCTCGCCGTAATAGCGCTTGGCATACTCCTCGAGCTCATCCGGCGGAACCTCGTGGTCGAAGTTCTTTGCAATCCCGAGGTGCTGCCCGAAGAAGTCGCAGGGGAAGAGGATTTTGTCCTCCTCAAGATAGGTGAACATCGTCTCGGGCCAGTGGAGCCAGGGTGCATCGATGAAGCGGAGCGTTTTTCCTCCCAACGGCAGCCTCGTGGTCTCGTCAACAACCATCATCCTCTCCTCGGGAACACCGTAGTAATCCATGGCCGCCCCCTTCCCAACCCTGCTCACCACCAGCTTCGCGTTCTTCGCTTCCTCGAGCACTTCGGGAATCGCATTCGCGTGGTCGGGCTCGGCGTGGTTCATAATCAGGTAGTCGAGCTTCTCGAGGGGAATTTTCTCCATCACATTGAGCAGGAACTCCTTCTCGAACCCCGGGTTCACGGTGTCGATGAGCGCGTTCTTCTCGTCCCCGCGAATCAGGTATGAATTGTAGCTCGTCCCCTCGGGAAGCGGAATCAGCGCATCAAACATCCTTCTCTTCAAGTCCTTCGCCCCGACGCTGAAAACTTCGGGCGCAATCTCTAAAGCAGCCACGTTGCCACCTCCCATCAGTCAACGGTTATCGTCTTGCTGAGGTTCCTCGGGTAATCCGGGTCGATTCCCTTCTTCACGCTCCAGTAGTAGGCGATGAGCTGCACGGGAACAACATTGAGGATGGGCGCAAAGAGCTCGTGGTCCTTCGGGACCGCGACGAAATCGTGCGAGTTGTGCCGCAGGCCCCGGTCATCCTCCGAGATGCATATCACCCTGCCGTGCCTGCACGAGACCTCGTTCATGTGGGAGATTATCATGTGCGAGTCCTCCTTGGAAGTCACATAAAGCACCGGGTACCCCTCCTCGATAATCGAGAGCGGGCCGTGCTTGAACTCCGAGGAGTATATCCCCTCGCAGTGCGTGTAGGTAATCTCTTTTATCTTGAGCGCCCCCTCGAGGGCGATGCCGTGGTTCATCCCATATCCGAGGCAATAGACGTCATTCTTCGTGTGGAGCTCGCCCGCAATCCTCTCGCAGGCGGGCGCAGTCTGCCCAATAGTTTTCTCGAGCAGGTTCGGGAGCTGGTGCAGTCTTTCCCTGAGCTCTTTTGCCTCCCCCTTTCCCAGGCTCCTGTTCCTCTCCCCGAGCCTGACTGCGAGATAGACCAGCAGGACCGCCTGGTTCATGAACGTCTTCGTTGCGGGCACGCTCATCTCTAGGTCGCAGGCAAGAGGGAGATAAGCCTCGCTCGCGTGCATCAGGGAGGAGCCGAGCACATTCATGATGCCGAGAATCCTTCCCAGTTTCTTCTTCTTGCAGAAGTTCACGGCGTTCATCACATCCTTGGTCTCTCCGCTCTGGGACACGCACACTATCACGCTGTCCTTTCCAATCACGTTCCCATAGAGGCTCTCGAACTGGCCCGCAATCACCGGGACCACTTTCCTTTTCGAGAGCCTGTTGAAGTAATACGCCCCGACAACGCATGCGTTATAGCTGGAGCCGCTCCCCACGAGGTAAACCTCGCTGCCGTCCATGTGGTTTAGGAAGACATCCAGATATTTCGAATCATCGAGGGTCTTGAGCAGCGTTCCCACCCTTGCGGGCTGCTCGTGAATCTCCTTGAGCATGAAGTGCGGGTAGCCCCCCTTGCTCGCGGACTCAACCGAGAGTTCGCTTCTCTCAGGCTCCCTCTCCACCTGCTTTCCAGTTGCCACTTCAAAAATCTTGTAATAACTGTTCGTGAACTCCACCATTTCGCCATCCCGCAGCGCCACAATCTCTTTCGTGAACGGGAGTATGGATGGCAAATCAGAGGAGCAGCAGACGAACTCCTTGCCCACTCCGAGATAGAGGCTGCTTCCCATCTTCGTGCAGTAAATCACTTTCTCGCCCAGCCTCGTTATCGCGTAAGCATAATCCCCGTGCAAATCCTTCGCAGCGCCCATCATGGCCCTCTTCATGTCCTTCGTTTTCTTATAGTGCCTCTCAACTGCATGGATGCACGTCTCGCCGTCATTGGTGCTCCGTATAGTCATCCCTTCCTTTCTGAACTCCGCATTAAGCTGGATGGTGTTCACTATGTTCCCGTTGTGCGCCCCGACCATCTCGCATTTGGTGTCGAAGTGGGGCTGGGCGTTCACTTTCGATGGCGCGCCGAAGGTGGCCCACCTGAGCTGGCAGATCCCCCTGTCCCCCCTCATATCCGCAAGGCTGAGCTTTTTTGCGACCTCGTCTATGGTCCCGACGTCCTTCCGAAGGTCTGCCTTGGAGCCGTCGACAGCCACGCATCCGACTGAATCATATCCCCGGTAGGTGAGATTCCTTCCCCCCTTGACCAGCACTTCCCCGAGGTCGTCCCTGGCCTGCTTGAATGTTATCCCAAATATGCCGCACATGGTTTCAGATTTGGGAGTCAGTAATATAAAGAGTTCCGTTTACGGTGTCGTGTAAGAAGTCCATCGGGCTCCATTACCCACTTTCGAGTATGACTTCTGCATACCCCCAGCATACCTATTTAAATACTTCCGAAAACATATTTTTGCGTTGGGGGGAGCGGATTATGCAGGCTTAAAAAGCTTTGCTACGTGTCCCCTTCTCTTTCGGTGCAACCAAATGAAGATTGCATTCCTTTCATGGGAAGCGCTTAACGCCATCCCTGTTGGCGGCCTAGCAGTGCACGTGACCGAGCTCGCAGCTGCCATGAACCGGGCCGGGCACGACGTCCATGTTTTTACGAGGATGGGCCACGCCCAATCCCACTATTCCAACATTGACGGAGTCCATTACCACCGGTGTCCGTTCGACCTAAATCCAAATTTCGTCACCGAAATGAACAACATGAGCCGCTCGTTCGTCCACCACCTCTTCGGGGTGGAGAAAACAATCGGCCAATTCGACGTGGTCCACGGCCACGACTGGCACGTGGTGAACGCACTCGCAGAAATCAAGAACATCGCCCGCAGGAAAGTCGTCTGGACTTGCCACTCAACCGAATATGGCCGCTCGGGCAACCACTTCCACGGCGGGCAATCCGAGCACATCAGAAATATAGAATTCTACGGGACTTACGTCTCCCAGAAGGTCATTGCATGCTCCAATTCTATGAAGGAGGAAGTGAAGTGGCTCTACCGCGTTCCGGATTGGAAGATGGACGTCATACACAACGGCATCAGCTCCGGAAAATATGAGGGCGAACTGACGGACCCCGGGGTCGTTAAAAGGAAATACCAGCTCGGTCCCATCGACCCGACCATACTCTTCGTAGGCAGGATGACGCACCAGAAAGGCCCGGACCTCCTGCTGGAATCGATACCTGCAGTTCTTCGGCACAACCCCCAGGCAAGGACGGTCTTTGTTGGCGACGGGTACATGAAGCGCCAGCTCGAATACCGGGCCCATCAGCTCGGGGTCTCCTACGCCACCCGCTTTACCGGCTATAGCTCCGAATCCGACGTTCTCGACTTATACAAGGCCTGCGAGGCCGTCTGCGTGCCGAGCAGGAACGAACCCTTCGGGCTCGTTGTTCTGGAAGCGATGGCCTCGGGAAAGCCCGTGGTCGCGACCCATGGGGGAGGGCCCGAGGAGATTATCGACCATGAGGTAACAGGGGTAAAAGTCTACCCCGACCCGTCATCGATTGCGTGGGGCATAAACTACGTGTTCTCGGACTACGCGAGGGCAAAGGCCATGGGGACAAACGGAAAGAAAAAAGCCGTGTGCAAGTTCTCCTGGGACAGGATTGCCGATGAGACGCTCGAGCTATACGGAAGATAACGCCGATAATGCCAGCAGCAAAAGCCTATTAACTCTTTTCTGGCATAATCTCAAGCATGAACCCACCATTGCCAGCCAGAGCCTTCCTTTTCGCAGCAGCAGTTCTGCTCGCTTTCCAGGGCCCAGTTTTCGCCGGGTCTCACGACGCGGAGATTGGCCTTTTCGTAAAATATTGCCTTAACGAAAGCGAAGCCTTCTCCAAGGAGAGAATGGGGCAGTCCAGTGTTTACACAATATCCATCGGAAAATTCGAGACAGGCCTAGGAACCATGTACACGGTCAAGGACTCCTTCATGATTCGCGTCAACGAATCAAACTATTCGGACATAAGCATCATCCAGAACCCGCAGGAGGTAGAGGGGATACTTACCGATAAATACACGGCAATGAACATCACGTTCAATTCACTGTACCCCTCTTCGTTCGAGATGGGCGAGATTCTCGCCAAGGTGCTTGAGTTCAACCAAAGCAGGGAGCCCCAGGAGAGCGCATGCAAGCTTTCGACCGGCCAGGACAGGTTCGACTGCTCCGATCTCGAGTCTTGCCTCAGGGCATGTTACTCCCCCATGTGCAGTCCGGTGGCCCAGGGAGTGGGCTGGCCATTCGTAAGGTCGCTATGGCACTTTTCAAACAACACCAAGGCCATGGATTCGAACGTGTCGGCAATAATAACGAACATTGACGAAATAGAAACCAGGTCCCAGGATGCCGAGGTGCTCTTCGACGAGCTTGAGGAACACCTAACTGCAATTCAGAATGCATCGACCGAAATCTCCCAGAGCCCGATTTTCGACTCCTGGAGGTACTCATTCTGCTGGCCAATCAAATACAACCGGACAAGCATCATCACTGCGAAAGTCCTCACCAGGAGGCTGAAGGAGAGGATGAGCATTTTCTTCATAATCCCTAAGGAGGCCCAGGCGATGGTCGAGTCCGGCGAGAAGAGATCCGAAATCTGCAGGCTTAACAGGGAGAACGCCGAGAAGCCAAAAACAAGACGCTCTTTCTGGGCGAAGCTCTCAATGGAGGAGAGGAACTTCGTCCGGCTTGTCTCAGCAGAGGCTCCGGGCATTTTCTTCCCTGCCTCGACCAGAAGGATAGGGCCTGAGTGGGAATAGGAGACCAGTCATTCTAATCTACTGTCTCGCTTAACCCCGTCATCCCTAACCGATAGTATTATCTTTTCCGGAAGCAGAACAGAAGTGATGCAAAAATTCAAAAAAGCCGGGGAAAATGGCAACTCCGTACTCTCGCTCAGTCTGGCTGATTTCAGGCGAATGGCATTGAAGACACCTGAGGGGGTTAGCGCCTATTCGCCGCTATCAGTCAACGCGCCGTATTATAGACAGCAGTTTCAAACAATACTCCGGAAATTCTCCGCCCATCCGGAGATACTTATCGAGGCGATTTTCGATAGAAACAGCGATGTTTGTGGGACTGCCGCCAGGTGTC
>JBFYLO010000074.1:0-9879 GCA_041305385.1 Microcaldota archaeon | reverse complement strand
TGCAGTATTCCTGATACGTTTATCAAAACTGCCGCAGCAATGGCTGCCACGAGTACCATGGCAATGAAAATAATCAGCGTTCCAATGCCCACGGCACCTTTCTTCGTTTTCAAGTCCATATAGACACCTCGGTATGCGCACCTCGCGAGCTGAAGTCAACTGCTCCCGGGCACCGTGGGGCGCATCTGAGTAGTGGATAAATTGGCTGGTTTATAAGCTAGGCGGTTCGCGTTTTACTCTTTTTGCCCCGAATTGGTGGCTTTTTGCCCAATTATTTGAAAAAAATAGGGGCGTCACTTCTTCTTGTCCTCTTTCCCTCCGCCTATCTTCTCGCTTATTCGCTCCATGAAGTCAGTGAACTCTATGGGCACAACGAACTTCGTGGAAGGTGCCTTGCCAATTTCCTCGAGGGTCTTAAGCTGCCAGAGCGTCAGCGCGCTTCCTGAGAGATTGGACTTTGCTGAGTCCGCGACGAGCTTTATGGCATCTGCCTCCCCTCTTGCTTTCAATATCCTCGCCTGCCTCTCTCCCTCGCTGCGGGCGATGTTGGCATCCCTCTCACCCTCTGCCTGCAATATCTTGGACTGCTTGCTGCCTTCTGCCTCGAGAATCGTGGCCCTCTTTGACCTTTCGGCAGCCATCTGCTTGGTCATTGCTTCCTGTATTGCTGTAGGTGGCTCGACCTCTTTTATCTCGACTGCCTCTGCCTTCACGCCCCATTTGTCAGTTGCCTCGTCGAGGGTGGTCCTAAGCTTGGTGTTTATCACTTCTCTCTTGCTGAGCACGTCGTCTAGAATCATGTCGCCGATGATGCTCCTGAGGGTAGTCTGGGCGAGCCGGATGGTCGCGTAGGCGAAGTCCTCAACAATGAGCACGACTTTCGCCGGGTCCGTGACCTTATAGTAGATGACTGCATCGACCCCGACTGTGGCGTTGTCCTTGGTGATGACATCCTGCCGCGGGACCTCGAGCGTCTTCGTGCGCAGGTCAACGGTGACCGCCTTCTCTATAACCGGCCAGATCCACTTGAACCCCGGGCCTATGACTCCGGTGAACTTTCCCAGCGTGAACTTGACTCCGCGCTCGTATTCCTTGTAGATTTTTATTCCTGAGAGCAGGATGAGCAGCCCGATCACGCCGAGCACAATCCCGAATATAAACAGCCAAACTTCGACTCCCATTTCAATCCCCCCGCCTTCCCTCGATTCCCCGGAAAGCCTTTGTTAGTTCCTTAACATTATACGGCATCAGTAGTGTCGAGTCCTTGCTCTTCCCGACTTCCTCGAGCATCCTGAGCTGCCAGAGCGTCATCGCCGGGCCCTCGATGCTTTCGGATGCTTGGTTTGCGACTTCCTTGAGGGCATCAGCCTCGCCTCTTGCCAGCAGGACCATTGATTTCATCTGCCCATCAGCCTCTATGAGCAGCTTGTCCCTGTCCCCGTGCGCATTCAGTATAGCGGACTCCTTGAATCCCTCTGCCTCGAGCACCGCGGCGCGCTTGCTCCTCTCCCCGGCGACCTGCAGGTTCATGGCAAACGCCAGCTTCCTCGAGGCCGGGAGCAGCTCCCGTATCTCTACTGCGATGAGCCTGGCCCCCCACATCTCCACGACATGGTCGAGCTTGTCCATGAGCTCGGCGTTCATCTCCTCCCTGCTCGTAATCGCCTCGTCAAAGGCAATCTCGCCGATTATGCTCCTCATGGTGGTCTGGGCGAGCTGGACTATTGCATACTCGAAGTCCTTCACCTTGAGCATGAGAAGCTCTGGCCTCACTGGCGTATAATAAAGGAATGCGTCTATGATTAAGACGGCGTTGTCCTTGGTTATGACCTTCTGCGCCGGGATGTCAAGCGCCTTCATCCTCATGTCAACGACATCGACTGCATCGAGGCCTGGCCAGATGATGGTCGGGCCCGGGCCTATGGTGTCCAGATACCTGCCGAGCCTGTACCTGACCCCCCGCTCGTACTGTTCGAGAATCAGTATCGTCCTTAGGAGTATGCTGAACAGGATGACTCCGAGGAGTATGTAAAAGAATGACATGTCACGCCTCTGCCCTTTTCACCTTCAGGTGCACTCCCTCGTGCCCTGTCACCTCGATTATCTCGCCTTTCTTGAAGTTCCCCTCGCACTCCGCAGTCCAGTCCTCGCCCTTCACCCTTACGACGCACTTTCCTTCCTCCACTGGCGCTATGACCTTCCCCTTCGCCCCAACTATCGACTCCCCGCCAGTAGCCACCTTGGTCTTTCCGGTAAGCCATCTGCCGAGGAGAAAAAAGAATGCTATTGAGAACACGCCTGCTGAGATGCTCGCCACGGCAATCCATTCCGGCGAGTTGACGCCGACTTCCATCATGATTCCCGCTACCACGAATGCGACCCCGACCCCGCCCATGAAGAAGCCTGGGAGCGCCATCTCCCCTGCTAGCATCAGGGCACCAACCACTATGAATGCCTTACCTATTGCGAAATCGGCCACGAGATTAATTTAGGAAACAATGTTTATTATATTATTCTCCGCAAGATTAACTGATGGCAAAGAGGAAGAAAAAAGAGTCGTTCAAGTGGGATGAGAGCTCCGGCGGCTTCATTTATGGCCAGGAAGAGCAGGTCCCTGAAATCGACATCCAGGCGGACCATGTAAGGCCAGAGCCCCCGGAAGGATTCGCTGGACCTTCTGGCGAGGATGACGTGCTCTCGCGAATAAGGAAAGCTGACGAGCAGAAGTTCTACGAGAAGAAGACCGTTTACGCTGGAAAGGGCCTCGAGAGCCTCAAGTCGAGGAGTATTTTCGTCGATAGCTGGTCCTATAACTCCCTGTTTCCTTCCGTGAGGAGCTGGAGCTCGATGATTGCCATCATTCTCGCGCCCTATGCAATCCGCCTGGTTGGGGCAAGGGTCCAGGGGGCGAACCTTGCTGCAATGGGGGCGATGTTGCCGGCTGCAATTGCAGTTCTTGTGGTGACAGGAATACTCTCAACCTCCAGGATGACTGTAAGCCATGCGTTGAAGGACGGGTTCATCCATGGGCTCGTTTTGGTGGTCCTTGCAATCTTATACCCCTGGGAGAGCGGGCCGAACGGTTTCATAAACGTAGCATCCATCTACCTGGTCTCGCACATCGTGGCGCACGGCTTCGACTTCCACCTGGAGCGCTCGAATGGGAGAGGGTGGAAGCTCCTGTTCCTCGTGCTGTTTGTTACCTGGGTGCTGGTTGCCATCGGGTATGGGGCCTTCAACTTGAATATGGTAAGCGTGCTGAGCTAATAGTTAAAACAGATATTGTGAGCGGATGTACCGATTGCTCGAACATATGAACAAGATAAAGCGCCTCCTGTTAGCGTCTTTTCTTGCATCTGTCTTGGGGGTCGGCCCCATGTTCGCTCCCATGCCGATTTCTCTGTTGGCACAGACTATATTGATTCTCACCTGGGTTGTTCTGGTTCCGCTGATTCCTTTTTGTGCGGGATTCTGGACGAGAAGCAATGGGGGTCGAGCAGTGGAATCAGCGCTGAATGGGTTCCTTGTGAATGTCTCGTATTCCATGCCTGTGCTTGGGGTCGTCATGTGGGCTATCTTTTTTTGCAGGGATGCACGCTGCTTTGGCGCGGGTTGCGGGACACTCCCGGGTCCACCCTGCCCGGAGTACACTATGATCGGACTCATGGCACTCGGGATAATTTGGCTCGCAGGGATTTTGTTCTCCCTTGTTGGGTATATCCTCCATGCTGCTGCCCTTCGCCTAATCCATTCCCTTCCAAAGAAGAAGTGAACTTATGCTAAAACTCCTCTGCTTCGGAAACCAGAATTTCGAGAACGACAAGCTCGCCCTAGAGGTCGGGAGGAAATTGCGAAAGAGAAAAATCCCGGGACTCGAGGTGATTGAGTGTGGAATAGAGGGAGATTACCTTTTCGAAATCGGGAGCGCTGACTTTGTTGTTTTGGATGTGGTCAGGGGAATCGAGAAAGTGAAGTTCGTCGATGTGGGTGAACTCGAAACCGCTAAAACAGTTACTGCCCACGACATCGACGTCTCCTTTTACCTGAAGCTGCTCGCGAAAGAGGGGAAGGAAATAAGGATAATCGGAATTCCCGAGGGAATGAAAGCGGACAAGGCTGCGAAGGATGTCGAGGGACTGCTGAAAGCTATTTAGAGAAAAGACCGATTAGCTCAGTTTGCGCGAGAATGTGGCCCCGCATTGCATTTTCGAGGTCTGGTTTTCGAGCATCTGGGCTGAGATTTAGCGTTATATCAAGCGCATAGAGCTTGAAGAAATACCTGTGGGTCCCTGAAGGCGGGCAGGGGCCGCCGTATCCGGGCATTCCGGAATCTGTCATTCCCTCGGAAGCTCCCTGGGGAACGCTGTCCTCGCCTATTTTTCCAGTTGGGGGGATGTTCCAAATCACCCAATGAACCCATGTCCCCCTGGGCGCATCCGGGTCATCGACTATGAGGGCAAGGCTTTTAGCTCCGCTTGGTATTCCGGAGATGTCCAGCTTAGGGTTCACGTCATCCCCCTTGCAGGTGAATTTTTGCGGGATTTGCCCATTGTGGCTGAATGCCGGGCTCGTCAACTTTAGTTCTCCCATCTGCCCCACCCCCCCTGAAGTTTGATTGGAATTTTGACAGCCCATAATGAAAAAGCAAGCAGAAACAATTATGACGAGAGCCAAGAGCCCCCTCAATCTCTCACCAATCTCACTCCACGAAAGCAGCGCAACACACTCAAACCCTGCTGAATCAGGCACACCACTCGAATCAATCGAGTTCTCGCGAGTTAGGGCGCCGACGTCCATGCCTGGTGATTGTCGTACTACCAAGCCGATTCCCGAGCCGAGCGGGCCGTCGCATTATTTTTTTGATTTACCTCACGTTCATGAAATGGACCGAGCATGAGCAGCACGGGTCGAAGGCGCGAATCAGTTTTTCTAGCTCCTGGACGACTGTCTTCTCGTCATTTTCCAGAATCGAGGGAAGGAATGCCCGGACATCGTCCTCGATGCAGTTGAGGTTCTGGGCTGTCGGGGTGATTATGTTCGCTGAATCCACAAGGCCCTTCCGTATGGTGTAGTCGTGGTAGAGGGTTCCCCTTGGGGCCTCCACTGCACCAACGCCCCTTCCCTCATTGGGCTTCAGCTTCTTCGGGTCCCAGGGCTCATTCCTGAAATTCGTGTTCTCCAGGATTTCAATCGCCCGGTCCACGCAATGGACTATTTCCACTGCCTGGGCAAAGTTGTTCGCGAACGTGTTGTCTGTGGGGAACTTGATTTCCGAATGCGCGATTGCGGCTTTCGCGTTGTCCGAGAGCCTGGGGAGGTTGTTGTTCAGCCTCGCGAGGGCACCCACAAAGAAGCTCTCCCCCTTGAAAAGCGAGTACTTGCTGGCTGAATAGGGTTTTGTCGATTCGACCACATTGTTCTTGTACTCATGAGGCTTGAAGCGCATCCCGCCAAGTGATATGTCCCCGGTGATAAGGGGATACCCGCTCTCAGCTGCAAGCGAGCCATAGGGCTTCTTCCTCTTGAAAACCGGATATTTAAGCGAACCGAAAATCTCCGCAATCTTCATTGCCTCGGGCTTGAGCTCCTTGAGGACAGCGAGTGTCTGCGAGATTCTCCTCTTGTCCGGGATGTGTGAAAAACCGCCCACCTGGGCGCATACGGGGTGCATGTCCCTGCCTCCCATGAGCACGCAGAATGAGCTCGCCCATCTCTTGAACTTGAGTGCTCTCCTGACTGCCTCCCCGTGCTTGTCCATCATCTGAATCGCGTCGCCATATCCAAGATAGTCTGGGAGCGCAAGGAAGTGTGTATGAACATTGTGGCTCTGAACAAACTGGCCGATGTTGAGGAGCTCGCGGAGCTGCAGTGTCTGGGGGGATGGCTCTATGCCAGTCGCCCTTTCAACTGCGCTTATGGAGGCGAGCACATGGGCCTGGCTGCAGATGCCGCAAATCGGGGAGGTGAGTATTGGGACCTCTGTGAACTTCCTGCCCCTGACGAAAGCCTCGAAGAACCGCGCCCCCTCTTCGGTCTTCATCTGGACCTCGCGGACTTCCCCGTTCTCCACCTTGACTATGAGGCTGCCGTGGCCCTCGATTTTCGTTATGTGGTCAAGCTTTATTATCGCCATCCGGTTCACTTCCCGTTTCCATCTGTTATTCCAGGCACTCCAGATACTTCTTATACTGCTTGGCTGTGCAGGCGAATTTCCCGAGCAACCCCCTTATCTCAGCCTCGGAATATCCATGCTTCTTGGCAAGCATGACGAATTCCTCGACGTTCGCGTCCTCCTTCGGGCCCCTGCAGGAGTAGCACGCGAGCCCATTGCTCGGGCATGTGGCCCCGCAGCCTGCAATCGTGATCGGCCCCATGCAAATCTGCTCGTCGAACAGGCACCTGTTACCCTTCGCCTTGCACTCGACGCAGACTGAATGGGTGTGGGCGCGAGGGAGCTTGCCTGCGAGAAGAGCCTTCACCACAATCGAGAACTCGTCCTTGCTTATCGGGCATCCGTGGATTAGGTAATCAACTTTGACATACTCGGAAACCCCTGCTGGCTTTATCGAACGGATGTGGTCGTTGTTCTTTCCATAGACGATGGATTCGGCTTCCCTCTGTGGGAGCATGTTCCGTATTGTCGGGACGCCCCCGTAGCAAGCGCAGGCCCCAATCGAGATAAGGTACTTCGAGCTGCTCCTGATTTTCTTAACTGCGTCTATTTCCTCAGGGGTCGTGACCATCCCCTCGACGAAGGCGATGTCGTACGGGCCGGGCTCGTTTCTCCCAATCGCTATAGGGAACTTCACTATCTCGACGTGCTCGAGCATCTCGAGGAGCTCTGGATTGTCCAACACCTCGAGCTGGCAACCTGCGCAGCAGGTCAAGCTGAAAATAGCAACCCTCTTTTTTCCCATGTTCTCACTTCATTCTTGCTTCCCAGGCTCACAACATCTTTTCCGGCATTTTCTCCAACTCGTCGAGCCTGAAAACCGGGCCGTCCTTGCAGACGTATTTCCCGCCTGCCATGCAATGGCCGCACTTCCCGACCCCGCACTTCATCATCCTTTCCAGAGAAACGTAAATCTGGTCCTTGGTGAAACCCTTGTCGAGCAGCATCTTCGACGCGAACTTCATCATCACAGGCGGACCGCACATCATGCAAATTGCGTTATCGTCCTTTTTCACCACCTTGTCGATTATGCAGGTGACAACCCCCACATTCCCCTTCCAGCGGATGGAGCATGTGTCAACTGTAGTGTTAATCGAAATGCCTTTCTTCCCCCAGGTCTCGAGCTCGCTCGTGTAGACCATGTCCTCCGGACTTCTCGCCCCATAGCAGAGGATTGTGCTCTCGCTTGCCTTTTCCGCCAGCCTCGAGGCGATAATCGGCCTCAGGGGAGGAAGCCCGACGCCCCCGCAGACAAGGATGATGTTCCTCCTCTTGGCCTGGTTCATGGGCCAGCCCCTTCCGTAGGGGCCGCGAATGCCGATGAAGTCTCCCTCCTTGAGCTCGAACATGGCGTTTGTCACTGAGCCGATTTTCTTCACTGTGAGAACCATTTCCGGATAGGCGCTCGAAATCGAGATGGGCGCCTCCCCGACCCCGTAAACCGTGACCTCTACGAATTGCCCTGGCGAGTGCTCGGGAAGGACGCTCTCCAGGAAAAACGTCTTTATGTCGGAGGTCTCCTGGACAATCCTTAGGACCTTGGCTTTCTTCGGCATATATGGGTCTTCCATTACCGCACCTACTTTCCGCTAATCATCTTCGAAATGTCAATCTTCGCTGTGCAGACGGTCACGCACCTTCCGCACCCGACGCACATCGTTACCCCGAACTTGTCCTTGAAATAGGGGAACTTGTGGCTTACGAACTGCCTGAGCATCTCTGTCCTCTCGGGCCTGAAGCAGTGGCTCCCGGCAACAGTGGAAAAGTCCTTGGTGAAGCACGACGCCCAGAACCTCTGCCTCTCGGTCTTGCCCCCCTTCAGCTGAATCTCGTCCTCGATGTCGAAGCAGGTGCAGGTCGGGCAGATGCTCGTGCAGGCTGCGCAGGCAAAGCACTGCTTCCCCCACTTCTCCCACTTGACCTGGGAAGAGTCGACCGGGCTCGCCTTCTTCTTGCAGGGGAGCTTCTTTATGCTTGGCGTTTCGTCTGTCTTTTCGAAGACTCCGCTGCCATCGATAATCTTCTTCCCCTTCTCAGTTGCCGGGTTTGCATAGTAGAATTTTGAATCCGGAATGAGCAGCATATCCTGGCCGATGGGGTCTCTCTTCCCGAGCGAGTCGCAGAAGCAATTCTTGCCCGGGGTCGTGCACTCAACGGCAATTAGGGTCGTCCTCTTCCTCCTCTCCAGATAATGGGGGTCGGCGGGCTCGTCCGAGAAGAACATGTCGGTCACTGCAAGGGCATGGAGGTCGCAGGGCCGAAGCCCGAAGAGTGTCCGCTCCCTCGGCTCCTGGGCATTCTCGACTTTTCCGTCCCTGTCGTAGCAGTACATCGCTTCCTTGTATGGGAAGAAGAACTGCTTTGCCGAGTAGTCGGTGTTGCCCTTGCCGATGTAAGGCGAATCGCCCTTCTCGTAGGTCTTGAAAAACGAGACCCCATCCTTCTTGACGGGGATTATGAGCTCGCCTGCTTCCGCGAGATAATCGAACAGTTCACGGAGCTTTTCCTTCGGCATCCTGTACATCTGACCACTCCAGAGAATTAGGATTTGCGCATTATAGACTTAAATGTTTTGGTCGAGGGGCATTCGTTTAATAAAAGAGAGTGAAATAGTTACTGTTGGTGCCCCCATGTCCCACTCGGAAATCATCGAGTCGCACTTCAACTCGATAGAAAACTATTCTTATGTTGCGGACAAGGTCGTTCCCTTCAACAGGGAACTCCAGGAGAAAGTGCTGTCCGAAATCTCGATTTGGGCGAAAGGAGACTTCAGCCTCGTGGACCTCGGGGTTGGGCAGGGAGACGTTGCCAAGGAGATACTGGCACAGTTCCCTGGGGCGCACATTGTAGGCGTTGACATGTCGGAAAAAATGCTCGCGAGGACGAAGAAAAGGCTTTCGCGTTTTGGCGAGCGCGTTCGCCTGCAAAAGGGAGTCGAGTACGCTGACTTCGGGATGGAGCACGATTTCGTGATATCCCAGGTCACGATACACAACTCGACCGACGATGAAAAGATGAGGCTCTTCAAGAGGATTTACGACTCGCTTGCTGAAAAGGGAATATTCATAAACGCGGACTTCATAGCAGGGGAGGACCAGGTGGAAAACGAGCGAGACCGGAACTGGTACTTCCACTTTCTTGAGCAGAACCTGCGCGGGAGGGAGCTGGAGGTCTGGACTAGGCATGCGTTCTACGAGGACAACCCCTCGAAGCTCTCGGACCAGTTCGCCTGGCTCAAGGAGGCCGGGTTCCAGAAGGTCGAGTGCACCTGGAAGAAGATGAACCTCGCGGTTTATGTTGCGTACAAATGAGAGGTGGGAACATGGGGAGAATAGTATTGAGGGGGGCACAGGCTGCACAGTTGTTATCCCTCCTCGCAAGAGAGATGGACTCCGAGGTTACGCTCTCGAAGGCAATCATCGCCATGAACGGGAATCCCAAGAAAGACGTGGCCGTAATATTCACGGACAGCTTCGGGAATGCGGATGTAAAGCCCGCCTGATTAGAGGACCTCGAAATACCTCTTCATCTCCCACTCGGTAACCTGCCTCTTGTAGTCCTTCCAGTCCTCAATCTGCGCAGCAGTCAGCTTCTCGTAAACGTGCTTTCCAAGGGCCTCCTGCAGGACATGGTCATTCTGCAGCTCCGTCACCGCATCCCTTAGGGAGTGCGGTAGGGTGGGAATGTTTCTCGTCTCAAGTTCCTCG
>JBFYLO010000073.1:0-8821 GCA_041305385.1 Microcaldota archaeon | reverse complement strand
CGCCAGGTCATTCTGCGCAGTCGTGTAGGAATCGTTGCATGATGGGTTGCTCTGGTCGACATAATACGAGGCGGCAAAAACGTGGCCGAATAAGGCCGCGGCTATGATTGCAACAAACAGTAGTCTCATCAGCTGTCTTTTCATCGAGTTGATTTATAAATTTGAGCAATGCATCGGGGCCATCAGTCCGTTTGTCGCACAGTTCCGGCCGTTATCCTTTCCGAGGAAAACGGAAAGGGTGCTTACGCTGTTGGGTCCGCAACCCTCCCCAGGAACAGGACTGCCCCGGTCTTCTTCTCCTGAATCACGAACACGAATGGATGGTCGGCCCTGAAAGTCTTATGCTCTGGCATGCTCGTGAGGGCCATTATGACTGCAGTGGCCGCCGCAGCCTCTGTCCCCTCCTCGTTAACCTCAATGAACGCCTTGTGGATCACTTTGCTTATGTAAAGATCTTTTGTTCCGTCCATTCCGGAGAAGTCTGCATTGCCCGGTGAAAAAGCAATCGGCATCCCCATGGCGCTTAATTCGGAATCCAGTTCATACTGGGTTTCAAAATTGAATCTCGGGATTGCAACTTCACCGAGCTTTTCGGTTTTCATCTGGTCCCTCAGCCGTGCAAGCTTCCCGGGCTCCAGATAGCTTTCTATCCCCCCGGTGGAAAGCCCTTTCGGGAGTAGGATGAGCATTGAGACCTCGCCCCCCTCGTAGTTGAGCTCGATTGCCTGCAAATCGTAGTTCTCGGTGTAGTTGAAGATCGCATTCTCCCCGTACAGGTGCATCATCTGGGCCTTTACGTAGTCCGGGGACGATTTTATTGGGTCGGACGGCATCACCTGGAAATCCTCTTCATGCGTGTTTTTTGGGTCGAACTCCAGGGCCCACTTGCCCTTGAAATAGACGGCATTAGTTATCACGAGGCGAGTCATCGGATCGACAGCTCCCTGTGGAATCAGATTCTTGATTTTGTCGTTCGTGTGTGCCTCGACCCAGTTGTTTATCGTAACGCGAGAGCTTTCCGCATTGCGGATGAAGTCGAGATTCGTAGCTCTGGCGGCATAATATTCCGAAGCCACTCTGACGTATTCCTGCAGTAGCGGGTATGTGTCTTCAATCCATAAAGCATTGGCAGTGCTGAGTTGGTAATCGCCAGTGGGTGCGTTTATCAAATTGTAGAGTCTTGCAAAAGCCGGTCTCCGGGCAGAATCCTCTTTCGGGAAATGAAACACCTGCTTTATCTCATCTGCAGTCTCCTCCCTCGCGCCCTCATATGTTATCGCCAGGGCCGAGGAGATGCCGTATGGCGAGAACAAGAGGTTCTGGTTCGGCGCCCCTATCCTCGAGTAGAGCTCAAAGGCGAACTGGTTATTGGCGTCAACAACGCTTTTGATTCCAGAGGCTGTTGCCCCGGTGTCATTCGCAGCCGTCTGTTCCTGCAACCGCCATTTCTCTCCGCATTCTCCCCTGAAGAACTCCCACTCATCGCATTCGCTTGAGTCTGGGAAAACACACACTCCAAACTGGCCCCCGCCCGAGTCTGTTCTCATTTCGAGCTTGTAGCCGTTGTTCACGCAGAATTTAGACGCGGGGTTGGCGATTTGGACGTTGTCTGACGTATCACAAACCCAAGAGCATTCGGTCTTCGGGTCGCCCGTTTCTGTGTATTTCCATTCGCCAACACATTGGATGTGGATTGTGTCTTTGTTCCTCTCAGCGCAGCACTGGTCGTTATAACCTGGAGTAACTGTCCCGCAGGAAGCGCCGACCAATTCTTTTTCAACGCAGCCTCCTGCGCAGCCAAGATTCCCCCCTACCCATTCCCAGTTAACCTCCTTCCCGCCATCGGCGCAGATCTTAGCCAAATTCTCGTCCCAGTGCTTTTGTGAACAGCAGGAATCACGCTGCTCCGCAGGAAGGCCAGCGCAATCTGAATCTGGACTCTGCGTTTGTGTGCAGCCGAAAACCAGCAATAGCGAAACAAGCAAGATCGAAACAATCAACGTTTCCTTCGGGTTCATCTGATCACCGATGAGGATTCTGATTGGGGATATTTAAATCCTCTTTTTTTGTTCGGTCAAACCCGAACGAGCTCGTATTGCCTCGTCCCGAGTCCGAGCTTCTCCGCATAGTGGGTTATGTGCTCCCCATCAACTTTGTGGTGCTCCTTGAACAGGTCCCTGCCCCCCGCTGCTTTCTTGTAAAGGTCGAAAGAGGCCTGGTCTATGGCGACCGGGTCGCTTGAATAGAGTATCCCAATGTCGGGCATCAGCGGCTCCTGCTTCCCCTGCATGCAGTCGCAGTTCATTGTTATGTTCGTGAGGAAATTGATGAAACGCCATTCGCGCCCTTTCATTGCAGCCATCGCATAATCCGCAATCTTCTCCATCACTCTGGTGGACGGGTCCGAGTCCCAGGGGATTCCGATTGCTCCGACAGGGCAGACTGCGATGCAGTGCGCACAGCCGATGCACTTTTTCGGGTCAACTTTTGCTTTCGGGGCGACAGTTATCGCATTCACCGGGCAGTCCCTGGCGCAGGTTGAGCAGCCGATGCATGCTTCGGTGAATATCGGGGTCATCGAGGAGTGCATGTCCAATTTTCCGGCTCTTGAGCCGAGGCCCATTCCCACATTCTTGAATGCCCCGCCGAAGCCCGCTTCCATGTGGCCCTTGAAATGGGAAAGCGCGATGCACTTCTTGTATTTTGAGAGGCCTTTTCCTAGCTTGGCAATGTGGGTGTTTTTTGTGTCAATTTTCACCTCTAGGACATCCTGCCCAACCTCGCCATCAAGAATGTCGATTGGGAGGAAACCGAACCCGTGCTCGTGGGCGAGCTTCAGGTGGGTGTCCTTTTTCGTCCGAGGACTCCTGTAGAGCACGTTGCATTCTATGAAAACCGGGTTCGAGAAGCGGTTCGGGAGCCCTGAAATCCACTCGGGTTTTATGTGCGTGACGTTTCCCTCGTCCCCGAAATGGATTTTTACCCCAATCGGCTCATTGCTCCGCCCATAATCCTTCGATATCCGCTCGAGGAAAGCGTCAACCCCCGATGTTATATCCGATAGATTGGAATAGATGTAAACCTTTGATACCATATACAAAAATTGGCGTAAATGATTTATAACAATTCCCACAATGGATTAACATGGAATTCCTTGAGATTGCGAGAACAAGGAGGAGTATCCGAGGCTATTCGGACAAGCCGGTGGAAGATGAGAAGCTTCGCTATGTTTTGGAATGCGCGAGAATCGCCCCTTCTGCGAGGAATTCCCAAGTCTGGGGGTTTGTAGTGATTAAGGACAAAGACACGATACTTGCAATCACCAACTCCTGCCCGGTTTTCAACAAATTCCTCGCGTCTGCGCCAATTATCATTGTCGCCTGTGCAGCGGGCAACAGTTCAAGACACAACGAGCAGGAGTATTACCTGGTCGACGTCGCCATAGCGACCGAGCATCTTGTCCTTGCTGCTGCGGAGAAGGGGCTCGGGACATGTTGGATTGCAGCTTTCGATGAGAAGCGAGTAAAGGAAATTCTCTCCATCCCTGAATCCGCTAGAGTTGTTGCCCTTATCCCTCTCGGGTATCCAGGAAAAGAGGGGGCTTTTGGACTCATGAGCAAAGCAGTCAAGATATTGACCCCCAGAAAGAAACTCGAGGAGATTGCTTTTTCTGAAAAATGGGGGAACTAATCTCGGGCAAGTGTTGACATGAGAATTTGGAGCATCCACCCAAAATACTTAGACTCCAGGGGGCTTGTCGCACTCTGGAGAGAAGGACTTCTTGCCCAGAAAGTCCTTACAGGAAAGACTGTCGGTTACAAAAAACATCCTCAGCTCGAGAGGTTCAAGAAACAGAGAAGCCCTGGGGGCGCAATCGCCTCCTACCTGTTTTCCGTTTTCGAAGAGTCCTACAGGCGCGAGTATTGCTTTGACAAAGGGAAAATAGGGGAAGTGCGCTCGAAAGCAAAAATCAGAATCACTGATGGCCAGCTTCTTTATGAGTTTAGTCACTTGAGAAAAAAATTGAGAACGCGAAGCCCAGAAAAATTTAGAGCGCTGAGGAGAATACGTGCTCCTGACGCGCATCCGATTTTTTTAGTTGTGCACGGGCCCTTAGAACCTTGGGAAAAATTAGAACGAAAGCAAGCTGGCAAGAGCAAACGCAACTCCGAATCCCGCTAGAAAAGCAACTGCCGCTGTTCGTTCAGAGCCATCCCTGAAGGCATCCGGGAGAAGCTCTGCGAGGATAACATACAGCATTGCACCTGCTGAGAAAGCAAGCATCAGCGAGTAGGAAACTTCCTGGTTTTCCGCACAATATCCTCTAAACGCACCTGGATTTTATCGCATCGGTCTGGATGTAGTTGCAGATGGAGGAATTCTTGTCCACGTTGTACAACGAGAGGTAGCACTGGTCCCTCCAGGCTATGTCGTCATCCCTTATCTCGGAGCATGACTGAAGTGTGATGTTGTATTTCCCGGGGAGAAACAACTGGGTGTAGCAATCGTAAACCCGCATGTAATCGTTCTCGATGAAGCCGCAGTAATACGGCCTTGAGGCGGAGATTGCCATCTCGTGCCTGCAGCCATCCCTCCATTCCTTGAGTTTTATTTTGTCGCAAATCCCAAGATCGAAGTATTTAACTGCGACCTTCCTGTAGCATTTTTCGCGGTCGGGCTCGGTGTAAAGCTGCTCGCAAAGCGAAGGCTTGTTGTTCTTCAGGGCCAGGTCCCCGTGGCACAGGTTTATGTATATTACTGTGGTCGTGCGATCGCATATTGTCTCGTTGTTCTTCTCAACTGCGAAAGTGTAGTAGCACGCGTCCTGTTCGGTGTCGTAAGTCAACTGAGTGCAGATGTCCGGAGTGTTGAGGATTATCGCTTCGCATGCCTTGCGGGGAATCGCATTCTTGACGTTCTCGCAAATTGAAGTGTCGGATAAGTTTATGGCAAGATTGAAGTAGCAAATCTGCGATTCATTCACGAAACCTGCGCAAAGGGCCGGGTTCTTGGTTTTGACTGCAAGGCAGAATGTTGCATTGTATTCGTCCAGTCCGGAGCAAGCTTTTTGGGCCAAGGCGGATTGGCATTTTTTCATTATTGTCTCGTTCCGTATCCTCAAGCAGACGATGTCCTTGCCCGAGGACTCGGCGTTGGAATAGAAACAATCGTCCCTAAGGTCGAGCGACTCAGCGGAAATCTGCGGGCAGAACTCCATGTTTTTGACTCCGAGGAGATAGATGCACCTGTCCCGAAGCCGGTTGTCCTTTATGTTATAGCACGTTGAAACGTCTCCGCCCGGGTCCTTGGAAATCTTGTTGAAATAGCAGTTGTCGCGAGCATGGGGCTCGGTGAGGTCCTCGCACATTCCAGTCACATTTATAACGACCGGTCCCGTGTCATTGATAATGACTATCGGCCCTTCGGTATCATTGATGACGATTTGCCCCCCGCCTGGCGGGGAAACACACCCAAAGAGCACAAGGAGTGCGAACAAAGCCACTGAAAACAATGCCTTTTTTGCCACTAATATCTCCCTCAAATTTAACATGACCGCCCGCCTATTTAAATCTTACAGGTTTTGGCAGACTACTCCAGCCCGACCCAGCTCTCATCGACTTCTTTCTGTATCGCAGCGATGTCCTCCGGAGTCAGGTGCTTGAACCTACTCTGCATCTTTATGTATTGCTCAACGGGTTTCCTCTTTCCTGGCTTGAACATGCCAGTCCGTTTCCCGTGCTCGTATTCCTCCATCTTCCAGATTCCCGTTTCAACTATGAGCTTCGACGCCTCAATTGACTTGGCGGTGTCGAGGCCCCAGCCTGTGGGGCAGGATGCGAACAACAGGATGAAACGGGCGCCTTTCGTTCCCATGGCCTTCTTGAGCTTCTTTGCGACGTCAAACGGATAGGCGATGGTCGTGCTTGCAGCATAGGGTATTTTGTGGGCAGCCACGATATCGAGAAGCGGCTTCTTGCCCTGGGGTTTTCCCTTCACTGAACTCCCGACCTGCGAGGTGGTGGTTGAAGCTTTCCAGGGGGTTGCGCTGCTTCTCTGAATGCCTGTGTTCATGTAGGCCTCATTGTCATAGCAGATGTAGATTACATCGTCGTCTCTCTCAAGCATTCCCGAAAGGGCGCCGAAGCCGATGTCATAAGTCGACCCGTCCCCGGCGATGCAGATTACCTGGGTGTGGTCGTTGCCCATCGAGCGCAGCGCGTGGCTGATGCCCGAGGCAACTGCCGGTACGTTCTCGAAGAGCGAATGGATGTAGGGGACTTTCCAGGAGCTCTGTGGATAAGGGGTTGAGATGATTTCGCTGCAGCCAGTTGCGTTGACAACTATCACGTCCTTGCCGACTGCTTTCATGACCTGCCTGAAAGCAACCGCAATGCCGCAGCCCGCGCACGCGCGGTGACCTGAAACGAAAAGATCTTCAGCCATCTAAACCCACTCCTTCAAGGGCTTCCCGCCCTTTATCTTGTTGAAAACCTGCTCAACGTGCTCGACTGTAACGTCCTTGCCCCCGAGTCCCCCTATGAAGCTGGAGATGACTGCATTGGAGCCGAATTCCTGCGCCGACGTCATCAGCTCGGTATAAATTGGCGCATCTCCCCCGAGGCTCACCGCCTTTTCGAAGACAGCCACCTTCTTGCCGGCTATCGCCTTGGCGAGTTCCTTGCCGGGGAACGGCCTGTAGGATCTTAGCCTCAGGACTCCCGCTTTCTCGCCCCTGGCACGGAGCCTGTCGACTGCCTCCTTGGCGTTGCCCATCACCGAGCCCATCCCGAGAAACACAAACTCCGCATCCTCGAGCGAATAGCCCTCGAAGAGCCCGTTGCCATAGCCCCTTCCGGTGAGCTGGACCCACTCATCATGCACATTCATCACTTCTGCCTTTGAATTCGCAATGTCATCGAAAATGTCCTTCCTGAAGTCCTGATAATCGGCGGGGAATGCATAGGCACCCAGGCTAAGCGGGTTCTCGGTGTCGAGCTTGAATTTCGGATTGAATTTCGGGAGAAATTTTGCAATGAGCTCCTTTTCCGGAACTTCAATCTGTTCTACTGCGTGAGTCAGGTAAAACCCATCTATGCAGACCATCACCGGGAGAGCGAGCTTCTCGGCAATCTTGAAAGCCTGCGGGATTGTGTCGCACGCTTCCTGGTTGGTCTCACAGAAAAGCTGGAGCCACCCGCTGTCCCGCTCGGAAATCGAGTCCTGGTGGTCGTTCCAGATGTTCAGCGGTGCTGAGAGCGCCCTGTTGGCGACAGCCATCACGGGCGAGAGCCTCATTCCAGCTGCGTTGAACAACGCCTCGTGCATGAGCGCAAGGCCCTGGCTGCTGGTTGTCGAGAAGCACCTGCCCCCTGCAGCTGATGCGCCAATCAGGGCAGATATTGCAGAAAATTCGGATTCCACTGGGATGAAATCCCTAATCTTTCCATTGGTGTAGATGTTGTCCAGGTCCTCGGCGATGTGGGTGGACGGGGTTATTGGGAAACATGCAACGACGTCTGGGTCGCAATTTTCGACTGTCTCGGCAATCGCCGATGAACCTTCAACTGTTTTTTTCATAATCTCACTTCTCCGGAACCATCTTGATGCATTTGACAGGGCACTCGTTGGCACAGATGCCGCAGCCCTTGCAGAAATCATAGTTGACGACCGGGACCTTGCCCTCCTCGCCCATGCATCCCTCGGGACAGAAGCGCACGCAGGTCCCGCACTTTATGCATTTGGAAGCGTCGACGTCCGGCTTGAATGTCCTCCAGTCCCCAGTCTTGTTCTCGACGCTCGTGCCTGGCTTTGAAACCGCGACTTTCATCATTTCACCTCGTTGAAGCACTCCTCGACTGCACGGGCGTTCTTGTCCGCGAGCGGGCCGGAGAAACGCTCTCTCACGGCTTTCACTATGTCATCAAGCCCGACGACTCCTGTTGCCTTGGCCAGGGCGCCGAGCATTGCGGTGTTTATGATTGGCCTGCCGAGGTTCCTCATGGCGATTCCCGTTGCATCGACGGTGTAAATCCTGGAAGCTACGAGGCCAGTCTCGCCTGCGGATGCCTTGGTGTTAACCACCGCAATTCCGTCGGCCTTGAGCCCCTTGTTCATCATCTTCGGGTCCAGCGTCGGGTCGAGCACGACGATTACATCCGGGTCGTAGACCTGCTGGTGTATCCTTATCGGTCTCTCGTCTATGCGGCAGAAGCTCATGACTGGAGCGCCCCTCCTCTCGACTCCGAAAAACGGGAAAGCCTGGGAATACTTGCCCCCGTACCCGATCGAGACAGCGAGGAGCTCTGCGGCAGTCACTGCACCCTGCCCGCCCCTTCCGTGAAAACGAATTTCTTTCATAGATTCACCTTAGTCGAATGTTTAGGCGTTGAGGTCTGACATTTAAAAGGTTTTGCGGCACTTAACGAAGGGCCAACTACACTGGCCCGGATTTCCCCAGTACCCCGCCTGCAAAGGTATTTAAGCTCAAAATGAGCAGTAATATCTTCTACTTGTGGTGGAGCTTTCGGTGGATAAATGTCAAGGAAACTGATAATTAAACAACCCGGTGCGGGAAGCAACCTTCAGCAGATGCTGAGAGAAATCGGCATTAATGGTAATGCAACCATGGGAAGGATTACGGCTTACGAAGCAAATGAAGCGACGAAAGCCGTTTCTCCGAATAACGCGAGCACGATTGCTGAAAGAATTAGGAATCTTGAAAAGGCCCTTAGCCAGAAGAGAAAACCCAGCGAAATCGAAGCCGCTCTTAACGAGGCCTTTTTGGATACAAGCCGGGAAGTCAGGGCGAAGGCAGCAGTCC
>JBFYLO010000072.1:0-16829 GCA_041305385.1 Microcaldota archaeon | reverse complement strand
TGGAGAGAAGTGTTATCGGCAGATCCATAAAGAATACCCCCCGTTCGGTTCTACATTTGAGTCCGGCTCAATATAACCCTTACTGGAAAGTATTTGAGACACCCCAAACAGGTTTCAAGCTAGCTCTTTGTCACCCCCAAGATGCCTCGAAACGTTTAAATCCCTCAATGCCCATATACTTTGGGTGGGGTTATGGATTCGGGAAAAATCTTTTTGCTGGGAGTCGTAATATTCGGGTTAATTTTTTTGGCAGGTTGTGGTGGTGAACAGCCACCCCAGCTATCATTATCGTCCTCATTTGAGCCCAACAACATAAAGGATGGTGGTAGCTCCCAACTTCTGATAAAAGTTACCTTAGGAGAAGACAAAAGTTATACGCCGAAAGTTACAGTAGAGCCAGAAAATTCTGCGGATCTCCAGTATCTGACATTTTCAGAAACCAGTTGGCAACTCTCGCAGATGAATTACAACGGGGATGTGCAAAACAAAAGAATTAATGTTACTGCCCATGCGTCATCCACATCTTCAACGTTCACCGTATTAGTGAAGCTCTGGGTTAATAATCAAGCAATACAAACCCAAAAAGCAACATTAACCGTTACTAGATAGCGGTTTAGGCTAGCTCTTTATCCAAGCCGAGTTCCGTTATCTTCTTCACTACGGAGTTCTTGAATTCCTCGTCTTTCATAAGCCTATTGAGCAGGTTATCCGCCTTCCCTCTCTCATTTTCCATCTCGTAAACAGTCCCCGCGTCAAGTACAGAACCGCATTTTTGGCAAAACTTCGAAATCGGCGAGCTCACCGTCTTGCACCGAGGGCAGTTCTTGGGCTTGAACTTCTCCTCTTTTGGGACCTCGCCCGTCTTTATCCCATAGGTCTTCAATAACGCCTCGTCAACATCCCGCCCAGATAAGTGGACATAAACCGAGGCCATATCCGAGCTCTGGACCCAGCCGAAGTGCTCCTTCATCTGCGCTTCCGTCAATCTGGAAGCCAAGGCCGTAGCCCGGGAATGCCTGAACAAATGAGGGTAGATCCGACGCTTGACTCCCGCCTTCTTAGCTGTGTCCTTCAGCATCACCATCGAGGTCTGGTAGGTAAAACTACCCTTGGAATACCGCTTGTACCTTCCAGCCCACAAAGGCGCCTCCGGGTTGCTCCGGTCCGGGTGGACGTCTATCCAGGAAGCAATCAAAGGAGCGGAAGAAACCACCCTTACCCGTCTATCCCCGGTCTTGCCTGATACTCGTAAAATCGCGCCAAACTCGTCAAACTGCACGTTCTGGAGCTTCAGGGACAATATTTCGCCTATCCGGCACCCGCTTTCATAAAGGATCATGACAAATGCCTTGTCACGGGGGTGCAAAGTCGCTTCAGCCATCCGTTTGACCTCTTCCTCAGTGACCAGGTTGTCCGGGAGCATCCTGTTCCCGTTCTTTATCCTCGGCTTTATCCAACGGACCTCGTCCGGATAGACCTCATCGTTTCCCTTGAGCCATTTGTAAAACTTCTTCAGGATCACCTTGAAGTCGTACTTCGTCCATTCGGAATACCTTTCGTTGCGCTCGATCTGGACGACAACTGCCTGGACATCGAGTTTCGTGGCCTGTGGGAACGGCTTCTTGACATAGCCGCCGATATAGCGGATAGTGTAGAGGATCTTGCAGATCCGGCCCTTGGACAGGCCGTCCGCGAAGCACTTGTCCGCGAAGTCGAGAATCAGCTTCCGGTTCTCTTCGCACAGCTGCTTGTCCTCGCGCACCCTTTCCACGGCCCGTTTGGTATCTCCATCAAAACTTTCTTCTCTTTTCATGTCCCTGGCCTCCGCTACAAGTCGATTTAAACTTTAGTGCCGAATTCGACACTATTGTGCCTCTATTTCGACTGCGCCAAGACAGGTTCTTGCCATGCGGCCGGGGCGCTTCTTTTACCTACGAAGGCCCTACCCTGTGGGCGCCTTATAATCAGGTCGACGCCTACTAGAGCATATAGCTCTAACATCTAACGCCCTAACTATGCGCTATATTGTAGCGTATTCCCTTCTACATTTGGTGTATAAAAATACATCTGTTCAAACGTTCTATCGAAGAAGAAGGGTGATAGATTGGATTTCGTAACCAAAAGCAGCGTGAAAGCCTATATAAAGCAAAAAAAGATGCGAGTCGCTTCAACTACCTCCGAAGCTTTGAATAATAAAGTGGAAGAGATGCTGAAAGCAGCCTGTGGAAGAGCTGCAAAAAACGGCCGGAGCACAGTCATGCCGCAGGACCTTTAATGCATTGATGAAATCGTTTATTCCGACGATTTCGCTACCTACTAATGAGTAAAAAAACACAAAGCGAACCTTTATAAATGAGTTCAGCCCTAACATATTACTTATTCTACTCGTAGGTGGGAGGTTGAGAAAATGGCAACTGTTGTTGATGCATCCAGAGTCAATCCCGTAAACAAGGGCCAGACGTTTAACCAAGTGGAGCAGCTCAAGTTCCTTGCAGACATGCAAAAGAAGGGAATGGTAGAGACTATTTTAACGCACTCGCAGCTTGACAGGGTTGTAACCAGTGAGTTCAGCAAACTACCCAAAGAGTCGCAGACGCTTTTGGTAAACGCATGGGCAAGGGGCAGGACGATTGGAGGCAAGCCCGTGGACGGGGAAATGGCGAGGCGCGACGGGAATTTCTATTCGTTCGTTTCAAAGGAGGGCAGTTTATCCGTAGAAACCATAGTCCCAGCTGAAGCGATTGACAGGTACACTGAAAAGGATCGTGCTGGCAGGGGCTCTTTCTGGAACGTTACGGGCAACAACACTGAGATCACGTCCCACTCGGACGACAGCGTTTCAGCGCGGCTTCTCAACCCAAACGACGCAGTATCACCGAAACTCGTTAAGAGCGGCGCTGCCGGCAAGGCAAACGAGTCCACGATGTGGATTCCCACCGTGGACGCCAAGGACGGAGAAAAGCGCTATGGCAATTATCCAGAAGGTGAAGCAGCCGGGGCTCTTGGCCGCGGCCGCAGCGACCTCAACGGCCTCAGGCAGGACGTCAGCCTCGGCTGGCCGTCCAGCCGTGCTGGGGTGCTCGTAGCAGAGCCGGGCGTTGTGCCAGCTGAATTGAAACAGCTTGCAGCCGACGTGGCGGAAATTGCGAAAAAGCCCGTTGGCGAACTGACGCCGGGTGACTGGGAAAAAATTAACACGCTGGCAAAAGCCGTTCCGGAACTGGCGCAAAAGCTGGTGGGAATGACTGACAGCCAGGCGAAGATGCGGGCGCTTGCAGCAGGAGCGGAAAAAGTGGCGAACCAGTTAGTCGTTACCGTAAAACCAGAAATGTTGCAACCGATACTGGACCTTATAAACGCGACAAAGGTTCAGTAGTTTCACAGTCCTGGGCGCAGGCCCAGGGCCACACGCCCTTTCATAGTGCCGTGAAAGCGGACATGAAATACAGCGGCGACACATAGTAACCCCTAGGGTGAACCAGTGAAGCCGCAGTGGAAGTTTTGGTGAAAGGGCTACGGTGCCGGGCTCTTGGCCGCGACCGCAACGACCTCAACAACAACAGGCAGAACGTCAACCTCAACAGGCCGTCCAACCGTGCTGGAATGACCCTTCCCTGCGCCCCTAGGACATTCATGAAAACTTATCGCGGCCTGTTCGATAAGCTCTCTGATTATGATAATCTTCTCCTTGCATTCAAGAAAGCGAGAAAACACAAAACAAAGAAACAATACGTTATCGACTTTGAGAAGAATCTCCCAAACGAACTCTTCAAGCTTCAATGGGAACTTCTGACTGGAATTTATAGACCCCGGCCTCTAAAAACTTTCACCGTGTACGACCCTAAAACTAGGAGAATAAGCTCCTCCCACTTCAGGGACAGGGTGATTCATCACGCAATCTGCAACGTCATTGAGCCGATTTTTGAGAAGCGCTTCATCTACGACACGTATGCGAACAGGAAAGGCAAGGGAACACTTGCAGCGCTCAAGAGATTTGATTGTTTTTTGAGGAAAGCAACTAGAAACGGGAAAACAATAACGGACGCTAAGACCGGAAATGACGTAACGGGCTACGCCCTCAAGGCGGACATCAGGCACTATTTCGAGACAGTTGACCACGAAATCCTTCTCTTTATCCTGCGGAAAAGAATCCACGATGAGGACGTGATTTCCCTTATTCACGTAATCCTGGAAAATTACAAGACTGATGTTCCAGGAAAGGGAATGCCGCTAGGCAACCTGACGAGCCAGTTCTTCGCCAACGTCTATTTGAGTGAGTTGGATTATTTTGTGAAGCACAAGTTGAAGGCGAAGCTCTACATGCGCTACGTTGATGATTTCCTGATTCTCGGAAGGGACAGGGAAAGATTGGAACAGTATAAATGCGAGATAAATCATTTTCTCCTCGAAAACCTGAAGCTGGAACTCCATCCAGAAAAATCAAAGATAATTCCCCTAAGGAGCGGCATAACCCTTCTCGGTTTCCGTGTTTTCTTTTATTGCAAATTCCTAAAGAAAAGCAACCTGAGGAAGCTTGAACGGCGGCTCTTGAAGTTTGAAACCGAACTGAAGAACGGAGAAATAAGCAGGGAACGCGTCCGCCTCAGTCTTGCAGGTTGGGAAGGTTACGCAAAAATGGCCAGCACCTACAAACTAAGGGGCAAAGTAAAAGCACGAATCGAACACCTGCTCAACAAACAGGGTTCATAAGCTGCGTAATTTTGAACAAAAGATGCACTTTTTTAGGATTACGCAGATGTTTAGCAGCTCATAAAAAGCTGCGTCATGTTGCAGATAGCTGCGACAGCTCTCGTCGAAGCGTAAATCGCAGCCTTTTCTCCAATATTCTTGAGAATTAAGGCTTAATTCGCTTGTTTTGTCGCAGCTCACAGCACAGGAATATTATTCATTTACTGGCTGGCAGTAAGGGACTCAATTGTTTGCACCAATTCAAAACGCGTTATCACTTTTCCGTACTGTTCGTACTTGGGCTTAATCAGTCTGTCCGTGACCAGAATGACCAGGTCATCCTTGTAAGTTTTCTTGAGTTCCTCAAACTTTTTGTCAGCCTGTTCTTTCCAGCGTGCAACACTGCCTGTCTCTATCTCAAAGGCAAGCCGCCGATTCCCCTTCCTGACAATAACGTCCGGCCCCACCGTTGCGTCCATCTCGAACTTTAGCCCCCGCTTCTTCGCTTCCATAGCCACCAGCTTGCAGAGGAATGCGTGCTCCTCGCTCTCGTTCCCGCTGGTCTTCACGAAAAATCTTGTTGCCCCTCCTTTTCCGTAGGCACTCGTCCTCAATTCCTTAAACCCTAGTGCAACGAGTTCCTTCCTCTGCTCCTCATTGAACTTCCTATCCAAGATAAGCCCCTTAAACCACTCAAACGGTTTGTACCAATCCTTCCGTGGCGCCTCGGAAACCCTCACCTTCGATTCCCCTTTGGCCATCCCGTTCTTTTCGCTCGGGTTGGTTGTAATCAGGTCGTGAATCTTGGGGGACGCAGCAGTGAAGAACTTGTGCCGCCTTCCCTCGCTTATCAGCAGTCCGTATCCTCTCCTGCATCTCAACAGGTAATCTTTCTCCGCCGCATTCAGCTTGACGCACCGGTCAATCTCCTCTATGCTGCTTGCGTTTTGCCTCATGAGTATCTTGGTCGAAGCCATGTTCAGAATCGAGCGCCCGGTCTCGCTCCTCGTCAGGTCGTCAATCTCCTGCGTTATGAACCCAATCGAAGCGTTGTATTTCCTGGAAGTCTTCACGAATTCCAACAGGTAATTCTCCGCTTCCTTGCTCCTCAATAGGGCCCATCCCTCATCTATCAGCAGGATTTTCGGCTCAATGTCCTTTTTTATCTCCCTTGCGAGAAAGTCCATGACCGTAAACATCATCAGTGGCTTCACCGGAGAAGGAAGTTTGCTCAAATCGAAGTTCAGCACCCGCGATTCCATATCTATCTTGGTCTGCCGGTCCAGAAACCCGAAGAACCCCCCTTTCCGGTACATTCCAACACGGTTAATCAGCACTTCAAGGCTCCTCTTCGCATCCCGTGCTTCCCTAAATCCCTTGTTCTCGTTCTTGGCAAGCATATCCTCCAAAACACCGTACAGATGCGTGAACGTAGGCGGCTCGTTGCCCCACGTCTCCGTCTTCTCCGGGTCTATCCCAGCTCTTTCATACGCGAGCGGGAGCGCCTCGTTCAGCACTCCCTTCTGGCTCTGCGTCAATCCGCCCGTTATAAGGTCGAATGCCGACAGCAGGTCCAACAGCTTCTCCCCGAAGTCTTTTCCTGCTAGATCGAACACGTTTATGATGAAATCCGAGTCCCTAGAGAGTTCTATATTGTCTCCACCCAAACTCTTCGCCAAAGCCGAATATTCCGAGTTCGGGTCGAGTATGTAGATTCTCGGCTTCTCCATCAGCATTGCCTGGAGAGTGAGGTATTTCGCTGTGTAACTCTTCCCAGAACCCGATGTCCCGATTATGAAGAAGTGCTTGTTCGCCAATGCTTCAAGGGCAAGGAATATCGGTGTTTTCGTGTCCTCCTCGTGCGCGAACAGGATTCCTTTCTTCTCGCTCGAACCGGTCGAAAGAAACGGGAACGTCGCACTCAAAGTGGTCGTCGGGAACTCCCTCTCAGCTTTCAGCTTGTCTAAAACGAGTGGGAGAGTTGAGACCGAGGCATCCAGCACTCGATACTTCACCCTGGCCGGGATTTGAGCATCCTTTACGAACTTTCTCTCGACAGCAGGCAGCCACTTGGGAGGGTAGCGAAGAAGGTCGATATGTCGAGGCAGGCGGCCAGCGACAGGGTGAAGAGGCTTCAAGAAAGCGGCGTCATCAGGGGTTTCATCACGGAAATTGACCCCAGGCCCCTAGGTCTTTCCAAGAATGTCGTTTACCTTGAGCTGGTGGGAGTTGCAAAGGAAAAGGAGGAGGAAATGCAGAAAGCACTGCTGGGCAACCCCTACGTCTGCTGGATAGACCTTGTAACCGGCAAGTGGAGCTTCATTTTCGATCTCTATTCCAGGGATTCGGACCATCTGGCGGCCCTCATAGACGGTTTGAAAGAGATGGTGGGGGAATGCCTGGGGGACTTGGCCGTGGTGTCGCTAAGGGACCACGAGGATTTCACTTATAAGTACTTCTCCGGGAACCGCCCGCCTAAAAGGCCGCAGCTGAGCGAAAAAATAGCGCTGGATGAGAGGGACCTCGCCATTTTGCGGCATCTTAGCGAAAATTCCAGATGCAGCCTTTCGCCAATAGCAAAAGAAACCGGATTGACCCCCGAAACGGTAAGCAGGAGGATAGCCGCGCTCGTGGAAGCGGGCGTAATACGGAGATTCACGCTATTCGTGGACTATTCTAAGCTGGGTTTTGAGCTTTACAACGTCCAAATAAGCCTGACCGCCCCCAAAGCCAATGATGAGGGCGCGATAATCGAGTACCTTACGAAGCACCCGAAGGTCAGCTATTGCGAGAGGCCGATAACCTACTGGAACATCGAATTCGGGGTTTTCATCAGGCACCCGGACGAGCTGCGGGACGTAATCAGGGAACTCCGGGGGGCCTTCCCAAGGAAGATACGGGTAACGGATACCCACGTGTTCTATGACGAGCTCTCAAGCATAGCACTTCCAGAGGGAGCGTTTCGGGGGCCACGAGATAACCCGGACGAAAGTCAAGAGTTAATGGTTGCAGTAGCGGAAACTGAAAAACGGTAAGAAGTGTACAAACATGCCTGATTCTGCAGCAAACCATAAATTCACGTTAAGTATACTTACATTTTCAGATTGAACACCAAAAACCCCCAGAGTTACTAGTGGAATATACGTAGTATATTCCACTAGGACATCCGCCCAAGAGAGAAGACCCATAGGTTTATATATATTCACTAACTGAATAATTCACTAGGTGAATACTATGAAGTTCGTAAACCGGGAAGCCGAATTGAAAGAGCTTGAGGAGCTTCGAGTCCTGTCTAAAAAGAAGCTGTTTCTCATGGCTCTCTACGGACTGAGAAGAGTGGGCAAGACAAGGCTCCTGCTCGAATTCCTAAAGGACAAAGGGCTTTATTTTTTCGTCAACAGGAACAAAACTTCAGCCGACCTGCTCCGCGAATACCAGGAGATATTGAAAACGAGCAAGATTCTCGGGGAGCTTGAGACTCTCGATTCGTGGGACCAATTCATAGAAACGATAACGAAAAGGGAAACTCCGCCCGTGGTCTTTGACGAATTCCAGAATTTCCAGTTCGTCGAGCCCTCGGTTTTCGGAATCCTGCAAAAAAACGTCGATTTGGCGGAACAGGGAAAAGGGCTGATTATACTCTCCGGCTCGCTGATGGGGCTGATGAAGAAAACGTTCCAGAGCGCTAAAGAGCCGCTATACGGAAGAGTGAAGAAGGGAAAGAAGCTTGAGCCGCTAGCTCTTATGCCGTGCTTGGAGCTTGGGAAGGAGCTGAAGCTTCACAAGGAGGATGCGGTGAAGCTCTATTGCGTTTTCGGCGGATATCCGAAATACTACGTTGCCATCGAGGACTACGCGCTTCAGGGAAAGACAGCAGAGGAGATAATGGATTCCCTGCTCTTTGCTAAGGATGCCCCGCTTGAAGATGAGGTCAACAGCATGCTATCGCAGGAGTTCGGAGGAAGAAGCGGGGTCTACTACTCCATCCTCGAAGCGATAGCAACCGGCAACAACACGATATCCTCGATTGCCGGATATCTTAATGCTCCTGCAACCTCCTTGACAAGGCAGATGACCGAGCTTAGGGATTACTTCGAGTTCATAGAGTACGAAAAGCCTTACAGCGGAAAGCGGGGGATTTATAGGATTAAGCATCCGTTGATGCAGTTCTGGTTTTCCCGAATTTACAGGAACTTTTCCGATTATGCGGCGAGAAAGCCGGAGTACATGGAGAGCTTGAAAACCGGCCTTGACACCTATTTCGGGAAGGCGTTCGAGAAGCCGGCGGGGGAATTCTTGGTTTCGGAGCTAAAGTTGACTGAAGCGAAAAGGCAATGGGGCAAAATAGCTGGAGCGAAGAAAGGCGAGAACACTTACGAAATGGACCTGATTGGAAAGAGCAAAGAGGAAACTTACGCTTTCGAATTCAAGTTCAAGGAGCTTGACAGGCGGGAGGCGCTCGGGGTGTTGGAAAAACTGAAGGAAAAGGCGAAACACGTCCAGAAACTTCCGCCCGAGACGAAGTTTGGGATTGTGGCGAAAAAACTCAATGAAAAAGAGAAACTCCGGTCTTCCGGATTCCTGGCTTACGATCTTGATGATTTCCAGTAAATGGCGCTTGCAAGGTAATTCATATGCTCGTGGAAGTCCGAGTTTCTCCGGGAAAAGGAAAACTCAAGAGAACAATCCAGGATATCCAACATGAGTCTCGGATAGGGAACGGCCGGAGCATACCCCATCTTACGCTTTATGGTCCGTTTCGAGCATATGATTCTCGGCTTAGGAATGTCATTAATGCTATTGAAAAAGTCGGGAAAAACTATGATTGCCTCCCATATGTCGTTGACGGCTTTGACTGGAAAAAACATCCGGACGGACGCGGTAAGTTCATCTACTTTTGCATAAAACCTTCTTCCGAGTTCGAGTCTTTTTCGGATGAACTGAGATATGAGCTGCAGAAGATAGCCCCATCCTACAAGGACTGGGATCAGCCCGGCAGTAAGTTCCTCTACCACATAACTGTTGCCACACACCTGAACGGAAAGTTCGGCAGGGCTTGGTCTTACATAAACGGCGAAAAGTCCCTGATAAGCCGGCTTCTATCGCTCGTTTTCGGTGCAAAGCAAACCCGTCCATTAAAAGATTTCTACCTGCCGTTATGCGGCCTGAGGATTACGCTCCTCAATGACAAGCGCAGAATAGCCTACGAATACGATTTGATGGGAAAGAGAACGCTCAATCGAGCCGAGGCTCTAAATCGGGGCGAGTACAAGAAAACGCTTCAGTTGTTCCGAACCAGAACCGGGCAGCAGCTTTTGGAGCCAGCTTTTGAAAAAGATGCCTCGATTTATCTTATCGGGGACTTGCACTTGGACCACGAGAATATAATAAAATACTGCGCGAGGCCGTTTGCCGATGTTGAGGAAATGAACGACGTCCTCCTGAACAACTGGAATTATAGCATCAAGGAAAATGACAAGGTGTATTATCTTGGGGACTTGGTATTCGGGAAAAGCTCGCGAAAGCCTTCGTATTGGAAACCGCTTCTAAAGGGCGACATCGAGTTCATCCAGGGAAACCACGACCGAAAACTCGGGGGCGCGAAGGAGAGCGAGATATTGGATTACGGGGGAGAACGGTTCCTCCTGTGCCATTACCCAAAGAGGCCTGCCGGATGGGACGGCTGGCTTGTCCACGGCCACACGCATAACAACGATTTGAGGAACTATCCGTTTATCAACGGGGAGAAGAAGACCATCAATGTTAGCGTGGAGCTGATAGGCTACAAACCCCTTAGCATGGAGAAGCTTCTGGCTCTTGACATAAACTCCATAAAACGGATGGACACCCTAAGCAGCAAACCGGAGCGCAAATCCTCTTGAAATTCGTTTTTCTTTTGGAACTATTCTTATAAATTGTACAAACGTGCTCAATTTTGCATTAAACTATTTATCCACTAAAGTGAAAAAGCACGGCTATGGACGAAAGGGATTACCTACCGAAATGGTATGTCGAACTGAGGAAAGCTTACCGGGAGCTTAAGGAACAAGAAAAAAAATCAAAGCTTGTTCTCAAGCCCAGAACTCGCAACTCTAGCTAGCAGCATGTTCTTGAAGTCCGGGTTTTCCATGAGTTTATCCAGCATATCGCTAGCTTTCTTTCTCTCTTCATCCATTGCATAGGCTGTTTCGACATCAAGGACCGAACCGCACTTCTGGCAGAACTTCGATATTGGCGAACTGGATACCTTGCACCTTGGGCAGATTTTGGGCTTGAACGTTTCCTCCTTTTTTTGCTGCTCTTCATCCTTCTTTATCCCATATGTCTTCAACAAGGCCTCGTCCACGTCCCTGCCGGAAAGATGCACATATACGGATGCCATATCCGAACCCTGAACCCAGCCGAAATGTTCCTTCATCTGAGCTTCGGTAAGCTTCGAAGCCAAAGCAGTAGCCCGAGAATGCCGGAATAGGTGGGGGTAAATCCTTCTTTTTATCCCAGCCATCACAGCGAAACGCTTCAGCTGCTTGTCCATCTTCAGGTATCTGAAGCTTTCGCGGGACCAGCGTTCCTGCCAGCCAGCCCAGAGAAACGATTCCGGGTCGTTCCTAAGAGGGTGATGGTCTATCCAAGTTGCAAGAAGCGGAGCTGCGCACACCACCCGGACCCGTCTGTCTCCTGTCTTTCCGCTAACCCGCAGGACTGCCCCAAATTCGTCGAACTGGACGCTTTGAATTCTTAGAGACATCATTTCTCCTATCCTACATCCGCTTTCGTAGAGGGTCATGACAAAAGCTTTGTCGCGCGGATGTGCTGCTTGCTCCGCCATCAGCTTGACCTCGTCTTCAGTCAAGATGTTCTCCGGAAGCATCTTCTTGCCGCACCTGGTGCGAGACTTTATCCAGCGGACCTCGTCAGGAAATATTTCAGAATTTCCCTTATGCCACTTGTAGAATTTCTTCAAGATCACCTTGAAGTCGTGCTTCGACCAGTCGCTAAACCTCTCGTTTCTTTCTATCTGTCCGACTACACCCTGGATGTCGAGCTTCGTCGCTTCAGAAAAAGACTTGCCGAGAAAGTGGGCAATGTGGCGCATCACGTAGAGCAGTTTGGTCATCCTGCCCTTCGAGAGCCCGTCGGCAAAACACCTGTCTGAAAACTCCAAAAGAAGTTTCTTATTCTCGTCGCATATTTCTGGGTCATTGGCTATCCTCGCCAAAGACTTCTCCACATTCACGTCGCAACTTACTTCCTGTTTCATGGTCTCAATACTCCGCTACAATTGGATTTATACTTTCGTGCCTAATTCGGCACGTCTGTACACAAAGTATTGAGCATTAGATTCACGTCGACCGTCCGGCCGGGGCGCTTTGTTTTCTTATTTGAACTTTGTTCAAATTCAGCCAAATTTCTCGGGAAATTTGTCTTTGTCTTGACGCTTCGTTGGGGCTTTTTTTGGGCATCGGGGACATTGTGCTCTCCATAGTTACTTCGTTCTTCCCGAGTCAGCTGGATGCCGACACTGTGATGATTACTATGTTGTGCTGCGGCACTTTCAACCTGATTATGGACTTGGCCCTGATAATCCTAGTAATAAAACAAAAAAACGAGCTTAAGGAAAAGGGAGTTCTCTGAGAATCGAGGGGTTATGCCCTCTGCTGCATCCTGTCCCCAAGAAGTTTGGTGGAAGTCGCAATGCCGAGTACTGCCCAAAACAACAACCCGAAAGTGTTGAGCCCAGCCTTAATTACCTCTGTTTGGCTGTACAAGAGGAGGCTTTCAAGCAGTTTTATTCCCTGCGTCAATGGAAGCAGCGTGCTGAAAGCCTGCATTTCGGAGACCATCAGCTCCCTCGGGAAGAAGATTCCTGAGAGGAACAGCAAAGGCAGGCAGATTACGAGCGAGGCGAGCATGGCGGTGTTCTCGCTTTCCGCAAAGATTGCAATAATCATCCCGATGGACGCGAAGGATAGCGACATCAGGCCGGCGACAAGGATTGATTGCGGCAGATTATACCAGTTGATTGCCAAGCCAAACGCCAGGGAACCCACGAGATAGACCAATATCACCTGGAAGATTGCGACAAGCACTGTCAAGGCCACCTTTGAAAGCACAAGCTCGATTGAGCTTACCGGGGACATCATGGTTCTCTTCAAAGTGCCGCTGGACCGCTCTTTAAGCAGGACGATGGCTGAAAAAAGCACCGTGACGAACATCAGGATGACCCCCACCAGGGCTGGGAATATGCTTTCAATCCTGCGAATGCCAGAAAGGCGCTTTACCTCTTCAAGAAGGATTGGCGTCACGATGCTATCCGGCTCCTTAGACGTGAGCATGTCAAGCACGGTCTTGGCTGAGAGGGTGCTTGTTTTCAAGCCGTAAATCCCATCAGAAAGGGATGAGACTATGTCCCCCATCGAGCCCATCTCTTTCGTGCTCGTTCCCTTGAGTTCCTCCATCTGCGATAATGCTTCCTCCATGGAGGCGATTGACGATTCCAATTCACCAAGCTCGTAGACCGACTCAAGGTGGGCGCTCGTGTTTACCACCCCTTCCCGGATTATTGCGAGCCTGATTCGCGTTGCGTTGCTTTCATTTGCAAGCTGGCTGACAAACACCGCCTGTTCAGCCATGCTGTTTGACAGCTCGCCAAGCGATTCATTCACGGTAATTAAGTCCCTGCAAAGAAGCACCCAGCGCTGGATTGGGGTTTCAGTCATGTTCTGAAAAGCAAATGCCTCAGGGCAGAACGCATCGTCATACATCTGAGTCAAGTCGCTGGAAGTGCGGGAGATGTTTGAGCGCACCAAGAGAATGCCTGTCGAAATGTTCACTGCAGCGTCGTGGATTGCACCCATCCTGGCGTCAAGATAATCAATGTCTGAGACGGAATTGTTCATTTCGCTCTTCAGCAAGCCGATGCTCCCTTGAAGCGATGAAAGGCTGCCTTTCGAAGAGTTAATCGAAACCCTAAAAGAGGCAGTATCTATCGCTGCAATGTGGTCCCGCGTCTCCTTAAGGGTACCCTGGATTAAAGCGGTTTCAGTGCTTGCGTCGTCCAGGCTTTTTGAAAGGTTTTTTAGCCCATCACTCATATTTCCGAGACTGGACCAGGTTGCGCCAATGAAACGTGCGCTGACCTCCTTTGAAGCGCCGTAGGCTATGCCGCGCGCAACAGACCCGACAAGGCCAGCAACTTCCGGCCTTGCGTTGTCAGTCATCACGGTCAGTTTTCCCTGGGAGCCATTTGCAATGCTATTCGAGAATCCGACATGGATGACGATGACCGCGAGGACATTCCCCTTGCCAAGTTCCCCATCAGCTCGTGTTAGACAACTTTGGTCGCTTGAAACATTTGCATTGAAAACGGCGGACATCTCTTGTGCGACCACAGCCGCCTCTGGTCCGGAATCCATCTGGCAGATGGCCACCGGAATGCGCTTCATGGAAGTCTCGTCGGAGCTATCCGTGAAAACCAATCCCGCAAGGATAGTTATCGCAACCGGGGCGAGGAGTATGAGCAAAAGCGTTTTCCTGTCGCGAGAAATTTCAATCAGGTCTTTGTATAAAAGCCAAAGGAACTTCATCGCTTCACCTCCGCCATTTTCATGAAGAGGTCTTCAAGGGTCGGATTGTTCACATTCATCCGTGCAATTCCCTCGCCAAATATCTCTGATGCGAGCGGAATGACCCGTTCGGGTTCATTGCATTCGATGGTGATCGTAGTGCCGGACTGCAGAACCTTGTCCTCCGGGTGAAGGGAGAGACGCTTCAATTCCGCTCTTGTCGGCGCCTTTTTGAGCTCGACCGTGACAACGGAATGCAACGTTTTTTGCTTCAAGCGCAACGGGGTATCCAGGTCAACCAGCCTGCCGGTGTCGAGGATTGCTATGCGGTCGCACAGGTATTCTGCTTCATCCATGTAATGGGTAGTCAAAAGAACCGTGATTCCCTCCGTTCGCACGTCCTTGATTGTCTTCCACAGTGCCCGCCTTGCAATCGGGTCGAGGCCGGCGGTAGGCTCGTCGAGAATCAACAGTTTCGGGCTGTAAACCATCGAGCAAGCCACGTTCAGCCGGCGCCGCATCCCGCCCGATAGGTCCTTGGCTTTTACCTCCGCCTTCCCTTCAAGGCCAAGAACTGAAAGCAGGTGTGCTGCCACGATGACCGGATTCTTGACTCCATAAAGGCGGGCGAAGTGAACGGCGTTCTCAAGGCAGGTGAGGTCCGCGTACACTGCGTTCTCCTGGGGTGCCAACCCGATTAGCGACCGGTTCGTCTTCCCGAACACGGAAACTGAGCCCGAAGTAGGCTTTGAGATAAGGCTGATCATGCTTATGAGCGTGCTCTTTCCCGCGCCGTTATGTCCCAAGAGGCCGAAAATTTCACCCTCCTTAATCGAAAAGGACACGCCATCAAGCGCAGTGAAACTACCGAACCGCTTGACTACGTTTTCAACGATTACAGCATCCACGGGGATATTACAAACGAATAGAATAAATAGGTTAACGGGGGTTTAGTGCAGGCGCTCTGCCGCAGCGTCCAGGGAACCCAAATCGTAAGGCATGGCCGGGCATATCCCGATGCACTCCGTGCAGGAGGCGTCCCAGCGAAGCATGGATGCTGCAGCGCTTGCTGCGCCCGCCCTTGCCCCAAGGACGTATCCTTTGGCTTCAGCGAGCTTGCCAGCCGTGTTTTCCGGAGTCAGGACCGAAATCGCATTGAAGAACGCAGTGAGGTTGTTGTCTATGTTGAATGCGTCTATCCCGAACTGGAGCGTGCCCTCCACCCTCGTCGGATATCCGCAAGCCCCGGGCGTATCTGTGTTCACCATCTGGCAGGCAATGGCCGCATCGGCTAAGGTCAGCGTATCCCTTCCAGTCGTCTCCTTGTAGTAGTATATCCCGGTAAACCTCTTGCAGGCCTCTTCAGCGCCATATCCAGAGGAATACTGGACAGGCTTGTTCCTGCTTGCGTTGAAAGCCGAGACTAACCCGAGAATTTCCTCTTTCTCCGCTGAAGACAACTGCCTGAAGCATTGGTTGTTCTTGCACACGTATCCAGTACCACACGGGGGGTTGTTGTAATCGCACCCCGGCTTGAGCACGCATTCGTTGCTTATGCAGTCAAAGCTTGGGCCGCATGGAGGATTATCATATGTGCAGCCTACTTTCCTGATGCACGTGTTGTTCTTGCAGTCAGAATCCAAAGCGCAAGGAGGGTTGTTGAATTCGCAGCCTGTTTTCTTGGCGCAGGTGTTGTTCAGGCATTCGGAATCAGAAGCGCAGGCAGGGTTATCGAACTCGCATCCTGGCTTCCTGATGCATGTATTGTTTATGCAATCGGAATGAGAAGCGCATTTGGGGTTCTCGTAGAAACAGCCTGCCTTTCTCATGCAGGTATTGTTGATGCAAACAGACGAGGGACCGCAAACCGGGTTGTCGTAATCGCAGCCTACTTTCCTGATGCACGTGTTGTTCTTGCAGTCCGAGCCAAAACCGCATGCGGGATTTTGGTAGTCGCACCCGTGTTTCCTGATGCACTCATTATTCACGCAATCGAAATTATAGTTACAGGACGGATTGTCGTACAAGCAACCTGCCTTTTTTATGCAGCTGTTGTTTTTGCATTCGTAATCCGAATCGCACGCTGGGTTGTTGTAATCGCACCCCGGCTTGAGCACGCATGTTTCATTCAAGCACATCGCACTCGCATTGCAATCAGAAGTGACGGAGCATTCCTTCTTCATGCCGGAACAGCCCGAGAACAGGATAACGGCAATTATCAAAAAAAACCATTGGTGCTCGAATCCCATTTCCTTACCTCTACTATAGCGATTAACGAAATTCAAGTGTTTTAACCCTTTGGCTCGGCCTCTCCCCAGGGTGCTTTGTTTTCTGATTGGAATTGCGATTCCAAGTTTGTATTCTGCTCGGGGAAGAAGGAAACGGACTACAACCTAAAAAGCTGGGTTCTGTAGAAAACCTTGGGGCAACAGCGCACCGCGGCAGGCGGCATCCGGATGCCGCCTGGTCGGCTCCCGGGAGCCGACCTGCCTGCCCCGGCAGGCCGCCCCCGGTTGGGGGCGCTGCTGCCGGGGCAGTTATACAGGGCCACACTTTGAAAAGCCTAAAAAAGGG
>JBFYLO010000071.1:0-4971 GCA_041305385.1 Microcaldota archaeon | reverse complement strand
GACCTGCGCGCTCGGGCGCGCAGCCGCCATTGGCACGATTTGCATCCCAAGATGCAAATGTGCATTTTTCCCCTCAGGGAAAAATTGCATGGCCGCTGCCAGCGATGATTTCTACAGAGCTGGTTTTCGATACCGTTTAATAATAAATACGCCATAATGACCGCATGGTCGCGGGGAAGCACTCGCCAATCGCAATTATGCGTTTTGCTATTGGCATTATTCTCGGGCTTTTCGGAATCGCCATTGTGTGGCTAGACCAGCCCAACTTGAAAGAGACGCTGGGTTCTACGATGAATTTGCTTATCCTCTTCCTAGTTCTTTATGTCGGGGCCGTGTTTGTTCGATTTATGGGAGTAATCATTTCTAAGGAAAAACCTGACTCAAGCACTCTGCAACTCGATATTTCCTGTGCGAATTATTACCTGGGGGTCGCTGTCGTTGCCATATCCGAACCATTGTTAATACTATTCGGCACACTCGCGTGTAGTCTCTTATTCATGATTGCTCTGGCAATACTAAATGTTTTCTTATCCGGCGCTATAAAAATCGAGTTATCCGAGCGAATTTTCATGGGCACATATGCGATTCTCCTGGGCGCCTATTACCTTCTTCCTGATGAAAAAAGGTTATTCGACGGAGATCTCAAGCTGATGAGAAAGAAACTGTTCAAATAACTAACCAATTCCTTCTTTATGGCTCGTGCACGTGCCCGAACGCATGGCGGTGGATGTGCCTGTGGAGGGTTCCCCTGTTTTTGTGGTAATGCTCGTGGATGAGGTTCACCTTCAAAAGTAGTTCTGTGTTGCTCAGTATCTCCCCAGCTTTTCCATCGGCAACAACGGCGTGGTCCTCGCTGAAGACCACGTTTCTGTCTGAAACCACCTCAGCAATCTCCAGGTCGTGGGTTGCAATCACGATTGTCTTGCCCGCTTTTTTCAGCTCGAGCAAAAGTTCCACAAGCCAGCTTTGGGTTTTCGGGTCAAGCCCGCCCGTAGGCTCGTCCAACAGCAGCACTTCAGGGTTCACCGAGAGAACCGAAGCGATTGCAACCTTCTTCTTTTCGCCTCCGCTGAGATTGTAGGGAGCCCGGCTTTTCAGATGTTCGATGTTGAGCATTTCCATAACCTCACTCGCCCTCTCTTCAGCCTCTTCCTTTTGCATATCCAGCTGACGTGGGCCGAACAGAATCTCATCCAAGACCGTCGGGCAAAATAGCTGGATGTCAGAGTTCTGGAAGACCAACCCGACTCTCTTCCGAAACATTTGCGAAAAGCCGCCCCCGTCCCGGTCCATCAGTTCCTCGGACAGGCGCTTCCCAAACGCCTTAATCTCGCCAGACGTTGGAAAAATCAGCCCGTCAAGCAGCTTAAGGAGAGTGGACTTGCCAGAGCCATTGGCGCCGAGTATGGCTATCTGTTCCCCTTCGTTTATCGCGAGACCGACTTCCCCCAGCGCAGCTACCCTTCCTGCGTACAGGTAGCTCACTTTTTTCAATTCGAATAACGCGCTCATGATTTTACCTCTCCCATGAATCCTCTCGAAACCATTGCCGAATGCGTCTCTTCGCTCATTATATAGGATTTCATCAGGACAGTCCCGATTCTCGAAGCAACCCAATTCCGCTCCTTCCCGAGTCCTTGCAAGGAGTTATCCGCATTAATCGTCCTGCTCTTTTTTGCAAAGTACATCTCCTGTACAATCCTCACCAGGATTAGGATGTATCTGTAAGTCATGCTCAAGACTAAAATGAACACGCTGGGAACCCCCAGCACCCGTAAGGATTTCATAATCCCGTTCCAGCGCGTCGTCAATGTCAGCAGCACTATCAATGAAACTGAAGTCGCAACTCTGGAAATGAACAGCAGAGCCCCGAGAACGCCCTCCTTCGTTATCGTTATCTCGCTGAGCACGAATCCCCAGAAGTCGACCCCCTGGTCCAGCCTAACTAGCGTTACGAGCGCTTCCCCAGGAGTGAAGAAACTGAAGATGGCTGGGAAAGCCACAATCCCCGAAAAAAGAGGAATGAAAAGCCAGGTTCTCTTGATGAAAAACAGGAGGTCTATCTTCGATAGATACGCAGCCAGAATCGTTAGTGCGTAGATTACAAGAATCGGTTCAGCATCCCTCAAAAAACTGGTCCCGGCAATAAGAAGAAGAATGAAAACGAGCTTTGCCCTCGCGTCAATATTCTGGAAAAAACCCTTCCTGTTTGCATACTCCTCACAGAAGACCGTGTCCTCAGCCAGCCTCGCTATCCCGACCAGAGTTTTCTCTACGTAATTGCTCCTCCCGCCCCCTCCTTCCGTTCTTCTCCCCGGCTCTTTTTGCAGGAGCCAATCAGGAAGATGCATTCCCAACCTCTTTTTTTACCATGAGTTTTCCCAGAGCAAGAACCAAGAGGTAGATCAGCGAGCATCCCAGGATAGCGGAGAAAACATACCCTGCGCTGGATTGCAGAAAGTCTTCTTCGAGCCCTGGAATAGAATAATCCGGCAAAAGCGCCGACCACAGGCTTTCACCGTGTTCCACGCCTTCCGGCGCATAGCCAAGCGTTTCCTTCAGTTCATCAGAGCCCCATTCCCCAAAAGCAGTGCCGGATGCGAGAAGCCCTAGCGGAGTCAGCAGTATCAAAACCGCCATCCCGATATACAAATTCCCCATGATGTTTTCATTCATGATTTCACCCGGTTACTTTGATTTCGAAACTGCCGCATTCTGGATTCTCAGCAAGGAAGGCTCGGTACTTTGCAGATACTTGACCACGAGCATGGTTACTACTGCTTCGATAAACCCAAACAACACAAGGTGTTCAAATGCCATGGCAGGCACGGATATGCCTATGGGATACGGGAAATACTGGAATCTCCCATCGATTGCAGGATGAAGGACAGTCTGCAGACCGAATTCGAAGCCAGTCAACACCGCCGCCACATTGAGACCAAGGTAGCTCCCAATCCCCGCCCCAATCCAGTGCCTGGGGGAGTTTGCCGGGGCACCACTACTCACCAGCTTGTAGATGTAATAGCCTACGAACGGCAGGATGAACGCCATGTTGAAGCAGTTCGCGCCAATTGCCGTAACTCCCCCATCCCCGAACAAAAGGGCTTGTATCACCAGCGCCACGGACACCGCGATAAGCGCTGCCCAGGGCCCCAGGATGATGGCGACGAGCGTGCCTCCGACTGCGTGTCCCGTAGAACCGCCTACGATGGGCACGTTGAACATCATTATCACGAACGAGAATGCGGCGCCCATGGCAAGCAGCGGGACGTTCTTGCTCTTCAGCTCTTTTTCGACCTTTTTGCTGGCGATGAACCATAAAGGTATCATCACAGCCCAAAGGGCAATCCACGTGATTGGCCCCAGGTATCCGTCAGGTATGTGCATAGAATCAGCATACATTCGCCTTACAGTATTAAAAGCATGATTTTCGTAATACTTTTCAGGCATCCCAGTAATACGAGGTGATTCGATGGAAAAAGTGAAGAGAATTGCAGTCTCGCTTCCAGCAGAACTCGCCGATGAATTCGAGGGGGCCATAAGGAAGAAGGCATACTCTAACAGGTCGAAAGCAGTGGCAGACGTTTTTCGCGAGCACCTTTCGAACCTGGAATGGCAAGTCGGGAAGGGAACCGTGGTCGGGTCAATCACAATCCTCTACGACCACCACATCCACGGGGTAACTGACAAGCTGACAGAGCTCCAGCACGATTTCGGGGGCACGATTCTCTCGAGCCTACACGTCCACCTGGACCACGACAACTGCCTGGAAGTGATAGTCGCAAGAGGGAACGGGAAGAGGATTGAGCAACTGGCGAATGCGCTCATAGCCACCAGGGGGGTCAGGCACGGGAAACTGGTCTGCACAGCACTGAAATAGCCAGGTTCGATTTCTTTACTACTCCCTCCTACCTTTAAATACCTGAACTTCCTAATAATAGAGACTATTTCTGGTGGACTCAAATGGCAGCTTGGTGGACTACCTCCGCACGGTCCGATATAATCAATGGGATTAGCGTGGGCGATACTGCCCAAGTTCTCAAGGGAGTCAAGGAGATTTTTAAAAACGAGAACTCCGACTCTTACGACCTATTCGAAGTAATCCTAGCGAGCAAAAAACCGGAGATAATAGGCGCGTTTCTGTCATTTGTCGAGAGGGGGTACGACCCGGTTTATAGCGATGGAATTGTCAAACCCGATTCAAGCGCCATCATCCCGTTGCTAAAAAAATTTAGTGCGTCTGAGTCTGATGCGGAGCTTAAGGACAAATACGAAGCATTAATTGGAAGATTGACAGTGGCAGTCGATGACGCAAGGGAGAGGCAAGCTGAAAAGTACTCCGGCCCGCCAGCAAAGCACATCGAAGGTTTTATTGGCTGTGTCCACACGTGCTCAATCTGTTCCCCGGGCTGTCCCATGAACTGGCTCCCGCCCAAATACTTTGAGGAAAAAATCCAGAAAGGGCTTTCGGAAAACGACATTGACGCCGTTGTTAAGGGGGTGAGGAAAATCCTAGCATACAGTTACGTTGGTTCATATCCTATGGTTGGAAGGGCCCTTGAAAACCAAGCTGCTGCAAAAAGGATTCTCCCGATTATTTCAAGATACTCTAATTCGAGGAAGCCTAATGTCATAGCGGGCGTTGATAACTTGATTGCAATGCTCAGGAGCTTTGCAGCAAAGAATTTCGGGAGCGAGTTGGGGATGACTGCCAAAGATATAGCAGACAGGTTTCAAGCCAAAGTCAACACGGCAGCCACCCAAAAGGCCAGTCTTAAAACATAACTCATTCCTTAGACGCTCCCTTAACAAGGACGGATGGATATCTCCCCGTGCCCAGGGCACAGAGTCCTCCAATCTAGCTTCCCGAGTCTGAACAGCGACTTCTGCATCAGCTTCTCATCCCCCCCAAGGTCAGTCCTCCCGACCCCATCGGCAAAGAGCGTATCACCTGAAATGAGCAGTTTTTTC
>JBFYLO010000070.1:0-37882 GCA_041305385.1 Microcaldota archaeon | reverse complement strand
AGCCTTAATCCTCCCAGTTTCGTAATCCCTTATGGCTGCGTTGCAGGCGGCGATTATCTCATGCCTTCCCCCATACCCGAGAAGGAGGTTAACGAAGTAATTGGAATAGTCGCGCGTGGATTCCTCGAGCGAGTTGATGTGGTCCAGCATCCCTTTTGGCAGCAGGCCCCTATCCCCGAAAGCCCTGAATCTTATCCCGTTGTCCTTGAACTCGCTCACCTGCGTCACTTCCTTGAACTTGAGCTCGAAAAGCCGCATCAGGGTTTCTATCTCCACCCTGTTCCGAGACAGGTTCTCAGTCGAAAGGCCCCAGAAGGTCAGCTCCTTTATGTCGAGGTCCCTGCCCCACTCCAGGGTCTTGCTGGCCCTGTCTATGCCCGCAAGGTAGCCTTCCACAAGGCTTTTGCCGTGCACCGTCGCCCATCGCCTGTTCCCGTCAGGTATTATTGCAACATGCTTAAGTGCCATTCAATCACTGCCGTGAGCGCCCGTTGGTAAATATTGATGCGACGTTATTAAAACGTTTCCCCAGCCTTGAGGCCGAGTCGTGCCTGAACGCCCTTACCATTTCAGTAGGTCTGTCCATATCCCCATATTTCACAAGAAAAGCATCCGCCCCGAGCAGGCCCCCTGCCCTCAAAAGGGCTCCGGTTGCAAATTCAGGAAGAAGGTTCAGGGCCCCCCTCACAAGCCCGTGAATTCGGAGGTCCCGGGAGAACTCCCTCCTCCACTCGCTCTCGTAGAGCGAGAGTTCCTCTTGATGAAGGGCCCCGATTCTTCCGGCAATGGATGCGCAGCTGCATCCGAAATAAACCCCCCCGCCAGAAAGCGCCTTCACCTGTCCCGCAGCATCCCCGACGAGCATAACCCTCCCACGGACAGTCTGGGCTCGCGGAGAGAGTGGGATAAATCCAGCAAGCTCGGATTCGAGCTTTGCACCCTCGAGGACCCTCCCCAGGGTCCGCGCAAATTTCCAGAATTGCTCTTTCGGGTTTTTTCCCCTTGAAACCCCTAGCCCGACCCTCACCCGCTCCTCATTAATGGGGATAACCCAGCCGAAGAACCCGGGTGCGAGCGAAGTCAGGTAAACGGAAACCAAGTGCCCGTGCTCAGGCCTGGCCCTTGAGAACTCGGCCTGGTAGCAGCAAACAAGGCCCCGGTGTTCGGGGAAGCCGTTTGCCTTGGCAGTTCTTGAGAAAACGCCGTCTGCCCCGATTAGAACTTCCCGGTTCTCAGGTCCGAGGGGTGCCCGTTTTCCCAAAAGGATTCTGGCGCCCTCTGATTCCGCAGCCTCTGCATAGATGCAGTCCAGCTCGCTCCGATTCACCACGAATGCTTTTGTCTCAGGCGCAAAGACCCGGACCGAAGCTCCCCCAGCGTGAATGTCAGCCCCCCGAATGTCGTTGAGGACTGCCCCCGAGTAATCGATTCCAATCGAGTCAAGCCCCTTTTTCGAAATCAGCCCCGAGCACTGGACAGGGGTCCCGATTTTCCGGTGTTCCTCATAAAGTGAAACGTTTGCCCCGTTTTCGCTTGCGCTCAATGCAGCAACGCAGCCGACCGGCCCCCCTCCAGCGACAATTACCCGTTCCATGCGATTACCTACCGTTTACCCGTTATAAATACTCCGAAAAAGCAACCCAACTGAACCCGAGTTTCGCGAGTCTCGTGTGCACCCCTGGCGCCCGTTCGGGCTCGAATGTCTTCTTCGTAGCATTATTTTTGGGGTTTGCTATAATCATAAAACTCAACTGCCAGCCAAACACAATCGCCGTCTGCGTAATACTGATGCCATGGATAATCCCCGTTCTCATCATAGAATGGCTCGTGCGTGCGCCCCGGGGCCATGAACACCTCGTTATAAAGCGTTTTCTTGTCATTCTCTTTGAATTTTTGCATTCGCCCCAAGCCATACACCTGCATGTGGATCTCCTTAAACCCGTGCTTGTTATGCAGCCCGCAATCCGTTCCTGCGGAGGCAAACCACAGGTTAAACTCGATATCCCCGACCCTCTCTTTTCCAGACCTCCACAATCGGGTCTCTTTCAAATGTGGCAGCGGGAAAATCTCATGCACGTGTTGCCATTTTGCTCTCAATTCGTTTGAAAAAGGAAAAGCTTCGAGTGGGGTTGGTCCCAATTCAAACTCTATGCAAGCTACTTTTTCCGCCTTGCCTATGACGATATCCGCGTAAATCGACGAACTTAAGGGCGCGAGCTTTTTTCCAGCAACAGCGATTCTTCGCTTGCCAAGATTTAGGACAATCGTTTTTCCCTTTATCCCATAATCCTTAACGCTTTCGAGAAAATATACTTTCAGGAACGGTTCCGAGAAACTGAAATCAGTGCGTTTGTTATACATGTGGGCACCCCCCGCCCGGAGCATTCTCCCCATAAAACAACAGTTAAACCCAGCATCGTTTTATATATTTATCCGTAGAATATCAGGTCGCTCTTGGGAGGTAGCTTTATTTGGGAGCCACGGAATTTATCTCAGCAGCAATACCCATATTGCTCTCCATACTGGTGCCAGGCCTAGCATTGGCGGTACCGCTCCTGAGGAAGACCAAGCTGTCCAGATTCGAAATCACCTGCTTCGCGTTTGCAATCGGGCTGGTGGTCCCAACCACGATAACCTACATCCTCAACATACTGGGGGTTCCGTTCTCAATAACACTGACCCTTGCAGGCGCTGCCGTAACAACTGCAATCGGAATAGCCTGGTATTTTTACGAGGCCAGCAAGGACAAGCAATGGCTGAAGTTCGATGTCCCGGAATTTTGGTTCAACCCAACGAGGGATGCAATCCCGATTATCCTGTTCCTAATAATGTTTCTGGCATTTTTCATACGAGTTCAAAGCTTCGGCCCGGTTTTCTACGAATTCGACCCTTATTTTTACATGTACATAGCCAGGCAGCTCCTGGTTGTCGGTAATGTCCCGCTTGTTGATGGTACTGCGTGGTATCCTGGACCGGGAGGCCACGGCAACACGCTCCTGACAGGCTATCTTGAGGCAGGCTGGTATCTCATCTACACCGGCGGGGACCAAACCTACAGCAATCTCCTGCTCTCAACCATAGCCAACATCTACCCACCGGTGGTCGGCGCCATCATATGTTTCTTCGCCTATTCGTTCGTTAAAGAAGAATACGGGCACCTGACAGGAATTCTCGCAGCGGGATTCATGGCATTCACCCCGAGGCTCATAGAGAAATTCGTGGCAGGCGAGGCTGAGATAGCCCCTTGGGGGATGTTCTCGGTGTTCTTCTTCCTTTCAGCCTATGCCCTGGCAATGACTAGGAAGGACATGCGATTCGCGATTCTCGCAGGCATCGCCTACATGTCCGCCTATTTCGGCTCTGCTTATACTTTGGTTATCGTAGTTGTCTTCTGCGGATATTCGTTCTTGGAGTCCTGCAAACTGTTCCTGAAAAACGAGAGCCTGAAGGGCCTGTTGAAGGCAAATGCCATAATATTCGTATTCGTAGTGTTCTCCTACCTGGTGCGCGATACCCTATATTCAAATTCGCTATCCTTATCGTCCACACTGATAATGTTCATAGCATCCCTAGCCTTTACTGGGGCGCTTTATTTCATAGAACTGAACTCGAAGAAGACCTCCACGCGCTACAACATGTTTTTAGCCCTGGTGCTAGTCGGGGCCGTATTCCTTTTCATAACCCCGCTCTTCGGGATTCTCCTGTCCTTTGTTAGCGGTGCAGTAAGTTTTTCAAGGCCGACCACTGCCCTCATGCAGACCGTTGCCGAGGAGCACGCCCTCACCCCACAGGAGCTTGTCGGGGACGCCAAGACTTCTTTCGGGATTCTCGGGACTGCAATCAGCGGCGTTTCCCTATGGTCTGAAAACGGCCAGCCAGTCGAGATACCATTCGGGGTATCTGTGCCCAACATCATAGGCGGGCTTCTTGGCGGCCAGTTCAACGAGGTCTACATGCCGTTCCTCCTCCTGGTGGTCTTCATCGTCCTCTTGGCCGCGATTTTCACCCGCAACAGCCACCTGGCGCTCATGTTCCTGGTTGCCGTCTTTCCAATATCATTCGTCGGTATGCAGAAGAGCAAATACACGATTCAATTCTGCTTCATGCTTGCCATAGCAGCTGCAGTGCTGCTCGGCGAGCTCTACAAGCTCTTGGTGTCCTCAGCCAAGGACAGCGACAAGAAGCTCTACAGGCAGGGCTACGCCGTGCTCGTGGCGCTGCTTCTCATTGAGAGCAGCTTCGGCTTCGTGAGCCTTCTAACCAACGGGCGCCCCGGCCCGCTTACTGACATATTCCCAACAGCGATTACGTTCCAACCCGGGGACTGCGCGAAAGTCTCAGAGTCCATTAAAGCAGGGGCGAACAGGCCGCTCAGCGCATATATGTATTGCACTAAAATCCCCTCCTACTGGCTGGACCCAATGGATTGGATAAGCAAGAACGTCCACAAGGATGACGCAGTGATGTCCTGGTGGGACTACGGCCACTGGACCAATTTCTTCGGGGACAGGAGAACAGTAACCAGGAACGAGCACGCGAACGGGACCATGGACCTGATGGTTGCGGATGCGTTTGTCGAGGGGACCCCGGAGGACCTGAAGAATACGATGATAGGATTCAACGCGACCCACGTGATGTTTGACATAGACCTCGTTGGCAAATGGGGCGCCCTGAAATACCTTTCCTGCGTTTACAATGAGCAGACCAACATGAGCGTCGGGCCAGGCAGCTCGTTGTGCGACCAGCTCTATGATTTCGAATACATGCTCGTTCCAGTCCAGCCGACCCTTAATGAGCGCTGCATAGTCAAGGGTAAGGAGGGGCAGTACATGCAGCTCGGAATCTCCACTTTCGGCCCAACCTATTGCCTGGGCGAAATTGACATCGGCGGGAACAAGGCGATGGCCATTTTAGAGGCGAACGAGTCGAATCCGCCTGAGAATTTCGACACCGACCCGAATGTCGTCAAGATAAACCGTGGGATTCCCATGTATATGGACAGGACAGGGTACAACGGCAGGGCTTATGACAGGTATCTAATCGCCTACCCTGAAATCTGGTATGATGGCCAGCCGGGCCTGCCTGACAGGAAGGGGAAAGCCTATGATTCGAACTTCTACAGGGGCTTCTTCCTAGGAAGAATTGATGGATTCGAGCTCGTCTATCCAGAAGGGGACCCTGGCGGCCTCATGATTAAGCCCGTCAGGATATTCAAGATACCGGGCAGTTAAAAGAGCGAGAGGGGGTCAAAACGAAGTCCCAAAAAGCCATCGGTGTGCCAGTCTCTCTCGAAAAATCGACTGCAAAGGGCGGCACGTCCCCAGTCATCGGGAAGCAGGCAAGAAAATCAACTGCCGTTCCACCAAATGTCCAGTTTTCCTCTGGGAAAACCAGGCTTCTAACTTGCCCAATCTGTAGCGGAGAATCTTCCATAATCGAGAAAACCAAGACTATAAACCCTAATTCAGAAATGACCGTGGAACTTAGGGGCTGTGCTGTCTGCGGGCATTGGTGGATTAACCCAATGCCAAAACAGGAGCTCTTGTCTTCCCTCTACCAGGAAGGCTCGCTATACGTAGTGAACGAGGGGTATGCCGGAACCAATGACCCCAATCTAGAGGCTATTCGAAAAGAAGCTGAAGGATATTCAAATAGCATCGAAAAGAAGGAGTTTAATGTTTTAGAGATAGGCTCGGGAACAGGGCATCTGTTAACAGAACTAAGCAAAAAAGCAAAAGAATGTTTCGGAGTCGAACCAGGGCGAAATTGGCGAGGAGAAAATGCGAATGTAGTTAGCGATATAAGCGATTTACCCCCAGGAGTCAAATTCGACTTAATCGTTCTTAATGGGGTTTGGGAGCATCTCGAAAGCCCGGCAGGCATGCTAAAGGAACTAACTTCGCTCGCTAACCCGGGCTGCATTATTTTCTGCGATTTCCCCAATGCAAGCTCGCATAAGGCCAGGTTGTTAAAAGCAAAATGGGACATGGTCCGGCCTTTTGGACACCTGCATTACTTTTCTCGGGAATCTGTCGCAAAATTATTCGAAAGCGCAGGCTGGAAGATTGAGCATACAGCTTCTTGCAGGCGAGGGAACGCATCAAGTTTGGAGTATGTGAAAAAATATGGGTATAGCGTGAATTTTCCCTTTAGCATCGTGAGAATGTTCGCAGGACTTTTGCTCGGAAAGGACCAGTGGCGTGTTCGTGCTAAGATTTCAGCAGAGGGGCGCCTCTGAGACGACTTATTCCAAACAACACGAACCAGTCAGACCCGCCCAGCGACCATTATGGGGCAAGACCCTCTCTCCAGAATTCGGCTCTCCGAATGTGATAAAGAACGAGGGCATAGCAAAAAATTACCGCGTTTACTTCAACTACTTGTGGAAAAGACTGAAAAAATAACCGAATAGCTCCTACTTTCTCTGCGTCCCGAGCCACTTCAAATAGATTCTAACCCCTTCCCTAAGGGACACTTTCGGTTTCCAGCCCGCCACCCGCTTGAGCTTCCTCACATCGAGCCTCATCTTCGGGACATCCCCAACCCATCCTCTTTCGCCCCCGGTGTAGGAATATTTCGGGGAGACCCCCATCTCTCTGCTCACGATGTCGGCAATCTGGTCCACAGTGAAGGCCTTGTCGCTCCCGATGTTGAAGATGTCGAAAACATCCCTCTGCTTCTTGTACGCGAGGAGCGACCCCCCGATGCAATCGGAAATGAACAAATAGGATTTGCTCTGCTTCCCATTCCCAAGAATTAAAAGTTCGCGTGGATTCCTTTTGAGCTTGAAATAGAAGTCGTGGGCCACCCCGTGGCGCGAGCGCTGGCCGAATATGTTGGCATAGCGCAGGACAGTCCCTCTCATCCCATAAGAAGAACAGTAGGAAGAGACATAGGACTCTGCGGAGATTTTCGATGCGGCATAGTTGCTTATTGGAACAATCGGGTAGGTTTCCGGGGTCGGGAAAACCTTCGCGTCCCCATAAACCGCCGAGGTCGAGGCAAAGACAAATGCCCTGGCACCATGCTTTCTCGCGCCCTCCAGCAAATTTAGCGTGCCCCTGGCATTCACCTCAAAGCTCTCAGCCGGCCTTTCGGCGCTCTCTTTCACAAGCGGGTCTGCTGCGAAGTGGAAAACCGAGTCGACGTCCTTGGTCACCTCGAGCACGCTTCTCTCATCCCGGATGTCAAGTTTTTTGAATTCAAAATTTTTGTGCTTTGGCAGGTTCTCCAGAAGGCCAGCGGATAAATTATCCAACCCAAGCACCTCGTGGCCATCCGACAGAAGCCTTTCAGACAAATGGCTGCCTATGAATCCGGCTGCTCCGGTTACCAGCATTCTCATCTCAATCACCCATTGGGTTTCCCCTTCTCTTCCCGATGACCCTGTCCAACAGTTCATACGCCTTCAACGAATCCTCGCGCGAGACTATGAGCACGGTGTCGGTGTAGCACGAGTAGAACTCAATCAAGTTTATCCCTTTCCTGTGAAGCAGGGAAGTTACGAATGCAACGAATCCTTTCGTGGTCTTAATCTCCTTTCCGGAGTTCAGGTATATGGCGTGGAGGCCCCTCCGATACCCGACGAGGTTCTCCTTCCCGATGGCCTTCACCAGCGCCTGCACGTTCTCATCGCCTGCAATTATCGTGATTGCGTGGCCGGAGCTTATGATGTTGAACTCCTTGCCTATCTCCTTCAGCTTATCATCGAGCCTCATCATGACCCGCCTGTCCTGGTAGGCCTGTATGACGGCGATGTTGCTCCTAAGCGAAAACCCCGTATCCGAGAGAAGCTTGGCAAGGTCCTCGCCGCCTTTCCCCTCATCCATCTCGGAGACATAGCGCCTGACAGCAGCCCTGACTGCCTCCCTACTGGCCTCAGGCGCAGCCTCCTTCCTTATCTTTTCTGAAACCGCGGAGAGGTTCGCGACCCCGAGCAGGATGGCGCTCCTCAGGTAGAGGTCCTCGTCGAGCGCATCGTAAACCTTTGAAACAACGGATTTGTCCCCCATCTTTCCACCAATTTTGTTATTTTATTCAGCTTTTCGGACTTATTTGGCCGAAAACGGCTTAAATACCTTTCGCACTAAAAATCTCCATGGGAGGTTTTGTGCGAGTTCCACCGAGAGGAGTCTTTTTCTCAAGGTAACGCTAGCTTGCACGAGAGGTGAATTCTATGGGTCTTGTTGAAAATATCAAGAAGCAGGTCGACCTTTCCCAGTACAAGGGGATAAAGAAGGTCGTGCTCGCCTATTCCGGCGGAGTGGACACGTCGATAATGATTAAGCTGTTCCAGGATGTCTGCGGGTTCGAGGTTATTGCGGTCACCCTCGACCTAGGCCAGAAGGAGTACAGCAACGTGGACAAGAAGTCCATAAAGGAAAAGGCCGAGAAGCTCGGGGCAAAGCACTACTTCATCGACGCCAAGGAGGACTTCATAAAGAATTATGCGTGGAAGGGCGTTCAGGCGAACTGCCTCTACCAGGGCGCCTATCCGAACTCAACTGCCCTCGCCCGCCCGCTCATCTCCAAGCACCTCGTAGAGGTTGCGAAGAAGGAGGGCGCTGGCGCAGTTGCCCACGGTTCGACTGGCAAGGGCAACGACCAGGTCCGCTTCGATGTTTCAGTGGCTGCCCTGGATTCATCCATAAAGATTATCGCGCCTGTCCGCGACTGGCTGCTCAACCGCGACGAGGAGATAGCCTATGCGCAGCAGAAGAACATCTGGATTCCAGTGAAGAAGGACTCGCCCTACTCCATTGACGCGAACCTCTGGGGGCGCTCAATTGAGTGCGGAGTTCTCGAGGACCCGGCCACCGAGCCTCCAGAAGATGCATTCGAGTGGGTGAAAGTGCCCGAGAAAGCCCGGGACAAGCCAGAGGTAGTAAAGATTACGTTCAAGAAGGGAGTTCCAGTTGAGATTGAGTGCGCCGACGGGAAAACTACCGGGGCAGTCGAGATGGTCGACAAGATGAACGAGGTCGCAGGGAGAAACGGCATCGGGCTCATCGACCACATGGAGGACCGCGTAGTGGGGCTCAAGTCCCGCGAGAACTACGAGTGCCCTGCCGCCATTGCCTTCATCGCAGCGCACACAGACCTAGAAAAATACGTGTTCACGCGCGAGGAGAACGATTTCAAGCCATACGTGACCAAGACATGGGGCGACCTCGTCTACCGCGGGCTGTGGTATTCGCCGCTCATGAAATCGCTGAATGCCTATCTCGAGACTTCGCAGGAATACGTGGACGGCTGGGTGAAGCTGAAGCTCTACAAAGGAAGCATGCGCGTCATAGGCAGATACTCGGAGCACGCGCTCTATGACAAGCTGCTTGCAACCTACGACAAGGGCACTACGTTCAACCAGAAGGATGCAATAGGATTCATAAAACTCTGGGGATTGAACACCGTGATGGCCAACAAGGTCAGGAAGTAGGGAATAAAATAAAAACAAACGTCGGGCCTCTCGAGAGGCTCATTCGAGCCCGGGTTCGAATCGGTCGGGAGGCCCATCCGTTTTTATTCTTTGGTTTTTATCTATACTGTTAGTCGTGATGCCTATGAAAATCTGGAGCAAGAAGGGCGAGGACATTCCCAAGGAAGCGGAGGCCTACCTCTCAGGGGAGGATATCCTCCTAGACAAGAACCTCATCCTCTGGGATGCCCTCGGCTCGATTGCGCACGCGAAAGCTCTCGCCAAGGCCGGCGTCCTCAGCACAAGCGAGGGCGCAAAGCTGATTGCAGGGCTCAAGAAAGTGATTGTTCTCCGCAAGCACGGGAAATTCGAGCTGAAGGAGGAACTCGAGGACGTTCATGCGAACATCGAAGCCTTCCTCACCAGCGAGCTGGGTGATTTGGGAAAGAAGCTCCACACAGGACGCTCGCGCAACGACCAGGTCGCTCTTGATTTGGCGCTCTATTCAAAGTGGGAGCTCATTGGGATTTGTGCCCAGACAGCCAAACTCTGTTCCAAGCTCATTTTGCTCTCGAAAAAATACGACTGCCCAATGCCGGGCTACACACATTCGCGCAAGGCAATGGCCGGGTCTGTTTCGCACTGGCTGCTTGCCTACTGCGAAGCATTAATGGACGACTTGGAGTTCTCGCTCGCGATAGTCGATTCTCTAGACAAGTCCCCGCTCGGCGCAGGCGCAAGCTTCGGCTCGATAATCGAACTGGACAGGGGGATGAGCGCGAAAGAACTGGGGTTCTCCTCACTCAACCTGAACACCCTGAATGCAGTCGGCTCCAGGGGAAAGAACGCAAAGCTGGCGCTCTTTGGTCTTTCTTCAATAATGCAGGACCTTTCCGCTTTCGCCACGAACCTGATACAGTTCTCGGATGATTCCCATGGCTTCGTGAAGCTTCCGGCCAGCTACTGCACCGGGAGCAGCATCATGCCCCACAAGAGCAACCCGGACTGCCTAGAGCTGATTCGCGCAAAATCGGCGAAAGTGCTAGGCCTCGAGGTCTCAGTTGCAATGGTGCTCCAGGGGCTTCCCCTTGGCTACCACCGCGATTTGCAGGAGACCAAGGGCCCTCTCATGCAAGGGTTCGAAATCACCAAAACAAGCCTGTCGATAATGGACGGACTCGTTTCCGGGCTTGAAATCAATGAGAAGGCATGTGTCTCCTCATGCACTCCCGAGATGTGCCTTGCGGACTTCGCGACCAAGATGAGCCTCGAGGGGATTCCCTTCCGCGATGCCTACAAGAATGCTCGCGTCTCGGACTCCCGATACTCCCACTTGCTAGACCCGAAGAAAAACATCGCGCTCAAGAAGCTCTCAGGGGGGCCAGGGGACAAGGGAATGGCCAAGGAGCTCGGGCAGAAGCTCTCAAGCCTAGGGAAAAAAATAGCCCAGAAGAAGGCCCATTTCGAATCCGCGATAGAGAGGCTCTCGGGCTCGAGCCCGTAACTTATTTTTTTGTTTTTCATTTCCTGCTTCCTCCCGCTAGCTCAAATCTTTTCGCTGGTTTTAAATATCCATTTGCCAATAGTCCTCCATGGACCGGGAAGACCACATGACCAGGAACGACTGGCTCGTTCAGTTCCTCATGACTCTCATGGTGGTGCTGGTGGTCGGGCTGGCGCTCGACATCGGGTTGGCGATGGCAGCAGGCCAGGATGCCCATTCCCCGCTGAATTCCCTCAGGCCGGTCCTTCCGAGGCCCCTCGACTCGCTCGGGATTCTCCTGGGGTTCGTCTACTCGTTAATCGCGTTCTTCGTCATGGGCGTCTTCAAGCCTAAGAAGAGAAGACCGGTCAAAATCAGCTAAACAATCGTCATCAAGTCGATTCCCATCGCCACATTATAAGCCAGCAGGGAAACTGGTGCCATCATCACGAAATAAAGCGCAAAATTCCTCCAGCTCCCGCCAAGCTTGGCGATGAACAGGCTCGCGAGGAGGGAGTAGATTACGAGGTAAGCTTGCGCAGCGCCAACAGACGCCCCCATCAACATCGCCCTCTCAGCAGGAGTTGTGCTCGAAATAAACTCAATCCCGGAAGTCCCGAGCTTCGAAACCATATTGGTTATTGTCCCGAGGACAAGGGGGACAAGCAGCGCCCCGCCGAAAATAAGCGTATATTTTTGGATTGCCAATCCGGATTCCCGCTCCCTCACAATGGAAAACACAGCGAACATGTCCTCCGCAGTTTCCTTCATCGCCCGGTGCATGTCCCCGCCTGCCGAATAAGCCCGGGAAAGGAGCCCGCAGGCCCTGGAGAGAAGGGCGGAGTCGTTGTCATCGGAAACCGATTTCAGCGCCGAAGGGACATCGGCCCCAGAGGAAATCTGCCTGCTGGCTGACCCGAACTCCTCCGAAAGCGGGCCATATCCTGCATCGGCGATGGATTTTATTATTTTTTCAGTGGGCGTTCCCTTTGGGAACGATGAGGCCTGGAGAAGGGCATCTGGCAATCTCGCCTCGAGCTCAGCAGTTCTCGTTTCAACCATCCTAATCACGAGGAAATAGGCGAGGAACGGGAAGGCGAAGGGGAGGAGCGCGACCCAGGGCGCGAAGCTGAAAGCAAGGGAAGCAACCAAAAGAGCCAGGGCTAAGAGGGTTGAAATTCCAAGGGACCAGGCAACCGATTTCTTGAAATCAAATCCGATTCCCCGTGCCCTCAAGGCCCTGTTCGCGAGCCTAATCTGCTTTTCCGAAACCAGCATCTCCTTTCTCCCCCAGAGCGCCCTCGGGGTTCCCTCGTGAATCAACAGCAGTATAACTCCCCCTGCAGCAGGGAAGCCGACCAAATAGGCGAGCCAGATATCAGCAGGGGAAAATGCGGAATAGAGGAACGAGGACCCAACCACCACATAGGCTTCAAAAAGAGCAGGGACTATGCAGGAGACCGCGACAAACATGAGCCCGAGAAAGGCGATTTTCGCATTATACTGCCTGGCATTTGCCTTCTGGACCTCAATCATCTCCTCTGCAAGATGCCTGAGGCCTTCTCCCCTGGAACCATGCTTATATGCCTCTATCATCTGCTGCGCCGCCCTTTTCAGGGCAAGCGAGTCTATCCCCTCTGCCATCCCCCTGAGCGCCTCCGGAGGGCTCGCGCCTCCATTTACCTCGAGAAGCACCCTCTTCAGCTCAGGCGCTATCCGGTGCTCGGATTCTGCCGTGTGGGCAAGGCATTTCTCAAACGAGACTCCCATGCTGAGTTCAGTAGCCATCGAACGAAGCGCCACCGGAAGGTCCGATTCAATCCCAACCCCTCTTCTCCGAGCAAGAATCGAGGGCAGCCTGAGCGTGAGAAAATAAACGATGGCGAACCAGATTAGGGAAAACCCGAGTGCTAAAAGAAGCTCGAGAAAAGTCAAAAGGAAAAGAGCCGAGATGAGAAGCACGAGGATTGAGAGGGAAAGGGAAAAAGAGAGGTAATTGCCGGCCCCGGCCCTCAAGCCGGCGAGCCTCAGCCTTTTCCCAGTCCTGTCCAAGTCGCCACTGGTGAAGGTTCCAAAATCCGGAAACGTTGAGGCTAGCTCGTCAATCAAGGGATCCCCCAAGCAGCCGGTCGTAGTTCTGTATCGCAGCTACTGACTCGAAGAAGCTCACCTTCCTCCTGGAAAGCCCGGAGAGGAACAATGCCCTGTCAGAAAGCTCTTTCTTGAGCTCCTTCTTTCCCAGGCCGAGCTCGTTCATAATCGCTTCCTCGGTGCGCGATTGGGTTTTGGTTCTCTTGAGCGAGCGGACCCCGTAATCATACTGGTATATGAGCACAGCTTCAGCGGAATCCCCGTTCATCGCAACCTCGGCAATCTCAAGCGCCTTCCTCGATTCCCTGTTCCTGCCCCTCCCTGCCAGCCTCTTCTGTATCACAATGAGCCCGATTGAATTAATGTCAGTGTCAGGGGCCCCCAGGGACTTCATCCTCGCAACTGCCTCCCTTGCCGACTGGGCGTGGAATGTCGCATAGCTCCCCCTCGCCTGCCCGCTCGTCATGGCCTCGAGCAGCGCCCTCACCTCGTTCTCCGTTCTCGCCTCGCCGACAATCACCCTGTCCGGCCTCATCCGCAGGCTATCGGCAGCGAGTTCGCCCATTCCAATCCCGAGTTCGGGATTCGCGAGCAGCGAGACCCTGTGCCTGTGCGGGACGTTTATCTCGGGAGTCTCCTCGGTGATGAGCACGCGTTCATCCAGTGGAACGAATGAAAACAGCGCATTGAGGGTGCTCGTCTTCCCGCTCGCCGTGTTCCCGGCCACCACAACCGACGTGTCGACCTTCATCGCAAGCCAGAGGAACGCCAGGGCTTCTGCGGAAAAAGTCCCGAACCCCACGAGCTCGGGGGCGGATATGGGGTTCTTCCTGAATTTCCTTATGGTGAGCTCCAATCCAGAGATGGGCGGCATCGATGCGTGGATTCTCGAGCCATCTGGCAGAACGGCGTTCAGCCTCGGGCTCTGGTAAGTGAGCCTCCTCCCTAAAGGCCTCGCCATCTTGTTGATGATATTTACGAACTCCTGCTCGGAGGTGAACTCGCAATCGGTTTCAAGCCAGCCAGCGCCCCGCTTGTAGACATAGACCGGCTTCCCAAGCCCGATGGCTGCAATCTCCTCGAGCCCGTCATCCGAGAGCAACGAATCGAGCGGGCCATAACCCCAGATTTGGGAGAGCGCGATTTTCGAGAGGTATTCGAACTGGTCTGTCTCCATCATCAGCCCATTTTCGCGGCAATACCCGAGAAGCAGGGCCCCGGTCTTTTCTTCGGCATCCTTTCTGCTTGCAACTTCCCCTTTTTTCGAGGCCTCCCTGAATCTCGAGCATATCTCGCAGACTATGGCCTCCTCCTCCTGGGCGAGCGCCGGCAGCTGAATTGAGTAATCCGCCTTTTCATTCCGTATCCGCCACCCGAGCATTCCCTCCGATTCCCTCAGCAGGGCGAGCGCCTCCTCGGGGCAGTAATCTATGCAGAGGGGCTTCCCGAGGCAGGCATCGCACTTCAGGGCCTTCCCCCCAACAATCTCAATCGCCCCATAGGGGCATTTCCTCTCGCACTCGCCGCATCCGTTGCACTCCTCTTCATCGATGAACAGGAACTCGCCGGACTGCTTTATGGCCCCGATGGGACAGGCTGTTCTGCAGGGGGCTGATTCCGGGTTGCAGTGCCTGCATCCGAAAATTTTCATAGACTTCGGGCCTTTAGGGCACGTGCCCCTGCACGCGCCGCAGTCCGTGCACGCCGTTTTTTCAAAAAGAAGCCTCATGTTCCCCGGGCTGATTTAGGCTTGGAAAATATAAATAGCGTTCGGTGCACAACTATCTTTCTCTAACTTTCGTTTTCGTCTTAACATGCATCTCCATGGCAAGCTTCACGTTGTTCCCCGAAGTGTTGAGGTTGTAGTTCGGGAAGAAATAGTTCCTTTCTCGGGCTTCATGCACAGTCGCGTGGCAGGCCGGGCAGAGGATTTGCTGGTACTCGATGTTCCCCCTCATCCCCTGGAACTGCCTGTGCAGCCCCTCGCGCTTCGCTTTCCAGAGAATCTCCCGGTCTATCATATGGTGCAATTGGATGAGCTCCGGAAATTTGGATAGGTTAAGGTGGCAGCGTTGGCACCTGAATTCGTCTACGAGCATTAAGAGCTGTTTTACAGCCCCTGGTCGCCTGGGCCGCATTCAATTAACTTATTGATTTCGGTATTTAAATGTTTTCTTTTTCGACGTGAAAAACATAGGTTTATTAAATGCAAAAAACAAATTTCACCCATGGGAGACGAGCCTGAGAAGCCGGAGATGACCTTCTGGGGCCCAACTGGCGGCAAGATGCCCGAGGTCCACGAGATGGTCGGAAAATCGACTCCCTTCTGGCTCACCGGCCTTTTCAAGGACCCGACTGCTGTTTTCAGGCATGAGCTCCTTGAGGGAAGCCTCAGCACCGCAATCGCAAGAGTCGCCGGCATCGGGCTTATACTCGGCCTTCTTAACGCACTCCTGTTCTCTCTCGCAGGATTCAATCCCCTGACGTTCTTCTTCATGCTCGTGGTTTACCCGCTTTCCATGACAATCGCATTTCTAATCTGGAACGCCATCATTTTTGCATTCGCGAGACTGTTCGGCGGTTCTGGGGAATTCGGGAAGCAGGCGAGCCTGTTTTCGCTGCTCGTGCTTTTCAGCTTCGCCGTTGAAATCATTCTATTAATCCTATCAGTATTCCCATTCGTCATGTTTATGGTCTTTCCTCCCCTCGCGGGGTGTTCAGGCCCGCTCTTCATTTTGGTTTTCGTGTTCTTGTTCTTCTTCATGATATACCTCCAGGTGCACGCAATTGCCGCAGCCCACAAAATCGACATTCTGAGGTCGTTCGGAGCGCTCCTGCTTTCGGTGCTGCTGGTGGCTGCGGTGAGCGTTGCAATAGCAGTTCTCTTCATTTCGCCGATGCTCGAGTCCTTGGTTGTCCGGTAGCCTAAGCGCGAAAGCTTATTAAATCTCGGCGACGCCAAAAATACCTGCATTTGCTCCGGTAGTCTAGTGGCCCTTTCAGGCTGCGCCCCAAAGCGCCAGCGGAAATCGCCGGACAAACCGGTCAAGGATTCCGGCCTCTCGAAATCAGAAACCGCCAGCGCGGTTTCCGATACCTTCCAGCAACCAACTGGAGAAAGCCGGTGACCCGGGTGAACTTTTTTCTTTCTTTGGAAGAAAGAAAAAACTTCAATGAAAAAAGAAAGAAGTGAAGAAAAAAGTTCAGGGAATTCAAATCCTTGCCATTTGGCGGGTGAAAATCCCGGCCGGAGCATATTCTTTTTATACCTTAAACAGCAGAGTTAATTGATGAACAGCAATGACTTTTCTATCAACTTGGAAAAAATTCTCGCAATCCTTTTTCTTATCTATGGAGTTATAGTGATTACCGAAGCCTTTTCTTACCCAGAGCCTGGGCCTCTCGATAAGTGGCATTTGTTTTACTTTCCCTTCCCGACATTTGAGGATTTTGGCCTTTACCTTTACATCTCTATCCTTCTCGGACTTGTCTTTGTAGCTCTTTACGGATTTTTTTTCTTGACAAAAGGCCCGGAGTTCTTTCAAAAGAAAACAGGGGAAAACATTTTCGAGAAAATATTTTTCTACTTCGCATCGGAAGGCTTTTGGGCCATTGAAGCATTGGTCGCGTTCTATGTAGCGACACTGTTCTCTAGTTTTTTTGTGGATTTCGTGATATTACGCGACCCGCAAAAACACGTTTTGGAACGCATAATCTCAATATACCTATCAGCAGGACTCTTCTTCTTGCTGTTCGGTTTCTACAAGCTCCTTCCCAGCAAGTTGCAATTCATCGGAGTTGTCAGGGACGTCGTATTGTCAAAAAAAGGCCCGGCCATTGTCCGCGGGCCTACCAAGAAGCAAAGCTTGCTTGCAATCATATCCTTATTCCTGTTTTGCGTGCTCGGTTTCTTCCTTTTTACTGAGAAAATAGTCCTTACAACAAACAGCAAAGAGATATGTGGAACAATCACGGATCTCGACAGAAAGGATTCGTGCTACTCCCAGCTAGCCGACAAAACTGGCGATTTTTCAACATGTTACCTTATCGAGGATATAGACACAAAGAGCGAGTGCTTCTTATGGATTGCCGAGCGTACAAAGAATCAATCCGTTTGTCAAAACATCGATCCGGACTATACCTCCGCGACATACGAGTATCCTCCGAGAAGCCTGCGAGATTACTGTCTAGATTCTTCAAAAATAAACCGCAAAGGTTAATCAGAACCGTCATTCTCACGTTGATTATAACAAAACTCCGCTTTTTCGACCGAGTCTCGGTCGGAGCACTATTTTTTTTTCATTTTACCAAGAACATGTTTCGCGACGGTTTCATATCCGAGCATGTTCGGCGTAAGCGCCGTCATCTCTTTACTCCACGTCTTTTCTAGAATCTTTACTCTTTGCTCGAACTGTTTTTCATTAAAACTTAAGCCATAGTACTCGAGCTTGGCATTCACAACATTCTCTTCGATTTTCGCCTTCTTGTTCAGTAGGAAGTAAAGGTCGAAAAGATCCCTAGCGGAAGAGCGTGTCATTATTGCCCTGATTTTTTCTGCGGCGATTTCGCCAAGTGCCGTCACGCGAATTTGATATGACAGAAGATCCGGGTATGGCGGTGTTATCGTAACTATCCTAGGTTCAAGGATGGCTCTCTCTCGCTTGCTGAACTCAAAGAGTATCGTTCCTTCACTTAGTGATGCGCCAGAATATAACGGTCCCCGGTAGCGAAGCTTTGCGCTCATCGAAACATCCGTGCTTTCCTTCTTCCAAACCAAGCCAGAAAAACCGGCTGAAGAAAGGAATGCAGACATTGATTCAAAATCCGGTTCTTTTGCTTCGTTTAGCGTAAAGTCCAAATCCTCTGAATAGCGGGGCAGACCGAATGCCTTCTGCAGGCATGTCCCTCCCTTGAACACACCTTCAAATCCAGAGCGCGATAGAAAAACTAGAGCCCAGTGCTGGACGTAGTCCTTTTCTTTTTGCGCCAAATGGAAACCCGGCGGCCCATACCTATCAATTTCGTTCCTTTCCAGCATTTCGAATCACCTTGCCAAGCCTCTTGAAGGCAGCTTTTGACTCAAGCAGCCTCGCAACCCCAGCAACATCAACTTTTCCAATTGCCTCGAGAACGATGAATTCGGGGCAGGTTCTAGGTAGTGAGAGGCAATCCGCAACCGCCTTCTCAGGGGAAGCCAGCAAAACACCTTCCTTTTTTGCGAAATTATTGAACTGGCTTTTTTTAATTCTGAATTCGTTTACTTTAATCCCGAGTGCAGCATACTTTCGGGTTCTTCTTGCAACTGCCACCTGAACATTCCTAGGTGTTTGAGTAGTCAGCCCATGCAAAAACAGCGCCGAATGAAAAGAGACATAGCAAGGGGCGGAAATCTCGCATGCAACCGCCTCGGGAATAGCGCCGGGAAACGCCCACCAGCCCTTTCTAATGAGAAGAATCTCCCCTTTCTTTTTGATGCGATGAAGTACGAGTCTTGCATAATTTTTTTTCCCGAGCAGTGAAGCATACTCCCTAGTCCTAAACGCAGCCCGTCCGGCTCGCTTCATGTCCACAAGTATCTCATCCATTTAACCAACTATGTTATCATTATTGATAACAAAACATATAAAAAGATAACTATTCCACGGAAGACCGCTTTCTGTGGGAACTCAACAGTTTCAACCGATTCCCAGTCTGAGCATATTCATTTATTCAGAAATATCCGTTGTTCCCGAGCCTGCTGGCATAGGTTCTGAAGTGCATATTATGTTTAGAATCTATTGGCACGGCGAAGCCCGGGTTCAGGCTTCCAAACCCGGCCCTGTAAAACTCCCAGTTCAGCGTGTTATCCTCGACATTCAGCGGCGTCACCCTCTCCAGAATTCCCGCTCCGAACTTTGCAGAATACTCCGTCGGCGTTACCAAAAGGGGCCACTCCTCAACCGAAAAGAGCAATCCACAATCCTTTTTCAAGACCCTCTGCATCTCCTCCCCCACTGCCAGCTTATCCTCGAACCAATGCATCCCGTAGCTGAGTATTATTCGCGTGAATGTCTCATCAACAAAAGGGAGTTTCGCAGCATCATGTTGGGTGACGAGCACGCGTTCTCCGATATGGCGCTCTAATTTTTCAACTGCACTCGCAAGCATGGTTTTGGAGATGTCATTAACTATAATCCTGAGGTCCGGCCTCTGCTCTATAAGATAGAACGCGACGTGGCCTGTGCCGCACGCAGGGTCCAAGACGAGTACGCCCTTGGGCATTCTTTCAACTAGAAAATCGAGGAACGCATCCATGGCTTTGTAATGCCCGGTCTTTTCCATGTGTGCGTCATAAGTCCTTCCGAATCTCTTATCATAGAAGTCGCCTATCTCCCTGGTCTTCCCGAAGAGAGGTCCAGCTGCAACCTCCTTGTAGAAACTGGTTCCACTGAGAATCTCCCTGGACTTGGCCAAAGCCCTGCCAACCCTATCGAGTGCTGCTCCCTTCGTCATATCAAGTACCCTGTTTGTGAGGTGTTTATTATGCCAAAAGCGATATTTAAGACTTCGCTTTTTGTAGATAATATTTAATTACCATAATCCAAATATCCCCCCATGCGTGCCATAATCTTTCACGGCTCCTATGGTTCCCCGGAAGAGAACTGGATTCCTTGGCTGAAGAGAGAGCTGGAGAAATTGAGATGGGAGGTTTTCGCTCCGAAATTTCCCACTCCCGAAGGGCAATCGCTCGAGAACTGGCTGAAAGTTTTCAAAAAATACGAGAAGAAACTCGACTCACACACAATCCTAATCGGGCACTCCCTCGCTCCGGCGTTTATCCTCCGGATACTCGAACTTTCCGAAAAACCGGTCCATTCATGTTATCTTGTTTCCGGCTGGATTGGGAACTTGGGCCTTCCAGAGTTCGACCAAATCAACAGGACCTTTGTTGAGAGAGAATTCGATTGGAAAAAAATAAAATCGAGGTGTGGAAGGTTTGTGGTCTTCGCCTCGAACAACGACCCATATGTCCCGGGCGAGAAGACCGGCGAGCTTGCGGATGCGCTCGAAGCCGAGTTCATTCTAGTTAAGGGTGCTGGCCACTTCAACGCAAAAGCAGGCTACTCGAACTTTCCACTCCTCCTGAAAAAACTCACTTCCTCCTCCCTTCCATCTTCCTGAACAGTTCCTGCAGCGCCCCATATGCCTTCGTTATGTCGTTATCGCTAATCACAATGGTCAGCTCGGTCAGCGTCGAAACCATCTCGATTATGTTGATTCCGTGCCAGGCCAATTGGCGGGTGACGAGCGAGAAGAACCCAGGCGTCTCCACCAAAGCTGGAGGGAATTTAATGGAAAGGCTCGAGAGCCCCCCGATTTTCCTTATGATTTTTTCCCCCCTCAGTTCATGCTCAAATCTTTTCGCATATTTCCTGCTCGCAATCACAGTGATCTCGTGGTTCCCCTGAATCACGTTGAGCACATCCCCGCCTTCGAAGTCCACCAACCCATAAAGCCTCTTGATAGCTTCAAAGGATTTCGGGGATTTTACAATTGTAATCTCCATCACGTCGGACCGAATCCCCATCTCAACCTCCCCGAATTTCTCGAAATCCACGGTTTTCACGAATCCATCCTTGAGCTTTTCCGACAGCCTTGTGAGCGCCATGACTACCGCCCCATGTTTCACTCCTCTCCCCAGCTCCCGTTCCACGTCGGGGGTTATGTGCTCCGCCAGCTTCGCATAGCTCACGATGTCCTTCTCAATGGCATCCTCGAGATGGGGCTGGTCCTTCACCACCTTCTCAACTACGTGCGCTACGGTTACCATAAAACCACCTCATTTGGACATTTGTTATTCTAATAACTTAAAGTTTATATAGTTACTTCTTGTTAATCATCCCCTGTGTGGTGTAAATGATTATCAACCGAGCAGGGAGCAGGGGCGAGTCCACCGACCAGCATGCCAGCAGCATAGGCGCTTCCTGGCCAGCCCAATACGACCCCCACAACTCCCGGATGAAGGGATTCTATCTCAGAGTGATTGACAGTCCGGCCTTTCTTGAGGCGGCTTTGCATGAAGTGGAGCAAGGCCGGAGGCAGAGCAGAGCTGGCAGGAGCACCATAAGGGCGGTTTGCACCCCCAACGCTTTCCGAGGCGGTAAGGACCTGATGGCCCCGGACAGAATGCACCAGGAGGCAGCCATACCACTGAACAATGCAGTGGCCCCGGAGTCGACGCTCGTTTATTTTGGCAAAAATGAAACGGAAAGGAGATCCCCCTCAAGGATTCTCCAGGAAGAAAGGGCATTCGCCAACAGGCTCATGGCGGAGCAAGGCCCATCTGATAGGAGTGAAGTGATGGCCAGACTTAAGGCAGAACACCTGTCAGTCCAAACTCTCCGGGAAAACCCCAGCGATTCGGATCTGGCGAGGATTATTGCCCTCTACAAGCAAACGTTCCAGGCTTACACATTCGATTTGACCGAGCGTAACATACGCGATGTTCTTGACGGAGAAAACATGGTCCTGGTTGGCAGGTCCCCAAGGCGCGAGATAGTGTCAATCCTCATTGCCGAGAAGGCCGAGATCTCCATTGAAGGCGCGACCCTGAGGATGTTCGAACTCAGCGACTTCGCGACCGACAGGGAATGGAGGGGGAAAGGATTTAACACCGCCCTCCAGATGGAGGCCATAAGGCAAATCCGCAATAACTACGACGGAGACGCGCTGATTTACGCAGAGGACAGAGCCCCCTGGACTGCAGTGAACAAATCCTCGAGAAGCGCGGGCCTCGCCTATGCCGGGACCCTTGAGCAACACTGCGTGATGATTAGCGACAGGGACATGAACGAGCGGGGGAGTTTCGAAAACCTCCACGTATGGGTTTCTTATTAGTTTTTTTAGAAAGGTAATGGTGATGGAAAAAATAGTCGCTGAACTGGGCGAACTGATTTCGATTAGTTCGGTTTTCCCCGATGAGCGCGAGCTCGCGAGCCATTGCAGCCGTTCACTCAAGGAAAGCGGTTTCTCAGTCCGCCTCGAGAGCTTTGGCAGGAACAGGGTGAACGTGCTGGCGAGAAAGGGGAAGGGCGAGCCATTGTTTTTCTATGCCCACCTGGACACTGTTCCGCCTTGCGCGGACTGGAAGAATCCATTCAAGCTCACTCAAAAAGGCGATAGGCTACTGGGCCTTGGCTCCTGGGATATGAAAGCGGGAATCGCCATAATCCTCGAGGCATGCCGAGCAGTTGAACCGGAGGGCTACGAGCTGCGCGTTGCGCTCTGCTCGGATGAGGAAAACATCTCCCAGGGAGCCTGGTCGATGGCAAGGAGCGGATTCCTCCAGGGGGTAAGACGTGCCGTTGTCCCTGAAATATGCGACAGTGGCGGAGCAGGACAGCGGATAATCATCGGGAGAAGGGGAAGGGCAGTCTATGCGGTGAGGGTTCTGGGCGAGTCCGCCCACGGTGCAAAGGGGACAGGAGTCAATGCAATAAACAAGGCGGCGAAACTGCTCCCAGTCGGATTCAGGACACGAAAGCACGCGTTTCTCGGGTATGGAAGCCAGTTTGTTCGCTCTTTCTCAGCAAGCGGGAAAGGGCTTTCAGTCCCGGAAGAGGCGGTGTTCGAAATCGATAGGCACATCGTTCCACCGGAGACTCCGGAAAGCGTCCTTTCCGTACTGAAGAAAACATTCAAAAATAAAGCCGAAGTGGAATTGGTGAAGCGGGAAACGCCCTATCTTATGCCATATGTGGTCGACAGCAAAAGTGAGTGGGTGAGTTTTGTGAGGAGGGTTGCTGGTCCGCTCCCTTTCAGTTCCGGTCTCTCAGTTGCAGATGAGAACGTGCTGGCGATGCATGGAGTTCAGCCAATCACATTTGGTCCTGAGGGAGGGAACGCCCACGCAGCAGGCGAATGGGTCTCGAAAAAAAGCCTGCTCAAGACCAGCGGAATTTACGAGAGAATCCTGAGGGAATTCGGGGCCAGCTTCTAGTTCTTCGTTATATACCTTCCGACGTTCTTCTTCATGTCGATGACTTTCGGTCCGTCCCTCTCCAAGAAGAGTAAATTCCCCTTGGCCCCGAGAACCTCTCCCTCGAGCAGATTGTCGAGCGCCGGCTTTTGCTCAAGCTTCGGGTAAAAGGAAGAGAGGTCCCGAATCTCCTCAACCCCGATTCCAGGGAATTTCGTCGCGGTTATTTTCTCGATTGCGAGTTCCAGGGATTTTTTTGAGACTTCCCGTTCGATTCCGAGAAGCTTGAATTTTTCACTTGTTCTCACGGCATTCCGGAATCCGAACACGTGCTGAACCAGCGCCTCAACAGCCCTCGCCTCGAACCCGTCCCTCGCCTTCGCGACCACAACCCCGAAATCAGCCCCCTGTTCGACCAACCTTTCATTTATCCTTTCCTTCTTGGTCACTCCAGCTTTCACCAGCTCCCCAAAGCTCGCCAAATAGATGAGGTGCTCCCCGAGCAGGCATTCCGAATGCCCGAACAGGCACTCGTCGCCCCGGCAGGCTGCGCAGGACAACTCGAGCTTCCTGCAGTGGGGGCACTTGCCAGAGTCGGAAAGCGCTTCGTCCGGGCAGGGATAGCTCTTGTCGAAGCGGGTATAACCGGTGCAATAGCGGTTGAACGAAAGCTCAAATGAAACATGGCTAGCGAGCTCGAGCTCGCTCGTATCGTTATTTTCTCGTATCACCATTTTTGGAATTCTATGAGAGTAAAAACTGATTATGTGTTTCATTGAGTCGCTTTTGCGCGAAAAAGAATAAATATTGGCAGAGGGGGCGAGATTCCATTGCCAAGGAATAAATATAAAAGAATAGTCGCCGTTTATTGAGGATAAGGCAAATTTTCGAAAAATTTGGCCGCATTGGAGTGTCAACGTTCCAGTTCAATCAAAAAGGTGAGAACATATGGCCGATCCAAACCACAAATATGAGACATATGCGAAGAATGGCAAACTCAAGTTCACGCCGAACATGCCCGACTACGATAAGGCGTACAATGGATTCAAGTGGGAGGACCACTACGAGGAGATAGACTGGGCCCCTGGCAAGACGATGAACGTCGCCCACATCGCTGTTGAGCGGCACGCGCTCGGGAAGAATGCGGACAAAACCGCGCTCATTTACATTGGGGACGGAGTCGAGGAACGCTATACCTACAAGCAGCTTCATCTCCTCTCCAACAAGTTCGCAAATATCCTGAAGAAACAGGGCATAAAGAAGGGCGACAGGGTATTTTTGTTCATTTCCAGGGTTCCTGCAGTCTATGTCGCGTTCTTGGGAATACTGAAAGTGGGTGCAATTGCGAGCACGCTCTTCGGAGCATTCGGCCCGCAGGCAGTGAAAGACCGGGTCGGGGACGCTGAGGGAGTGATGGTCATAACAAACGCAACATTGAAGGACCGTGTTGACGCCGTAAAAGCGGAGATGCCGGCTCTCAAGCACATCGTTGTTGTTGGTGCGAAAGAGCCGATGCCTGGTACAATTTCCTACGAGAAGGAGATGGACGCGGCTTCCGACAAGTTCACCATGGAGCAGATGCATCCGGAGGACCCATGCTTCATGCTGTATACCTCGGGGACTACGGGCAAGCCAAAGGGAGTGATTCACGCCCACATGGCGATAATCCAGCAATACATGACATCGAAATGGGTGCTCGACCTGAAGCCGGAGGACGTTTACTGGTGCACAGCTGACCACGGATGGGTCACCGGAATTTCCTATGGGATTCTGGGCCCGCTCTCAATCGGCACCACCATAATCCTTTACGAGGGCAGGTTTTCCGCGGATGCATGGTATGCGGCGCTCCAGAAATACAAGGTGACCATCTGGTACACTGCCCCGACTGCCATAAGGATGCTCATGAAAGAGGGGAAGGAGGTCGCCAAGAAATACGACTTCAGCTCGCTGCGCTCAATCTATTCCGTTGGCGAACCGCTGAACCCCGAGCCCATCAGGGAAGGTCTTGACATGTTCGGCCTGCCTTTCCATGACACCTGGTGGCAGACCGAGACCGGCGCGATGATGATAACGAACTACCCCGCCATGGACATACGGTACGGTTCCATGGGAAAGCCGTTCCCCGGACTTGCTGCGGGAATCATCGACGACAACGGGAAGGAGCTCGGACCATACGAGGAGGGAAACCTCGCCCTCAGGCCAGGCTGGCCGGCGATGATGAGGACCATCTGGAAGAACCAGGCGAAATACGACAGCTACTTCAAGAACGGCTGGTACACCGCAGGGGACAAGGCGTGGAAGGACAGGGACGGCTACTTCTGGTTTATGGGAAGGGCCGATGATGTTATCAAGACTTCTGGAGAACGGGTCGGTCCATTCGAGGTTGAGAGCGCGCTCATCGACCACCCGGCAGTGGCCGAGGCAGGAGTCATCGGCAAGCCGGACCCGGTAAGAGGAGAGCTAATCAAAGCCTTCATCACGCTTAAGAAGGGCTATCAGCCGAGCGACAAGCTCAAGGAAGAAATTCAGCAATTCGTGAAGAAGAGGATGGCTGCCCACGCATTCCCGAGGGAAATCGACTTTGTGGACAGCCTGCCGAAGACAAGGAGCGGCAAGATAATGCGGAGGGTGCTGAAAGCCAAGGAGCTCGGGCAGGACGTGGGGGACACGTCAACGCTGGAGAACGACTGAACAAAAAATACACGACTCGCCCGGCTTGGGAAAAGGTGTTTCTAATGCCTCGGGCTCTCGAGCGGCTTCGGGCGAGTTTATTATTTTCTTTGAGCATGCTCAGAATTCCAAGGCGACCAGTTTCCTTTTCCTTTTTCCGTTTATTTTTCTCGCGACTTTATTGTCCTCCATCTCCGCTATGGAGTTCCAGCAGATGTATGAGCCGAACCCGCCGAAGAGGAGTCCACCAAGAAAGAGAACGGGGGCCCCGAAAGTTTGGTCCGCGTAGGGGGCTATAAACGGGTATGCCACGCTGAGGAAAAGGTAAATCGCAATCCCTATGGAGAGCACTCCCGCAAAGAGCGTAACAATGTGCATTTCAGTCGCCGAATGAATTGTTTGGTTTGCCTATAAAAAGCTTTGCGGGTAAATTCAAGCGATGAACAAAACAATCGCACTTCTAATTGTGCTCGCATTGGTTTTCGGCTGCGCTTCAAAGGAAAATGGCGAGCCCGGGGCCCTCGTGCTCGGGAAGGACCTGGTTGAGGCAGTTGAAACCAATGGAAACATTACCTGGGAAAACCAAACAGCCGCCCCCCGGCCCGAGCCTGAACCGGCAATAAAGGCGTTTACAATCTCCACCGACAAGCCGGCCTATGTCTCACGGGAAAAAATAAAAATAACCGCGGAGCTCGAGGTGCATGGCGAAATCCAAGGGACCACAATCGAGGTCTACGGGATCGTCAATTCCATGAGGCGGCAGCTACTCTCCCAGAACAAGCTACTTTATCTGAAGAATGGGACGAACGAAGCCAACTTCACCTTTGACCTTCCCTACTGCTCCTCCTGCTCGGGCATGCCGGGGGGAACCTACTGGGTATTTGCGAAAGCAGTTAACAACAACGAGACTCTTTCCGAATCAAACTGCTCCTTCAATTTCTCAGCAGGCTAGGGGCGAATCCAAATCCCAAACCTAGACTGATAGTTTCTCAGGCTTTTTCTCAGAGGGCTTATCCGCCAGGAGAATGGTGCAGTTTATCCCCCCGACTCTCTTCGCGTACTTCTCGTGTTCAGTTACTGTTATCGCTTCTCCATACCAGTGTATGACAACGGGTTTGCCATTTTGTATCGCCTCGATGCCCCAGTGATCGTCAGGTCCAGGTCCAGGACCAAACCAAGAACCCCCCCTCACAAAGCTCCCGTTAAAGGTCTGCCCTTTCCAAAAATATTCTGCTGTCCCTCGCCTCCGCTCGTTTTCTATGGCAATTAGCGAGTTATCTCTCTCAAGGTATTCTTCCAAATACGGGAGGCCCTTGGCAACTGCCGCCATGAGCATGCAGTAATCGAAGCAGTCATTTTTGTTTAACTCGTATTTCCCCGGGATATCAATCCCGTGTTCCTGGAAGACCACGGATAGCAATGCAACATAAGCTGTCTTTTCTGGAAGTGGTAGCCAACTGGCAAGTTCGTGGGCAGTAAGCGCATCTGCCGGAATTATCCCCTTCACTCTTTCGAGCGTTTTGCTTATCCATTCGAGCGAAACAGATTCCCGCTTCGCCCCAAGCTCTGCCAGCACTTTATGGAGTTCCTCGGACATCAATACCTGGCCAGACTCAAGGCCCCACCCAACCCCGGCTTTTTCACCAACTGAGGCAATTTTCTTTAGCATTTCGTTTATCTCCTGCTCGCTCGTTCCGCTTCTCTTTGCCACAACTGAAAGCCCCCTTATTGATTCGAGGACAAAGGAAATCGCGCCCAGCAACCGCAAAGCTTCCTGTTTTTCCTCCCTTGTTCCTTCCTTCAGTTTTCTTCCAGCTTCGTCGATGGAGTCCCAGGGAGTGCTGCCTAGGCCGACATTCTTTCTCGGGACATAGACGAACAGATTGTCCGCCTTGGCGGATTCGGAGTAGAAGTCGTTTTTTTCAGTCATTCTCTCACGCCTATATTCTGGCAGAGGAAGTATAAAAACCAAGGGGAAGAAATATAGGGACTAAGGTCTGTAAATGGCCTCGCTCCCAATCGCCAAAACCATTATATGTATTGTTCCATAAATCCCCCTGGGCATCGAAGTGAGTTTATGCTCATAAACGAGATAGAGGAAGCGGAGAAAGAAGCAGAGGAAATGCTCCTTAAGGCGAGAGAGAAGGCGTCCGCCAGAATAGCCAGCGCCAAGGTGAGCACTTTTTCTGGGCTCGAGGAGGGCGCAAGAGCGCAGGCCCTGGAGATGCAAAAAAAAGCAGAGGCCGAGGCAAAGGCGGAGGCGCAGAGAATACTCTCCACAAAGCCCAAATTTTCGCTTGCTGCGGATGCAAGAAAGAAGCTCTCAGGGGACATTGTTTCCAGGGTTCTAAAAACAGCGTCGACTAATGGCGTGTTATGATGAATGCGAGGATGAGGGAAGTCTGGGTCGCCGTCCACAGGACTAGGGCGGACTCGAGCATCGAGAACCTCCAATCACTCGGCCTAATGCACCTGTCCCGGGCTCCAATCGAGAGCATCCCGCCCGCTGAGAGGTTCGAGGAACTCGAGAAGCTCGACTACATACTCAAGTTCCCATATTTCGAAAAAGAGAAGAAGGACATCGTGGAGAATTTCGCCTCTCTTTCGCGGAAACTGGAGCCAGTTGATTTCGAGGAGCTAGCAAAGCAGGGCATTGCAAGCATCGGAGTTTATGGCGAGCTGAAGGAGCTCGAGGCGAAGATAGGCGATGCTGAAAAGAGGATGCAATCCCATCTGTCCCTCGCCCAGGAGATACGGTATCTGGGGTTCACAAGCGAGGTTCCGCTTCACAAGCTCGGGGAGACTAGGAGTGCCAGACTGTTCTTGTCGAAAAAACCCCCAGAGCACACGGAGTGCGAGCAAGTTGGGAGAGAGCTATACCTATGCACTGTCCTCAAGGGACAGCCGCTCCCCCCAAACCACCTCCATCTAAACCTCCTGGGGCTTGAGGGAACCCCAAAAGAGATAACCGCAAAAGCTCTCGCTCAGGCAAAGGCGCTCGAGAAAGAAAGGCTTGCTCTAATCCGGCAAGCCAGGACGCACCAGGTGCTTCTTAAGCCTTTCAAGGCTGCCTACGACTCCCTATGTTCTAAAAAGGCGAAAAGCGAGGCGATGAGGAACTCCGCTTCAACTGCAAACACAGTTGTGCTTCACGGGTGGGTGAAGGCAGTCGATGAAAAAAAGCTCTCTTCCCTCGAGGATTGCGAGTTCGAGTCCCGCGACCCGCAGGGCGACAATGCGCCCACTGCTTTCGCAAACCCGGCGTTCCTCCAGCCCTTCGAGACAGTCACAAAAGTCTTTGGAGTCCCGAGATACACCGAAGTCGACCCGACCCCGTATCTTGCAGGCTTCTTTGCAATCTCAATGGCACTATGCTTGACTGATGCTGGCTACGGGCTCATGCTCGCGATTATTGCTTCAGTGCTCTACTTGAAATACGGCCTGAGGTTCGGGATGCTTCTCTTATACGCAGGGCTCCTCGCGATAGTGGTCGGGGCCCTGATTGGCGGATGGTGGGGGAATCTCGGGGAATACGTGCCCCTGTTCAAGCCCATCCTCTACCCGAAGGGGATAACCCCGGCAGATTTCCTCGTGCTCTCGCTCTCAATAGGCATAATACAGATAACGTTCTCGCAGCTCATTGCAGCAAGGGAGAAACTCAGGGCAGGGAACATCGTTTCAGCGCTTCTGGACCATCTCCCATGGGTCGTTTTCCTTTTGGCAGTGTGTTCTATAGCCCTCGACATGGCCGGGGCAATCAGCTTCAAGTACGGCCTCTACATAGCCGGTGGATGCGTGCTGCTGGTCATCATCACAAGGGGCAGGAACGAGAAGTCGCTTCTTGGCAAGATTTCAGCAGGAGTCTTCTCGCCCTATGACCTGGTCGCCTACATGGGCGACATCCTTTCATTCTCTAGGCTCCTTGCCCTCGGGCTGACCTCAGGGCTCATAGCGACATCCATCAATCTTCTCGCAGTGCTTTCGCTGGGAATCCCGATAATCGGCATTTTGCTCGCTCCAGTGATACTGATATGCGGCCACGTGTTCAACCTTTTCCTGAGCACTCTCTCCGCATACATTCATTCCTCAAGGCTCCAGTACGTGGAGTTCTTCAACCGTTTCTATTCAGGCGGCGGGTTTGTGTTCCAGCCGTTCTCGAAAGGTTATAAGTATTTCAAGGAGGTGTAAGGGATGTTAGAGTTCCTGTCAATCGGTTTGTTTTTCGCCCTCGGGGGCGCCGCGCTCGCGGCCTTGCTCCCAGGCATAGGCTCCGCAATAGGCGTTGGGATAGTCGGGCAGGGCGCGTCAGGGGTCATCGCAGAGGACCCCAATAAGTTCTCGAGGCTGCTCATACTCCAGCTTATCCCCGGCACGCAGGGCTTTTACGGGTTCATCGCGTGCATACTGATACTGCTCAAGCTCGGGTTCCCCGGGCAGTATGTGCCGGTCTCGCTCGCAACCGGGGTTGCGATATTCTGCGCCGCACTCCCAGTCGCTTTCGTTGGCTGGATTTCAGCCATACACCAGGGGAAGGTATCGCTCGCGGCAATAACAATCGCCGTTAAAAAGCCGGATGAGTTCGGAAGGGCAATTGTTCTGCCTGCAATGGTCGAGACATATTCCATCCTGGGCCTTCTAACCACCATACTGATACTGAACAGCGTAACCATCGTCCCGACCTAGGCAGAGTGTTCAAATGCCAAAAGTAGCACAGCAAATACTGGAGGGCGCTGAAAAGCAGGCAGCGGAAATCCTAGCGAAAGCAGAGGAGGAAGCGAGCACGATTGAGAAGGTAAAGAAGGATGCTGCGAAAAAGAAAGTGCAACGGATTCTCCGCGAGGCCGAACAGAACGCACTCGAGACAAGAAAGCAGATTATCGCAGAGGCGAGGCTCTCCCTGAAGCAGATGGGAGTTGGGCAGAAGAGCGAGCTGATAACCGGGGTTTTCGAGGAGGCGGTCCAGAAACTCTCCAAAACCCACCTGTCCGAGGTCTTCCTGAAAAAACTTGCAGCAAGCCCTCAGCCCGGCTCAAGGCTCTATGTCGCCAATCGCGACCTGGCGTGGGCGAAGAAGAATTTCAAGGGCGAAGTGCTCGAGGCGGAGATTCTGGGCGGCTACATCCTCGAGTTAGGGAAGCGGAGGGCGAACAATTCGTTCGAAGTCATTTTGGGCGGACTGAAGGATGAGTTCTCTGCAAAAGCATTGAGGTCAATAAAAGGGTAGACGGGTATGGAAGAGGAACCACGGGACCCAAAGCGCGAATACGAAATCAAGAACGATTACTCCTACGCTACTGGCAGGGCGAGGGCGCTTGAGGCCAGAATTCGGGAGCCGCAGGCAATGGGTCCAGAGCAGGCGATTAGGGAATATGGGATTGGGGAGGACATAGACGCAAGGCTCGAAGAGCTTATGGATAAAAGTCTCCAAGAGTTCGAGGACTCGGCGCCAGAGGCAGTTCTCCCATTCAGGCTGATGGCAGACCTGTCCAATCTCAAGGCATTCATCAGGAGCAACAGGACAGGGGAAAAAATCCCCTACTCGCCACTGGGCTCAATAAAACCCCCGAAAAGCTCCGATGGGCTCAAGGCCAGCCTCACCGACTCCGGGCACCAGGCGCTCGCGGACAAATCAACTGAACTGCTTTCAATGGACCTGGAGGACGCAGACCTTTTCCTGGAATCCTACTTTGTGGGAAAAATCACGAACCAACTGTTCCTCGAATACATTTCGCTGAAAAAGAGCTACCTGAAAAGCGCCGAGAAGCCCGAGGAGTTCTACGAGAGACTGGAAACATTTGCAAAAGAGAACTCAGTCACCAAGAACATGGATTCTGATGTTCCCACTGCTTTCCTCATCCTCAAGCAGAGGGAACTCACGCTGGCAAGGGAAAAAGCGCTTTCTGCGCTCATGGGCGATTGAACATGGACGAAAAATGCCCGGTTTACGCAATCGGCTCCAAGTACTTCCTGCTCGGCTTTAGGGGAGCGGGCTGCACGCCCATAATCTGCGGGAAGCCAAGCGAGATTTTCAGCCACCTGAAGCGGGGGGTCTACATAATCGAGCCATCGCTTGCGAAACCGGTTTACGAACAGCTCGAGAGGATAAACACCGCTGACCCGGAAATCACGCTAATCGTTTACGGCACCGACTCGCTCCAGAAGAGCATCGAGAGGGCGACTGGCATGGTGCTGGAATAAGGGGATTTCAATGAAAGAAAAAACGAAAAAGGATGATGTTCCCCCGGGGGAAATTATTCACATCTCCGGCCCAGTTGTGAAAGCGAGGATTTCGAATGCCAGGATGTTTGACTTGGTGCGTGTCGGGAAGCTGAACCTAATTGGGGAGATAATCGAAATCGAGGAGGAGGTTGCGACAATACAGGTCTATGAGGAGACCGGCGGGCTTTACCCCGGAGAGCAGGTAATCACCACAGGTGCGCTTCTTTCAGTGGAGCTTGGGCCAGGGCTGCTGTCCTCAATTTATGACGGGATTCAGAGGCCGCTCGAGCTCATAAAAAAAGCCAGGGGGGACTTCATCACAAGGGGGGTCTCGCTCCCAGGCCTTGACAGGAAGAAGAAGTGGAAGTTTTCGCCGCTTCTGAAGAAAGGGGACATCGTCGGCCCAGGGATGCCAATCGGCGTCGTGCAGGACTTCCTCGAGCTGAAAATTCTTGCGCCACCAGGCATAAAAAAAGGGAAGCTTGATGCCATACGCTCCGGGGAGTTCACTGTGGAAGAGGAGGTCGCTTCCGTGGGCGGCCAACCAATCACCCTCATGCAGAAATGGCCGGTGAGGAAGGCAAGGCCTGCGAAAAAAAAGCTTCTGCCAAAAGTCCCGCTCATAACTGGCCAGAGGGCCATCGATGCCTACTATCCGCTTCTCAAGGGCGGGACAGCCTGCGTTCCAGGGCCATTCGGCTCCGGGAAAACGGTGATTCAGCACCAGCTCGCGAAATGGTCGGATGCGGACATAATCGTTTATGTCGGGTGCGGGGAACGCGGCAATGAGATGAGCGACGTGCTGGAGGAGCTTCCCAAGCTCTCAGACCCGAAGACCGGCAAGCCCCTGATGCAGAGGACGGTTCTGATTGCCAACACCTCCGACATGCCGGTGGCAGCAAGGGAGGCATCCATCTACACTGGAATCGCGATTGCCGAATATTTCAGGGACATGGGGTTCGATGTCGCGCTCATGGCAGACTCGACATCGAGATGGGCCGAGGCGATGAGGGAAATCTCAGGAAGGCTGAGGGAGATGCCATCGGAGGAGGGATACCCCGCCCACCTGGCTTCGAGGCTGTCCGAATTCTACGAACGGGCCGGATTTTATGAGACCCTGGGATGCGGGGAGGGGTCCGTGTCAGTGATAGGCGCGGTTTCCCCCCCAGGCGGGGATTTCTCAGAGCCAGTTGTGCAGGCGACCCTCAGGATAACTAAAGTGTTCTGGGGCCTTGACGCGAACCTCGCCTACAGCAGGCACTTCCCGGCAATCAACTGGCTCACCTCCTATTCGCTTTATTCTGCTGACGAGTGGTGGGGAAAAATCGATTCAAAGTTTCCTGAGAACAGGAAGCTCACCATGGAGCTTTTGGAGAAGGAAGCGGAGCTGAAAGAAATCGTCAGGCTTGTTGGCTTCGAGTCCCTCCCGGATGAGGACAAGCTCGTGATGAAGGTCGCAAGGCTCGTGCGGGAGAAATTCCTCCAGCAGAACGCTTTCGATTCCGAGGACACCTACTCAGCGCCTGCAAAGCAGGCAGAGATGCTTGGTACAATAGCTGATTACTACAGGGGCTTCAGGGAGGCGCTCATGGCAGGCAATAAATTCGATGAAATAGAAGGGGAGCGGAAAGGATGATGTTATGTTCGAATACAGAAACAGCAACCCCAGAACCCCGGGGCGATGAATTGGTGATGCTATGCTCGAATACAAAACAATAACGAAGATTGCAGGCCCGCTCGTGTTCGTTGAATTGGAGAATGCGAGCTACGCGGAATTGGTAAAGCTGGAGCTCGAGAACGGGGAAACTAGGACAGGGAGGATACTCGAGGTCTCGAAGGGCAAGGCAGTGGTGCAGGTGTTCGAGGGGACGATCGAGTCGAACCTCAGGGCGAAAGTAATCCCGACTGGGAGAGGCATCGAGCTCGGGGTCTCGCTGGACATGCTCGGATGCGTTTTCGACGGGCTCGGGAACCCCATTTCCGGGAAGATAGTGGCTGAGGAGAAGCTCGACATAAACGGCAGGCCCATAAACCCGACTGCCCGCCAGAATCCGTCCGACTTCATAGAGACCGGAATTTCCGGAGTCGACGTCATGAACACGCTCGTGAGGGGGCAGAAGCTCCCGATTTTCTCAGGGGCAGGTCTTCCCCACAACAGGCTCGCGATGCAGATAGCGCGCCAGGCAGCGATTCCAGGCAAAGAAGAGGAGTTCGCAGTAGTTGTCGGCGCAATTGGGATAACTTTCGAAGAGGCGGAGTATTTTGCCAGTTCGCTTCGCAAGACCGGTGCAATCGAGCACTCGGTTTTATTCCTGAACCTGGCGAACGACCCGGCTGTCGAGAGGGTAATCACCCCGAGAATGGCGCTCACAGCAGCCGAATATCTCGCCTATGACCACGACATGCACGTTCTCGTAATCCTGACTGACATGACAAACTATTGCGAATCGCTGAAGGAAATTTCCGCTGCAAGGCGGGAAATCCCGGGCAGGCGGGCGTATCCACCTTACATGTACACGGACCTGGCTACGATTTACGAGCGGGCCGGGAAGGTCAAGGGAAGGAAGGGCTCGATAACGCAAATCCCGATTCTCACCATGCCTGAGGATGACATCACCCACCCGATTCCGGACTTGACAGGCTACATCACCGAGGGGCAGCTCGTGCTTTCCAGGCAGCTGCATGCAAAGCACGTCTACCCGCCCTTCGATATCCTCAAGTGCCTCTCGAGGCTCGCGCACTCGGGAATGGGCAAGGGGAAGACGAGGGAGGACCACTCGCAAGTTTCAAAGAGGCTCTATTCCTCCTATGCGAAAGGGGTCGAGCTCAGGGAGCTCGTTTCAGTGATAGGCGAGGCCGCGCTCACACAGACTGACAAAAAATACCTGGATGTTTCCAAGAGGTTCGAGAAGGAGTTCCTCGGCCAGAAGGAGGACGAGCGCAGGGACATCGAGACATCGCTCTCAATAGCCTGGGACTTGTTCGCAGGCCTCCCAAGCGAAGAGCTCGAAAGCATGAAACCGGAATACACCAAAAAATACGGGAAAAATGGATGAGCGAGAAAAAGCGGAGAGGTTTCACTTGGCAACCAAAACAACGAGAAACGAGCTGATTCAGCTCGAGAGGCGCATAGCGTTTGCCAGGCGTGGGCACAAGCTTCTCAAGGACAAGCGCGATTCGATGATGAAGCAGTTCATGTCCCTTATCAAGAGGGCGAGGGAGGCAAACAGGAGGGCAGAGGAGCTCTATCTCGAGGCAAGGGAACTCCTTTTAAGCACAGCAGCATACTCCCCCTACCCGGAGCTGCTCGCTTCAAGCATAGGGGAAGGGGAAAGGATATCCGCCCATGTCCGCTATTCCCAGGTTATGTCCGTCCGGGTTCCTTCCTTTTCAATAGAAAAATTAACCTATGAGCCAAAATTCGGGGACCTTGCGCCAAAGGGCGCCGAGGAGCTGTTCGCAAGGCACAAGGAGCTTGTTCTTGCAACACTTGAGCTTGCCAGTCTCGAGAAAGGCATCCGCCTGATGGCCAAGGAGATAGAGACAACGAGCAGGAGGGTGAACGCCCTCGAGCATGTCCTGATTCCGAGGTTCGAGGCAGACGCAAAGGCAATTGAATTCAAGCTCGAGGAAAGGGAGCGGGGGATGTTCTCGACCTTGAGCAGGATAGGCGAATAGGCCGAAGTCAATCTTTATTACATTGTCTTTTCAATAAAACTGCGATGGCTTCAGAAGACTTCGTGCTCCGAGTGGAACACGTACACAGGATATTCTCAGACTCAGAGGAAGGGGTCACGGCAGTCCAGGACGTTTCATTTAATGTCAGGAGGGGCGAAAGGGTCGCAATCATGGGCAAATCCGGCTCAGGGAAAAGCACTCTCCTCCACATGATAGGCTGCCTCGACATGCCCACCTCGGGCAGGATACTCATCGACGGCGAGGACATAAGCGGACTCTCCTCGAGCGAGCTTGCGAGAGTTCGGCTTGAAAAGATTGGCTTCGTATTCCAGCAGTTCCACCTCATTCCCACCCTCACCGCCCTTCAGAACGTCGCTCTTCCACTGATGCTCAGGAGCATTCCGACAGCCGAGCGCGAGGCTAGGGCGAAGGAGATTCTCGATTTCCTCGGCATGGGCCACAGGCTCGCCCACCTCCCGAACAAGCTTTCCGGAGGGGAGAAGCAGAGGGTCGCCATAGCCCGCTCGCTAATCAACAACCCGCCGATAATGCTCGCGGACGAGCCGACGGGAAACCTGGACTCCAAGGCAGGCGACGATGTGATGGACATTTTCGACCGCCTGCACAAGAAGGAGAGGAAAACCATAATCGTCGTCACTCACGACCCGGACATCGCCGAGCTTTCTGAGCGGATAATCTACACCAAGGACGGGCAAATCGAGAGCATTCGGCAGGTCAAGCACCGGTGACTTCATGCTGCTCGACATTCTCAAATATTCAATCGATGGGCTTAGGAGACGAAGCCTGCGCTCCTGGCTGACCATAATCGGAATAGTGATAGGAGTAATGTCCATCGTGTTGCTAGTTGCCCTCGGGCAGGGCATCGAGGTTGCAGTCAAAAGCCAGCTTTCCTTCTTCGGAGAGGATACAATCTCCTTGGCCCCAGGCAGCCTCAGCGGATCACTCTTCGCGACCGCAGGCTCACTTACAGACAAGGATTGGAAATCTATTCAAAGAATAGATGGGGTCGTCGTAGCGGTTCCATCGCTTCAGGAACAGGTTCCGTTGGAGTTCCAGGGAGAGCAGGCAAGCTCTTTTGTAATGGGCACGACCCCGGACATCACGAAAGTTTACAAGATGCTCGAGATAGAAGAGGGAAGGTCTTTCAAGGAAGGCGAGATGGGAGTCGCGGTCGTAGGGAACAAGTTCGCCAACGATTTCTGGGGGACGAGCAAGGACAGGAAGAAAGTCAGGCTCGGGAGCAAGGTGATGGTTTCGAACAGGTCATATACCGTGGTTGGGATACTGAAGAAGCAGGGAGGGGGAGTAATGTCCTCCATAGACCTTGGCCTTTATGTGCCATATGAAGACGCGAGGGACACCTTTGAGGCTTTCAAGAACAACAGGGAACTGACTGAGATGTACGTGAAGGTCAGGAGCGCGTCAGAGGTCGACGCCGTCGAGGCGAAAATAAAGCAGGTCGTTGACAACAACCACCGGGTCAAGGGCGAGGATGACAGGGACTACATGGTAATAACGAGCAAGCAGATAATGAGCTACGTGGGGAACATAACCTCCATACTGACCGGTTTTCTCCTCATAGTGGCCGCCATCTCGCTAGTAGTCGGAAGTGTAAATATCGCGAACACGATGTTCATGTCAGTCCTCGAGAGGACCCGCGAGATAGGAATTCTAAAGGCAGTGGGAGCCGACGAATCGGTCATAAGGCAGATATTCGTCATAGAATCCGGGCTCCTCGGGGCAGTGGGCGGCATGCTTGGAGTAATCACGAGCACGATTCTTGCGAAGCTCCTGGAATTGGTAGCTTCCCTCTTCGATGTCCCGCTCCCGCTCAACATAACTCCAGATCTCGTGGTTTTTGCAGTTCTAATATCCTTCCTGGTGGGCATGGTAGCTGGATATATCCCCGCAAGGCGGGCGGCACAGCTCGGAACAGTTGAAGCGTTGAGGTATGAGTGATAGGATGCAACTCTACGACGTACTAATATATTCATTCGAAGGGCTCATGCGAAGGAGCCTTAGGAGCTGGCTGACCATAATAGGGATAGTGATAGGAGTTATAGCGATTGTCCTGCTCGTGGCCCTCGGGCAAGGGATAGAAGCCGCAGTACGGAGCCAGCTTTCCTTCTTTGGAGAGGATGTTGTCACAATTTCCCCTGCGGGGTCTGCAGGAGGCGGGTTCATAGGCTCAAGAGGAGGCATAACTGAGAACGACTGGCTTGAGCTCAAGAAGCTTTCGTTCGTCCAATACTCCTCTCCAGTTGTCAGGAGCATGGCCCCAGTGGAGTACAGAGGGGACCGCAGCCAACTCTTCATAATGGGCTTCACAATCGAATACACGAAAGTA
>JBFYLO010000069.1:0-44505 GCA_041305385.1 Microcaldota archaeon | reverse complement strand
TCTTTTTTGCAAAGAGGTTAGCGAGCCGAAGTACCCGTTTCTCTTCCGATTGCTTGTAAACATAGGTGTTCTTCGGGTCGAGCCCGAGCGCGAGCAGGTCTGCCACGTTCAGAACTGCGTTCTTCCCGCTCTCGGTGAGCCAGAGCTCGTTGTCCGCATAGGCCTCCAGGTCTGCAACCGAATAGAACACTTTTGCCCCGAAGCTCTTCTGCATGAATATGAGCTCTTCGGCAGTGAGCTTGCTCCCAAGGTGGAACTCCCCGCTCGGCTTTATCCCGGACATGGCAGCAATAGGCTTGCCGGATTCCCAATCCGCCACGAATTTCCCGAAGTCCCTGTGGGCGAAGATGATTCCCCGCCTGAAAAGCCTGCTTGCATCGAGTATCTTGTTCGCTTTCTCGACTCCCCCCTCATTCAGCCTCTGCATGCCGAACTCGGAAAAAAGCTTGGAATAGTCCATCAGTTCGTTGCCCCAGGGGTCCACTTCCATTGTAACACCATCATTTCTCATCGAAGAGCTGCTGGCCTGGGAACACTTCCATCCCGTGCTCGCCGATTTTCATCGGGCACACCTTGGTTTCGTGTATTACCCCGCGCATCTTCACCACTTCGAGCGCCCGCTCCCTGTAGTTCTTCCTTCTAATGTTGTAAAGGTAAATCAACCCATCCGAGAGAAACTCGACCCACGTCCTCTTCGGGTCGTCTCCCATCAGGCTCGCCCCGCCCTCTGATATCAGAAGGGTCGTGCAGCCCCAATTCTTCATCTTCTCGAGTATCCTCAGCGTTCCCTCTCTCCGTTCCTTTTCGCTCCCATAGACCATGACCAGCGGCATTATAGAGTCGACTACAAGCCTTTCAATCCCCACTTTGTCTATGAGGTCCCGTATCACCCCCTCCTGCTGGAGGAACTGGTCAACTTCGAACGGAGGATACTCTATGAACACAAGCTTCTTGTCCCGGTCGAGCTTCTGCAGGTCCCAGTCGAACCTGCCCATGTTCCTGTACATGTGCCTTCTCTTCTCGTCAAAAGAGATGTAAAGGCCGTTCTCATCGTACTTTGACGCCCCGGAGTAGAGGAACTGGACGCCGAAAGTGGTCTTGCCGCATCCGGTATCCCCGCTCAAGGTCACTATGCTCCCCCGGGGGAAGCCTCCCTCTATCAAGTCGTCGAGGCCCGGTATGCCTGTCTTAATCCTCGGAAGCGGAGTCAGCATTCTCTTTCCCCCCCAAAAGTTTTTTCCCAAGCTCTGCCCTCTTCTGCAGCTTCCTGTTGAGGGCTTCCTTTTCCTCCTCCTTCATTAGCTTCTGCACAACATACGTAGAAAACTCGTGGCTCGTCTGGGAGACGCTGAGAACAGTGTTCTGAGCCTCCCCCAAGCCTATCCGTATCTCATGGGGCTGCAATATCTCGGCCCCTATCGGGCCATAGCGGAGCCCTACGTTAAGCAACGTCAGGAAGTCTTTGGTGAGGAGCTTCACCTCAGCGGAGGTCGCGAACCCCTCTTCATACTCTATGGAGTCCATTACCTTCCCCACTGCATAGACGACCCCCGGTTCCCGGGTAAGCTTCCCTATGAACTCGACCATCGTGCTCTTTATGCCTTCCCTGTCCTTTCCGTGAATGTCGAAATAGAGCAATGAGAGAATTCCCCCTTCCTTGACAGTGTCCTCGGTCAACTGCTCGACGCTCTTCGGCATCAAATCACCTAAACCTCTATGAGAGCTTCACTCTTTTAAACCATTCTAACCACTAGCGAACCCCTGGGAATTCCCAGGTTCGCTTCCACAACCGGGCATTTCACGACCAAAAGGAAGGCAGTCCTCCCTTTCGCAATCCTCTTATACTCATCGAGAGTCTCATAGTTCCCCATTCCCTTTGCGACTATAAGGCCCGCTTTCTCGAGCCTTTTCCAGAATCTCCAGGGGGCCCTTTTCTTCCAGACTCCGTAAGTCCTTCCCTTGCCAATGACCGGCGCCAGTTTATCTAGGCCCAGGCAGTTCATCTCCTCCAGCGACACATCCTCGTCCATGGGCTCGCTTGCAACTGCAATGGTCACAGGCGCGTACCGGTTTATCTCCTGAATCAGTAGCACATCAAAAACTGCCTCGCCGCAATTATCGCACAAATACAAGACGTCTTTCCCTTTTCTCACGTTCTCAAAAAGTTTCTTCGTGTCGTCAACTGAAATCGATTTCAAGAGCCTCTTCATCTCGCTTCTCAGCTTTCCCATGTCCACGGAGTAATTCGGCGCCGAGAGTTCCAGGGCATTCCCCGCAACCGCGAGTTTTACTGCCCTCCTGAACCGCTCGTAATCGCTCTTCCCGTTCAAAACCCATCTCTCGAATTCCGGGAAAATTCTCTTGGCCCGCCCAATGGCCTCGAGCTTCTGCTTCCGGAAAGGGTCCCTGTTCCCAGTCATCCTCCTTATGATTTCGCTTTGGACAGTCCCTGCAAAAGACGGGCAATCGTTTGTCTCCATCGCCTTTCTAATGTTCGCAAGCACTGCCCCCATTGTCTTTTTCCTAAGCCCCCCATCTTTCGTGGACAGGCACGTGACATCGTAAAACCTCTTCGCCTTGCAGGGAGCGCAAAAGGAAGCTACTTTCATCAAACCGCCCAACTAAGTCCCAATCGCTCTCGCGACCTCGGAAATCGAAAGAAGTTTTTCCTCACCGGTTTTCAGGTTCCTCAGGGTCACTTTCTTGCCGTCAACTTCCTTCTGCCCGATTATCACCATGAATCCAGTGCCCTTGGAATTAGCGTATTCCAGCTGCTTCCTGAGGTTCCTGCCCATGAGGTCGACCTGGGCCGAAAGCCCTTCTTTCCTCAGTTCCTGCGCCGCGGAAACCGCATTTGCGTAGAACTCAGGCTTTACCCCAGCAACATAAATGTCAGCAGAAGGCTCCTCGGCTCCTTTCCCCTCGAGGAGCGCCATTATCCTCTCTATCCCAAGGGAAATCCCGACTGCAGGCACTTCCCCGCCCCCATAGGACGAGATTAGGTTGTCATACCTTCCCCCTCCTGAAATGCTCCCGATGCCGCCCCCGGCGTTTATCTCAAAAACAGGGCCCGTGTAATAATCAAGCCCCCTCATGAGGCTCATGTCAACGGAAACATTTTCAATCCCATAGAGCTTGCAAAGCGTCAGAATCTCCCGGAGCTCGCCAGAACCTTCTGGACTATACTCCTCCATCTTCGCAAGAATCTGTTTGTCTGTTCCGTTTTCGGAGACAAAGCCGATGAGCCCGTCCCTCTCCTTTTTCCCGACTCCTATCCCCTCAAGCTCCTGTTCGACCCCGCCTTCGCCCACTTTGCCCATCTTGTCCAGGGCCCTGAAGACGTCCTCGGGCCTCGCCTTCACCCCGAGCTTCTTCACAACTGCGTCCATAATCTTTCTGTTGTTCACTCTCACGGTGAAGTCCGAGAATCCCAACTCCCTCAGGCATTCGCAAGTGCAGGCAATCAGCTCAGCCTCGCACTCCATTCTCGGGCTCCCCACAACGTCAACATCAGCCTGCAGGAACTCCCGGAACCTTCCCTTCTGGGGCTCCTCCCTCCTCCAAACCCTTCCGATGCAATAGCGCTTGAACGGCTTGGGAAGAGCAGGGTTCCCGGCAACCACTCTTGCGAGGGGTACAGTCAGGTCAAACCTCATCCCGAGCTTTCCATCCTCGACGTTGTAAATCTGCTTTCCCGTATCCGCCCCGACCTTTAGGTTCAAAATCTCCATGTTCTCGAGAGCAGGGGTCTCCAGCGGCTCATACCCGTATTTCTTGAACACCCGTTCCACTATCGAAATCACGCGATTCCTCGCCCTCATCTGGGGAGGCATGAAGTCCCGCATTCCCCGCGGGGTTGCAAGTTCCATAAAATCACTCGAAGACTTTAAAATATGGGCTCAAGCATATTTAAATTGAGCGATTCCACCGGTCTTTGACCGGTGGTTCCGGTGGAATCGCTGCAGTCAAAATGCTCTTGCGAGCGCCCCCCGCAAGCCGCCGGTCTCGGACCGGCGGTGGGCGCGAGCATTTTGACAACGATTGGGAAAAAGAAGTCTATTTCTCCATGAGCTTCAACAGCTCTAGCGCGGTCTTCTCAGGCTCCTCGGCATCGGTGATGTATCTCCCCACAACAAGTATGTCCGCGCCCCAGTGGAGGGCATCAACCCCAGTCTCCTTGTTTATGCCTCCTGCGACGGAGACCATGACTCCCGGGTATTTCTTCTTTATCGCCATTATGCTGCCCCAGATGTGGTGCCTCTTCTGCTCTCCGTCGATTCCCCTGTGGAGGTTCACGATGTCCGGCATTGCCTTGAGGCTCGAAAGGAACTTGGGGGAGTCATCAACCATCATGCAGTCCAGAACAGAATAAATGCCAAGCTCCTTGCACTCCGAGACAAACGCATCTATCGTGTCAAGGTTCGCGAACCCGGAGACAGTCGCTGCGTCAGCCCCGCCTCTGAATGCGATGTTGGCCTCGAGCTTCCCGGTGTCCATGGTCTTCATGTCAGCCACGACGAATTTCGCGTTCGAGTATTTCTTCAGCTCGTTCGCCACCCGCGCCCCCTCGGTTTTCAGCAGCGGCGTCCCGACCTCGATGAGCAGCTTCGGGCTGTCGGGCAGCATGTTCAGCACCTTTATTGCGAAATGCATGTCCGTGGTGTCCAGTGCCACCTGTAAATAGGGCGGTTCAGAAAGCTTGCTCGTGTTCAGCCCCCCAGAAAGTCCCATCGAAAGCACCACTCCCATTTTTAATCTATCGAAATATAATTGAAATGTAAGATTTATTAAAAAGTGTGGTGGTGGCATGGCCGTAAGCCCGATTGAAGAACGCTACAGCACTGACATGAACAAGGTCTTCGACGAGTCCAACGTTCTCAGGAAATGGCTCGACGTCGAGGTCGCGCTCGCAAAGGCCCACGCGAAACTGGGCCACATCCCGGACAAGTCAGCCTACGACATCTCCAAGGCCTCGGCGAAAGTCACCCCTGCGAGGGTGAAGCAGATAGAAGCGGAGATTCACCACGATTTGATGGCCATGGTCAAGGCGCTCACAGAGCAGTGCTCGCCGGACTCCGGGGCCCATGTCCATCTTGGCGCCACAAGCTACGACATAGAGGACACGGCCACCGCGCTTCTCCTCAGGGATTCCTTCGAGTTAATCAGGTCCCACGTCGCCCAGCTGAGGCAGGTGACGCTCGAGCTCGCCAAGGCGCACAAGAAAACAGTATGCATAGGGCGGACCCACGGGCAGCATGCAGTCCCAACGACATACGGCTTGAAATTCGCCCTCTTTGCTGACGAGCTCTGGAGGCACCTAGAACGGATAAAGGAGGCCGAGAAGAGGCTCTATGTCGGCAAAATGACGGGCGCAGTCGGCACCATGGCAACTTTCGGCGACGATGCCTTCAAGCTCCAGGACCTCGTGATGAAGGAGCTCGGCCTCGGCTCAGCCCTTGCGACCAACCAAGTGATCCAGCGCGACAGGCACGCGGAGGGGCTGTTCATCCTCTCCTTGGTTGCATGCACGCTCGAGAAAATGGCGAAGGAGATAAGGAACCTCCAGAGGACCGAGATAGGGGAGCTCGCAGAGCCTTTCGGGAAGAACCAGGTGGGCTCATCGACAATGCCCCAGAAGCGCAACCCCCACAAGAGCGAGCGGGTGTGCAGCCTCGCGCGGGTCGTGAGGGCGGGTTTGCAAGTCGCCCTCGAGAACATCGCCCTTGAGCACGAGAGGGACCTTACCAATTCCGCAAGCGAGCGCATGATAATCCCCCAGAGCTTCATCCTCACCGACTATATGCTCCTCCAGATGACGGGGATAACCCGGGGGCTCGAGTTCTTCCCGAAAAACATCGAGCGGAACCTCAACCTGACGAACGGGCTCGTCATGGCAGAGCGGGTGATGATTGAGCTCACGAAGGCAGGGATGGGAAGGCAGGAGGCCCACGCCCTTGTCAGGGAGGCGAGCATCCGCTCCCTTCACTCAGGGGAGCATCTGAAGGAAATCCTGGAGAAGGACAAGAACGTCACAAAACTAATCCCAGCCAGGAGCCTCTCGCAGCTCTTCAAGCCAGAGACCTACGTAGGAAAAGCTCCTGAAATAGTCGACAAGGTCGCCAAGGGATAGAATGGAAAAATACGTCTCGATACTCGGAGTCCTCATAGCGTCGATGCTAATCATCTTTTTCGCAGTGGGGAAATACATGAGCTCAGAGGTTACGCCCTCCTTCGGCTCCTGCGACCAGATAGAGGACCTTGAAAGAAGAACCATCTGCCTCAAGGACCTGGCGATGAAGAACCTCGACCTGACGCCATGCCTGCAGATTGAGAAGACCTTTGACAGGGACATCTGCCTAAGGAACGTCGCGATAAAATCGAGGGACGGTTCGGTTTGCCAGCAGATAGTGACCCCAGACATAAGAAGGATATGCATGAACGATTTCGCCTGACTATCCGCTTGCTAAACTGCCCGGCCTGATGATCGACCCTCTCCCATTTCCTAGGAAATTGCGTGTTCCTGTTCGTATTCTGCCAACGCTTCCTTGGTTATCTTCCAATTCCGACCAAATTTCACAGCCCCGATTTTCCCGGTTCTTGCAAGCAGGCTCAGGTATTCAGAGCTATATCCATTTTTGCTTTTTTTCGCAGCTTCGGAGAGGTCAAGATATTCGCCAGGGTTCTTGCCCAAGGAATCCAAATAGATATCAAGCGACCGTTCAACTGCCTTCGCCACAAAATTTACGAAAGGCTTAGGGTTGTTCTCCGCTCTCGCCTGCGTTATTGTCCGTATATATTTCGCTCTCTCCGCGCGCAGGATTATTACGGGCGGGTAGCCGTTTCGCATCAGGTATAAATTCGCAAGAAGACGCGCGGTCCTGCCATTCCCATCGATGAATGGGTGGATGTCAACGAATTTCAGGTGGATTTTCGCCGCTGTTTCTATCGGCTCGCCGCCTTTCGTTTTCAAAAGGGCATAAACCTCCTGCATCAGAGCCGGCACTTTCGCGGGGCTAGGGGGCATATACGTAGTCCCGCTTATCCGTACTGCTCCTCTCCTGTAGAAACCGGCGTTTTCAGGGTCGATTCGGTCGAGAATCAGCGCGTGGAGGTTCAGGACATCCATCTCTTCTATGGAGGATTTGCTCGCGAGCGATTCCACAAAGTCTATCGCCTTGCTGTGGTTTGTCACCTCGAGGTGCTCCTTCATGCTTTTGCCACCAACAGTTATGCCCTCCTCCAAGACGAGCTTAGTCTCGCTCAGCGAGAGCGAGTTGCCTTCTATCGCGTTTGAGTTGTAAGTAAGGTCAACCCTGAACGTTTCCTGCAACTTTGCCAGCGCTCCTTTGCCAAATGGCCGGAGCTTGTCCAATGCGTTCTTCTTCTCAAGTATTCGCGAGTATATTGCTTCATCGATTGCCATAGTTAGGTTATATATCGGATAGTTTATAAATATTTCTATCCGATATTAAGTTTTTTAGTGCATTTTAGTCTATTATCTATCGGATAAATAAAAAGACCAGAAATCCGATATTAACCGATGCACGCTTTGTAGACCCAGTCCATCCGTCTATTTCTTAGGCCTCGGGAGCCTCAGGTAATAAACTCCCTCGCTGTCCTTCACGACAACCGGGTTCTTCGCCAGCGAGCTTATGTCTATCTCAAATATCCCGTTCTGCAAGACCCGGACATTCTCAACCTCGAGGGAAACCGGGGCTTGTGTCTTTTTCACTATCCCTGCGAGCTCCTCCTCAATCCACCTGATGTCCTCGACCGAATCGAGGTCCCCGCTGTTCGTGAATATGAATACCTTCGCCCCGCATCCGCAGCCCTCGCTGAGCGCGTGGTCCCCGTCCTGGTAGATTTTGTTGCACCTGACGCACTTGTGCGGCATTCAGTCACCGGAGCTGGCGAATAGGTTCAGCCTGTTCGGGTCCTTCTTTATCTCCTTAACAAGCTTCGAAGGCCCGATGACAGTCATCCCGCCCACCGTCCCCCCGAGGAACTTTATAAGCTTCACCCTCAAGTCATCCTCGTTCTTTCCAAGAATCGATATCTCGATTCCCGGGAACTGGTTGTCGATGCTTTTCATCGTCTCCTGGATGAGGTTCTTCTCCTCGGCAGGCGAGAGCATTCCATCGAGCACCACAATCTTGTTCTTCTTGACGCTCTTGAGGATGTAGCTCATCTTCCCCCGCTCGTTCATCGGCTTCAGGGCAGCAGAGGAAATGAACTCAATTTGTAAAGTCATTTTCAATTCACCCGAGCTTCGTGGTTATCGTCTCATAGAGCGCATCCATGTTGTGCCCCGTGAGAGCCGAGACCTCTACCAGTGAATACTGCGGGAACGCCTCCCTGATTCTGCCGGGCTTGGCGTCCTTCCTGTCGACCTTGTTCGCAACTAGTATGACGGGGATTCTCTTCGCCTCGAGGTTTCCCAGGATTGTCAGGTTAACCTGCGTATACGGGTCCTCGCTCGAATCCATCACCACGAGGGCCGCATCAACATGCTCGAGCCACTTTATCGCCTCGATGATTCCCTTGGTCGCTTCCTTCGCCCTGCCCTTTGCTTCCTTGGGAGTCATCCCGTAGGAAACAAACTCCCGGTAATCCACCTTGGAAGCGATTCCCGGCATGTCAAGGAGGTTCATGTTCAGCTTCCTCCCGTCGGATTCGACTAGGATTTTCTCTTTCTTCGTGACTTCCCTCGTCTCGTGGGGCACCTCGGAGACAACCCCCATGGGCTCCCCAAGCCAGTCCATAGAAATCTTGTTAGCAAGGGTAGTCTTTCCCGTGTTCGGGGAGCCGTAGAGCCCGAGGCTGACAGTTTTCTTCTTGCCGAATAGCGAGTTAAACCACCTGATGAGTCCCTCTAGCAATCCATCACCCACTTCTAAACTGGTCGTGTCTATTAATCGGTCTTCCCTTTTAAATATTTTGCCCCCCTACTCTATGCTGAGTAAAATGACCAAAGGGACTCTTGCAAAGCTCGATGAACGGGGGAGGGTGATAATCCCCGCCTCGTTCAGGGAAGCGCTCGGATTGAAAGAGGGCAGCAACATCCTCCTCAGGCTCGATGAAAAAAATAACCTGCTCCTGATTCTCCCCTTCGCTTCCGACGTGGACGAACTCGCGAAAATCGAGCTGGCCATGGGCGATGCGCCAGGAACCCTCGCAAGAATCCTCGGAATTCTCGCGTCGGAGCGCATCGACTTAATCAGGAGCGAGTCAACAGCCCAGGAGCGGGGCCGCTCCGCGGAGTGGAATGCAATCGTCGACATCTCGAAGTGCAGGAAGAGGCCCGGGGAGATTGAGAAGCTCCTTTTGAGGGAAAGGCTCGCGAGGAAGGTCAGGATTGAGAAGCTCTAGTTTCTTGTCCCAACCGTTACCATTATAAACCCCCATACCCATAAATATCCCCTTATGGGAAAAATGTGGGAAATCATTGTTTCGCCACCCGGCTACATTCATAGCCATCGCTAGTTTTGTTTCGAACTAAAGCTTGAGTTGTTTGTTTTTCCAAGTTAGAGTTTCAACTAAAAAACGAGAGGTGTGGAATATGGACAATGTGATGGTAAGGGGTTCTCTTCACTTCCAGAAGCGAGAGAGAATGGCCAATCGTTAGGGCCACTACGCGTCAGGTCTTCCAGAGGCCCGAGAAGGCGATGCTGCTCTTCTTCGGGATGCAGGACAAGACGGACGGACGGGACCCGCTCAACCCGGTGGGGCTCAAGCGGGCTGGTTTCAGCGGCGCGAGGAACCTGACAGTTGAAGGAGTCTATGTGCGGGTTCCCAGCCAGTTCAACATGCCGAAGGCAGGGGTCAGCCCCTTCGTTTTCGATGGGCAGATGATTGCCGACAGGCTGAGCGGCGAGAGATGGCAGGTGGAGGTCCCAACGATAGATGTTTCCAATCTGGGAATCAGCAACATCCTGCCCACTCTCCGGGGGGCAATCGGGGCGATGGTCTTTGCAGGCTGCGCCAATTTCGACAACAATGCTCCCTGCGAGTTCTGCACAGTGGGCGGGACAAATGGAAAGGTCCCAGTCGACCCAAAAGTGATTGTCGAGGAGCTAAAGGCGATAAAGCGAATCGGGCTGTCGGTCTTCTCCGTCTCGCTCAACACGGGCCAGATGCCTTCTGGAAAAGAGCTTTTGGCAATCGAAGCCTGCGCTTCGGAAATAAAGAAATGGGACGCGGGCGTTTCGGTCTCAGCAGAAGTCTGGCCGTATTCATTGCAAGGCGACCTGGGTTCACTAAAAGGGAAAATTGACACTTTCCAAGTGAACATGGAGATGGCCAATGACGATGCGAGAAAACTCCTCTGTCCTGCGAAACCAGACAGCGAGACATACTTCAGGACATTTGAGCGTCTGAAAAAGGAGGGTTTCGATGTCTCGAGCGTCCTCCAGACCAACTACTACCTAGAGCGGGAATTCCTGTCCGAGGTCAGGAGCGTGATACAGAGAATGCTCGACATGGGCGTAATCCCCGAACTCCTCATAAGCAGGGCAGTGAGGGGCTCGAGGGTGAGGGACGGCTTCTCAGACCGGGAAACGACTCTTGAGCAGAACATCGAGAGGTTCAAGCTGTTCCTTGGCAGAATGTGGCTAATCGCCGGGGAATTCGGGGGCAAGATAAAAGACCTGACTGGAAAATCCAAAGGAGGATGCGCCAAGTGCGGCATGTGCAACGTGAACGGCGACTTGGTAAGTTGAATCAGGGCTCAAAGCGCAGCCCTGATTTCCCTCATTTTTTGCAACAGCGCCAGCTCTTCCGGAGTCAGATGCTCCTTGTATTTATCGAGAAGCAGATTGATGTGGTCCTTTGGCACGAGGACATACATTTCATCCTTGTAGCATACCTGTCTGTCAAAGGTAGGCTCCTCCATCGAGATTGCAATTTGCATTCCAGCAGTGGCTTCCTTCAAGCTCTCCTTCTCTTGCTGTATTGTCTTGATTCTTCCAATGATTTTTCCAGTCTTGTCAATCATCTTATAATCGGGCTTGATTCTTCCGGCAACCACTTCCACCCCGCAAATCATCGGTTTGCTCGCCCTGAAGCAGCAGCCAGGCAGCACTTTTATCTGCCCGGGGAGCACCAGGTTCGTGAATGCGGCACTCCTTTCGGCCTCCATCTCCGCCTTTTTCCATTCCTGGTATTTCTCTATGAGCCTGTAGATTACATCGTCATGGATAATCGGGACATTGCTTCTTGCCTTTTCCTTTTCCGCATCCTCGTTTTCGGCGACATTGAAAGCCAGAATCACTCCGAGGTATTTCTCGTTTGCCTTGACCGTATCCGCCTCAACCACGTCCCTCTTGGTCACATTCCCGATTCCCGCTTCTCTCAGCCTTATCCCGGCAGCAGAAAGCATCTTGGTAAGTGCCTCGAGCGAGCCGATTGTATCGGACTTGAGAATTATCCCCTGTCCGCCGTCCTTCACCATTATCTCGGAAATCTCCCGTTTTATCGAATCCATGAGCTCCTGCTCATTTCCCCTTGAGACCAGCAGGGAGGATCCGGCTATTGCCTTTCCCAGCTCCGGTGCAAATATCTTCACCCCGGCAGCAGCATAAACCGAATCAACGTAGCTGAATTTCTCCCTCGGGTCCCTTATCTCGTCGAGAGGCTTCGGTTTTAGTAAAGCTCGAACCTTAGTCGAAGCAGCTCCGTCCTGCGTTCCAAAAACAACAACATCGTTTTTCTTCAGGCACCCATCGTAAAGTATCACGTCAATGGTTTTCCCGAGCCCCTTCTCCTCCTTCACCTCGAGCACGGTTCCCTTGCCAGGCTCGGATGGGTCGATTTCGAGCCTCCCCTCGAGATACCTCTGCGACAATCCAGTGAGGAACATGAGCATCTCCGGGATGCCCTCGCCAGTTCTCGCGCTCGTGGGAACAATCACAACCTGCTTCGTGAAATCCGTAATCCTGTCAAACCTCTCGGAAGCGACCCCCATGTCGTTAAGCCTTCCCACAAGCCAGTACATCTTCTCCTCGAACCGCGCCTCGGTATCCGGGGATTGCTCGGAAATCGCCTTGGCCAGAGGCCCGGGCTTGCTCTTCCACCTGTCAATCATGTCGATTTTATTGGCAGCGATTATGAACGGGGTCTTGTACTCCCTGAGGATATCGAACGCTTCGAGAGTCTGGGGCTGGAACCCCTGCATTATATCGATAACAAGGACGGCAATGTCTGCGATGCTCCCCCCTCTCCTCCTCAAGTTAGTAAACGCCTCGTGCCCAGGGGTGTCAATGAAGAGAAGACCAGGAATCTTCACATCGATTTTCAGACTCTTGAGAATAGGCCCGCAAATCTCGTTTATCGCCTCAGCAGGGACCTCGCTCGCCCCGATGTGCTGGGTTATCCCGCCGCTCTCCCTCTTCTGGACGCTGGTTTTCCTTATGGCATCCAGTATCGAAGTCTTCCCATGGTCGACATGACCCAGAACTGCGACAATCGGTTGGCGTATCATAGGTTTTCGCCTTTGTACTTTCCCGAATAAAGGCTCTTCGCTTTTCCTTCGAGCCTTACGAATACCAGTTGGATGAGCCGCGCATTCTTTTTAAGCCTCAGCCCCTTCTCGTTGGAAACAATGAGGAGCGATTCGCTCCTGCCCTTATAGCCGGGGTCCCAGACAGCACAGTGGATATCCGCACCGCATCTCAGGAGCGAACTCCTCGGATAACCGAATGCAGCGCAATCCTCGGGAATGCTCACGACCTCATTATAAACAACTTTGTAAGCCCCCTTCCTCAGCTTCACCCAGTCCCCGGAGAACTCGATTTTCTTAGTCACAGAAAGCTTCCTCTCGGAATTGTCAAAGTCAATAGTTCCCTCGCTCTCAAGCGAATAAACTTCCCTCAGGCTCAAGTCCACCCCGCAGGGCTGGAACTGAATTTCTGATATAAACTCGCTGACAAGCCCCATCTCTTTTATTTTTTCTTTGGTTAAGAGCGTGGGATCACCCGTAAAGCTTCGCGACAAGCCCCTTCAGTTCTTCGAAAGAAAGCGCCTTCTTAGCTTTGTCTACCTCTTTTTTAGAAAAAAACCTGTTTACCTCAGCATTTGCAGTCTCCGGCGAGTCTGAAGCATGAATGATGTTCTCGCTCTTGTCCTTCCCGAACTTCGCCCTTATGGACTCTGGAGCCGCGTTCCTCGCCTCGTTCGAGTCAGTTGGACCGCAGAGCCTCCTCAGCTCGGAAACAGCATTCTCCCTCTCGAGCAAAAGCAGGAGGACCTTCGACCTAATCATGTATGAGATTATGTTTGGGAAGAACGGCTTCTGGGCGAGGTGGGCGTAGTGCTCGTCAAGGATTTTCGCCTCGAGCTTTGCGGGCTTTGCTGCCAGGACCCTGAACCCATCGTCCAGAATCATCTGCAGCACTTCCTCGCACTTCCTGCCCTCCACACAGTCGGGCTTTAGTATCGCGAAAGTCCTCTCCATGGATCTCCCCCCCGAGTCGAAAAGGTCTGTCCGCAGTTGATAACGCCTAGGCTTTCTTCTTAGCTGGCTTGTAGACCCACTTGGTGAGCCTCGGCTTTCTCTTGAGCAGGAGGACCTGCTTCTTGCACTTGCGGGAGCAGTAGTACTGGGTTGTCCCGTCCTTCTTGACGTACATCATCCCAGTCCCCCTTTCGATTTCTGCAGAGCAGAACGAGCATTTCATTCACAAAACCCCGCTATCTGGCCTTTATGGTCTTGGCTTCCCTTTCGGTCTCGAGCAGTATTACTTTGTCTCCCCTTTTGACCGGCCCTTTTATGTTTCTCCTTATCACCCGGCCCTTGTCCTTGCCCTCGAGCACCTTGCACATTCCCTGGTAGACCTCGCCGTAAATCCCGGTCTTCCCAATCACTTCGACTACTTCGGCAGTCACGCCAACCTGTTCAGCCATCTGAATTCACCTATTGCTCCTTTTTCTCCTCTGCAGGCTTGGCTTCGCCTTCCTCTTTCTTCTTCCTCTTCCTGGGCTTTTTCTCCTCAGGCTTCTCCACTTTCTCAGCCTTCTCCTCCTTCTTCTCCTCTTCCTTTCCTGGCTTCTTGCCGAGCCTCTTGACTATCTCCTCGATAATCTCGCCTGCATTGCCCGCCTTCTCTATGGCTATTGCAGCGCAGCCGACCTCAAGGCCGGCGCTCTTGCCGAGATCCTTCTTTGAGGGGACATAAACATAAGCAGCCCTCTTCTCGTCGCAAAGGATCGGGAGGTGCATTACCACCTCTTCAGGGTCAACGTCCTCGGCAATGACAACGAGCATCGATTCGCCCTTCTCAATCGCCTTGGTGGCTTCGTTGGTGCCTTTCCTAACCCTGCCGGTATCTTTTGCAATTTGGACAGCCTGATAAGCCTTCTCTGAGAGCTCCTTGGGAGTCTCAAACTTCACGTAACTCTTCATCTAGAAACACCTCTCGCTTTCGGTCATCGAATACGCGGGTTATAATCTAGGCTATTTATTTTAAATACCTTTCCCTAAACCGCAGGGGGAGCGCCCCCTTCAGTTTGAGGGTTCATCCTGATACCCCCCCGCTAACGACTCTTCCTGACCAACCGCGATTCACGCAAAGGAAGTGCTCGCGGATTTGGAGAAATTCCAATCGGAGAAGTAATTCAGAGAAAGAGAGGTGGGCGGTTGGGAATTGTTCCGGGGTCCCCAGTCTTGAACCGGGGCCGTTTTCCGAAGAGCCCAACCGCCCGAGGCGATCCGAACCGCAGGGGGGCGGAGCCCCCTTCAGTTTCAGGGTCCTCCGGATTCCCCCCGGCGGAACTTTTTGTCCGTGGGGTTAACTTTTTCTCGCCTTTTTACCAAGCGATCATTTCTGTCTCTTCCTTTCGGGCAACTGGTGCGCTCGCAGCCACCAGCATTGCCCTTCCTCCCATTATCGAAAAACAAGTGTGAATGTTCAGCCTTCCGAGCCGCTCAGCAATCTCGTTCACTTCGCCCATGTTCAATCCCGATACGTCTATTTTCATGCGCAACACCTCGTGAAAGAGGCTGCGTTTTGGCTCTTTTTAAACCTCGGGAAGGGGTAGGTTTCCAGTGCCGACCAATTTGTGCTAAAGCACAAATGGTCCATTTTTGCCTTGGGGCAAAAATTGGAACCGCAGGGGAAGCCCGCTTCTCGGTGTTAATGATAAGGATAAAAAGAACGTTCGCCATAATCCAAGCATGGCAGGGGCTTTGGCAGTTCATAATAGAGCGATTTCCACAAAGGCAACAGTCTATGTGATACCTCTCGATGAAATCGCTTTCAGGAAGCACTTTACCACTGCCCGGGCATTGGAAAAAGCCAGCCTTCAAATGCTCGGAAAAATGGTCACCCCAGTCGGAACAGTTTTTCTGGGGGCCGTTAACCTAGGGCAGTCGGTTTCATGTTCATGATGATTCTTCCGCCAGGCAGCAGGCAAAACATGAGAACTAGGCCTTCTTAGGCTTCATGTCCTTCTTGCTCGTCTCGAGCTGGGTCACAATCCACTCGAGCTGCTTGAACCCGCCTTCCTTTACCTTGCAGTCTTTTATGTCGTTCTCAGTTATCTCGAGCTCATAGACCCTTTCGTTGTCCGAGAGAATCAGCTTCCCCGTCAATTTTCCTGCATCGAACTTCAGGGCGTTCGAATCCACGCGGACTTCCCGCTGCCTTATCCTTTTTATGTCCACCGTTTTCGCAATCTCGTCCATGCTCCTGGTCGCTTCCTTATAAGCTTCGCTTTTTTTGTCAACCCGCTCCCTGAGGTCCATGAGGGACTCATAAATTTCGAGAAGCCTGCTCTCAACAATTTCGCGAATCTTCGCCTTGCTCTCATCGTTCATATCTGCACCTAAGCAAATTCCTTATTTTTCAAAAGTTCCATTAGCTTCGAAGTTTCGGTCTCCCTGTTTTTAGTGCCCAAAATGGAAATGAGATTTCCGTAAACTTCACTGTTTAAAGTTCCTTTTGAAACCACTAAATTGGGAAGCTGCGTTGCTTCTACAGTGGCGGTCTTTCCCCACACATTCGTTAAATTAGCCACTTCATTTGAAACCTTAGTTATCTGCTGTTCAGGCGTCATTTCCTTCACAGCATCCTTCCTTTTCATCACTTGGGGGCCGCCGTCACCTGCCATTCAAACCACCGCCAATATTATCCCATACCTTCTATTTAAATCCGCTTTTTTAAACCTAGAGGTTGATGAAATCCACTTCAACTTCTCCCTTCTCAACCTTGATTATCCCGGCCCTCAGATTTTTCGCCGCCCCAACGCTCACCACAATCGTATCCCCAAGCATCTGCTCGCCCTCGTGCTCGTGGATGTGGCCCGAGATGCTCATGAACGGCATTTTGTCTTCGATTATTTTCCTTATGGCAGCGCTCCCCAGGTTCTCCCCGTCCACCAAGTCATAGCATCCTCTCGGGGGCATGTGGGTCAAGAGAATCGTCTTTCTCCCGATTTCCAGTTTCCCGAGGGCCTCGCCCATTTCCTGGTCCGTAAATGTGAACGGCATATTCCTGGAAGTCTGGTTGCTTCCACCGAAACCAGCCACCTCGAACTTCCCGAGCTTCCTCTTCTTGTTGTGAACGCTAATGCCGTTTTCTTTGAGAAGCCCGACAACCGGCGGCCTGTCCATATTCCCCGGGACCGCATAAATGTTTTCGAAAGGCGCGATTAATTCCTTCACAAATTCCACTGAACCGGAGTTGCTTATGTCCCCGGCTATGAACAGGGCATCGAACTTCCTCTTCGAAGCGAGCACTCTCACCCTATCCAGAGCCTCTTCGCTATCATGTATGTCGCTCAAAACCAGTATGTCCATCCTAAGGCACCTTCGTTGCCCTTATCGCGTCCACCCTTTTCTGGAAGTCAGCTTTCAGCTTCTCCGCGATGAAGCGACCGGTGTAGGCGTCAGCTTTCGCAGCAATGGAAATCTTCGTCGCCAGCGCTCTCGATATCTTGCCCCGCTGTTTCTTCGGTGCCATGCTGATGTAGGAATGCTGGAATATGAGCCCGTGCTTCGGGGGCTTCGAGTGCTTCTTCAGGTGCTTGAACAGCGCCTTTTCAGCCCCAAGGACCTGGACTGTGCTTGCAGGCATCCTCGCGAGCCTCTCGACGCTTCCCGCCTTCGCGACCAGTTTGGCCGCAAGCGCCGGCTCCGCAACATAGGAAACGTTCGGGCACGTCTCCTTCACGAGCATCTCCTGGTATCCCTCCAGATTCTCCCTGAGCTCGTGGAGCTCGAGAATCTTCTTGGCCATCTCCTTCAGGGCCTCGAGGTCCTCGGGCTTCAGGTCCATTCCGAGCGTTCCCTTCGCCTTCTCGCTGAAGAAACCCGCCTTGTCCTTCCCCAAGTGCTTAATCAAAACGCCGAAATCGGGATTGTCCCTGTCGAGCTCGAGCACAATCTGGCAGTATTTCTTGGGCTCGCTCACCCGCAGCTCGGGGAAATAAAGCCCATACCATTCGGAAAGCCTCTCGAAAAGCAGGTTCGCGGCCTTGTTGTTGTCGTCAATGGCCCCAACTACGTGGGTGAGCAGCCTATCCCTCTTCGCCATCTCTTTTTTCATGCCCGCTTTTGCTTTCTCAAGGAAGTCCATGCATTCACTTTCCTTACCAAGAATAATAAAGGTTTCGAATTAGAGCGGAAGAGCCGGGATATACTCGGTCTTGTGCATCTTGAGCATGTTGTAATACTCGTATTGTTTTATCGTCTTCCCGAACTTCCTTCTGGTCTCGTCCATAATCTCGAGCAGCCCGCCCAAACCTTTTACATGGACATCGAACTCGAAATCCGAGCCCTACCGGTTCATGACCACCAGATTTCTCTTCGCCTCGTGTATCTGGTTCTCGTGCTGGATTTGTTGTCGAGAACAGGGGGAACATCCAGAACTACAGGAAATACTTCGAAATGCTTTGGAAGAATGCCGAGGAATAGCCCACCAATCAGGTTAAAAATCTCACCCCGAAAATCTCCTCATGCCAGAGCTTCACGAGAGGATTTACGAGATTGCGCTCAAGAGGGCAATCTTCGTCCCATCGAATGAAATTTATCTGCCCACTGCAGGGTTCTACGATTACGGCCCGGTGGGAGCGGCAATCAGGAGAAAGATTTTGAATGAATGGAGACGGGTTTTCATAACCAACGAGGGAAACCACGAGGTCGAGACTGCTCTCATCCTCCCGGAAATCGTTCTAAAGGCGAGCGGCCACGTGGGGCATTTTGCCGACCCTCTTGTCGAATGCTCGAAGTGCAAGAAGCAGTTCAGGGCAGACCACCTAATCCAAGACAAGGGCAAGCTGGGAACCCAATCGATGAAAATGGAGGACATGGACAAAGTAATGGAGGAGCTGAAAATCGCCTGCCCCGAGTGCGGAGGAAAGCTCTCCCACGCGAAACCATTCAACCTGATGTTCAGCACCAACATCGGCGCTTCCGAAGGCAATCCTGCTTATACCCGCCCGGAAACAGCCCAGGGGATATTCCTCATATTTTCGAGGATTTTCCGTTATGCTGGCTCGAAACTCCCGCTAGGCATTGCGCAAATAGGAAAGTCCTTCAGGAACGAAATCTCCCCCAGGCAGGGGCTCATCCGCTTGCGCGAGTTTTCCCAGATGGAGCTTGAATATTTCTTCGACCCGGAAAAAGGGAACCACGCGAAGTTCGAGAAACTGAAAGGAGTGAAAGTGAGGTTATACCTACGGGATGCTCAGGCTGAGGGAACCGAGAAATCGGTCGAGATGACTGTTGGGGAAGCGCTCTCAAAGGGAATTCTCCCAAACCAGATTTTCGCCTATTACCTGGCTCTCACACAGCTCTTTTATGAGGAGATGGGAATTTCATTTGACTCTTTGAGATTCAGGCAGATGAGGGAAGACGAGATGCCGCACTATTCAAAGGCGAATTTCGACATCGAAGTAAAACTCTCCTACGGATGGCAGGAGACAGTGGGCATTGCCTACAGGACTGATTTCGATTTGAAGAGCCATGCGGACACGAGCAAGAAGGATTTGTCAGTTTTCCTGGAGATTGAAAAGAAAAAGCTCATCCCCCACGTTATCGAGCCCTCCTTCGGCCTTGAGAGGTTGTTCTGGAGCATCCTCGAGAGTTCTTACAGAAAAAACCCGGAGCGGGAGTGGGACTGGCTCGCACTTCCCACAAAGATTGCGCCCTACGATGTCGCGATTCTCCCGCTCATGAAGAAGGACGGGATGAGCGAGAAGGGGCAGGAGATTGCGGAAAAGCTCAGGAAGAAAGGCCTCGATGTCCTCTACGATGAGAGCGGGAGCATCGGGAAGCGATACGCGAGGGCCGATGAGATTGGGATTCCTTTCTGCATTACCATTGATTACGACACGCTCAAACTCGAGACCGTAACTGTCCGGTTCAGGGATGATGGGAAGCAGGAGCGGGTAGAGACTGGCGAACTGGCCCGCTACATTGAGAAAGCCGTCGAATCAAACAAGACGACACTCTAGTTTGCTTTTCTAGGTCCCCGAGCAGATTTCATAAAATAAACTATAACACAAATCACAAAACCAACTAACGCGACTAAAGTAATTAATACAGGTCTACCGCTGTAATTCCCATCAGATAAGTTACTCGCCAGCATCCATACTCCTACAAAAAGGAGCAAAATAAGAAAAACCACGGCGGGCAATGCGCGGACGAGTCCCTCGCGTTTTATTTTCTTTAGTTCCTCTTTCGAAAGCTCTCTTCCTTCGATTATTTCCTTTCCCATCTCACCACACTTTCTTCCTTCCGCCTGTGCTGACGACAATCGCCTTCTTTCCTATTATCTTGTCATCCGAGTGCGGCAGCGTAAACTTCTCCCCGTCATAGAGCGCGAGAAGTGTCACGTCCTTGTTCTTGAACACATCGCTGACCTTCTTGCCCTTAATGTTGTCCGGTATGTTGGCCTCATAAAGGTCGAGGTTCGCCTGTTCAGGGGAAAGCATCTTGAATATCGTCGGGTTCAGCACCCTGTTGGCAAGCTCCTGGGCAAGCGTTATCTCCGGGACCAGTGCGTCCATTCCCAGCTTTTCCATCATGAGCGAGTGCTTCATCGACTCGCACCTCGCAACCACGTGCCTGGCCCCTGCATTTTTTGCGAACATGCTCACAAGGAAGTTGGTCTCCTCCTCCCCGGTTATGGCAAAGACGTAGTCCGCCTCCTTCAGTCTTAGCTCCTCGAGCGCCTCGGGTTCAGTGCAGTCCCTGCATATTATCAGAACGTTGCCATACTCGGAGGCGAGCCCCTCGCACTTGTCCTTGTTCCTGTCAACGAGGACTATCTCGTTTCCGCTCTGCTGCAATATCCGCAAAAGATTCATCCCGACCCTTCCTGCACCAAAAATGATTATCCTCATGATTTCACCTTCTCAAATAATTCAACATGACCAAGCTCGGCAATATCTCTATTCTTCCCAAGTACATAAAAATTACTAGTACTCCCTTTGTCATTACTGGCAGTGACCCAACGTTCATGGTGGCCAGGCCCACGTTTCCGAAAGCCGATGCTGAAATGAACAGGGCGTCCATGCCCTTCAACCCATCCGCCATAATCAACCCGGCTCCTGCGAGCAGCACGAACATGTACATGAATATGAAAGTCCCGCTCTCGACTATCTGGGCATTGGTGAGCGCCTTCCCGTTTATCTTTATCACCTGCACTGCGCCCTCTGGGAGAAAAACCCTCCGGACATTGTTCCCGAGAGTCTTAAAAAGCGCAAATATCCTCCAGAGCTTTATCGCCCCGGTCGTTGAGCCTGAGCAGGCCCCAGAGACCATGAGCAGTATCAGCACATACTTCGCGAGGTCGCTGAAAACCGACATGTCCCTTATGGTGAATCCGGCCCCGGATATGGCTGCAGTCACATCGAATATCGCGTCAACCGGGGTGTCCCCGGTGGTCAGCACCAGAAAAGCGGCAAAGAGCAATATGAGGAAAATCATCATCCTGAATTCGGTATTCCTGAGCAGCTCCCTGAACTGCCCTCCGCCCAGCTTGAAATGCAATGCGAAGCTCGTCGCCCCGGCAATCATGAGGAATACGAATATCCCCTTCTGCAAGTCATTGAACACGAACATCGAGTTCGGCAGGAACCCCCCGGTGGAGACGGCAGTCATGGTCATGTTCAGCGAGCTAAGGCCGTCGAATCCTGAGAGCGCGAAGAGCGTTACTCCGAGAAGAGTGAAAAACACATAAATGAGCCATATCATTTTCACGGTGTTTCTTGCCCCGAGAGTTATGCTCTCCCTCCCCTCGGCAAAGAAAAGCCTGCCGGCAGCAGGGGAGGATATCACCAACAGTGCAAAGAGCACTATGCCCGTCCCGCCTATCCACTGGGTGAAGCTCCTGAAGAGCACCATGCCGCTGGGCAGCAATTCCGGCTCGTTGATGGTGCTGAGCCCGGTCGCTGTCCACCCGCTCATGCTCTCAAAAATCGAGTTCTGCAGCGGGAAGCCATAAAACAGGTACGGGATGCTCGTTATCATTGGCATGACGACCCAGCTGATTGCAGCGAGCGCGAGGGCGTCGGATTGGGAAAGCCCCTCTCCCTTCTTCCGTTCATCCTCCAATTCAAACTCCAATATGGTTTTGAGCTTCCAGGAAAACGATACCGGCCCAAAAATGATTCTCCTGGCCCATCTGCCCAACCCCGAGAGAAACCTCCCCACGAATCTCGGGATTCCCGGGAGTATCAGTATCAGGACCGCCACGAGCATGGGCTCGTAGGACTCTTCCATGTAAAAGGAATAAATAACCGGAATCAGGAGCGGCAGCCCTGCGAGAAACATTATATCAACAAGGTAGTCGAGCATACGTCCCATAATCTCATCCTACATGAACTGCGCCAAATTATACTGCTTGCTCGTCTCATCCTCGAACACCGAGCTTATCTCCTCCTCGAGCAGAGCGAGCCGCTGCTTCAGATACCTGGGCAAGTCATATCTCTCGGCAATCTCCTGTGATATCTTCAGATACTTCTCTATCCCGCCCTTATTAATTGTTAACAGCAACCTCTCGCCGCACCGCGTGCACTTGCCCCTCAGCGGGACTCTCCTGTACTTCATATTGCACGAGACGCAGCGGAACTCCTGCCTTGAGAACGAGCGCAAATTCCCATAGAGGTCCGGGAGGAAATGGCTGAGAATCACCCGCTCCGCGGCATCCCTATTGTCGACGGCCCTCAATTTCGCTGTCAACCCGAACTGCGCGTCTATCTTCTCCCGCATGCTCTTGAGCTCCACATAGGTGGTCTTGAGGGGCGCGTCATCTATGCAACTCGAATCGTGGGTGAACGGAATCCCCCCGTATTGCTCAGGCTTCCCGAGCCTGTCCGCCACCCTCGGGAGTTTTATCTCCCCAGGGTTCGCGAGCTCGAGGGACTTCCTATAAAGCTCGAGAGGATAATCGTAGCACGCCTCCATGGCGTGCACCTCGTCGTCAATCTCCCTCGGGTCAATGGAAGTCGAAAGAACTATGGATGCGTCCATGGTGCTCCCCCTGCTCTCCGGGAGGAAATCGCGGGAGAAGTTCAGCAGGGCGTCCATGAGCAGCATGATGCTGTCCTCATCGCCATCACAATTACGCCGTTTAGCTGAATGGAAATAGGGGTGGGCGAACCCGACCCTGGCCTTGGTGAACCCGGCAATCCTGCCCAGGACACCGCACGAGGTGTGCGGGGAAAGCCCGACGATGAGCTGGCCGACGATGTCCTCCCGGCTCTTGATATTGTAAAACGGCGGGAGTTTGTAGAGGTAAAGTAGCAAGTCATCGATAAATGCAGCAACCCCCATCAGGTAATCCGCCCCGCTCTCGGAAACCAGTATGTCCTGCACTTTCAGCTCGAGCAACTGGTCCGGCGACTTCAGTTCATTCCCCTTATAATCCTTCTCATAGCCTAGCTCCCTGAGCTTCTGCGGGTCCACTCTGACCTCGGATGGCTTGAAATGCGTGAGTACCATGTCCGTTGCATCGAACCTCGCCGTTCCATCCTTGAAAACGAAAACCCCATGCTTGGCCCTCAGGATTCCCTTCTCAAGAGGCTCCGGGATTTTAGACCTGCTGCTCATTCCTCTGATGCCCTTTATGTCGCTCGGGGAATAGCCTCCGCATCTCTCGGAAGCTGCATCAAACATTTTCTTAAGGTCAAAGGTCCGGGTGTCGTAGGTCGAGGTTTTCGAGCCGCACGGGCACTCATCCCCATCCCCCTTCTTCCCGCACTTTATGCACGTCCTCTCAGGATTGGTCCTGACTCCGCAAGAGGGGCACCGGTTCAGCACCGTAACTTTCCCGCATGACGGGCACCTGAGCCTTGCAACTTCCCCGGAGATTTCTCCCTCCTGCCCGCCGCCCGAGCCCCCGTAGGCCTTCATTACGCTCCTTATCTTCCCCCCAGCCTCTCCCACTGGGAAGAGGATATTGGGCGCTGGCTTCATGAGCCTTTCCTTGGCCTTCTCAGGCCTCCCCATCCTTGCCCCTATGTAAGTCGGGGCTTTCTTCGTTACCTTGACTCCGGCGAGCCTGCCTATGATTTCGAGTACGGGCTTATCCTTCGAATACTCCTTTTTGAAATTCTCGAGCGAGATTCCCCTTCCCTTAAGCGCCCCTAGGGACCTGAGCAAAGCATAGGCATTGTCAGGGTCAATCACAACATACTTGCCCCTGACTGAATGGGGGACGCACAGCTCTTCGAGAACCCTTTTCACAGGGGAGCTCTCAATCTGCATCTCCCTGAGCCTGAACCAGTCGTAATCAAGCTTTCCCGTCCCAATCCACTCGGCGAGCTGCGCCAGATGCTCCTGGTTTATGTCGTGCCAGGGGTAAGTGTACTTCGGGTGCAGGGGGATTCCATGCTTTTCTGAAATCTTGAATGCCTCCTCAGCCCCGAGCTTCCCATGCTCAACCTTCCCCCCTCCAGCAGCTGCAAGCTCGAGCGCCCACCACTCCTCGCACCAGCCAGAAGGCATGAGCGGGTGGTTCGACTTCCTGAAATCCCCATAGGTCACGAGTATGTCGCCAAGGGAGAGGACTTCCTCCACCTGCCCTTTGAGGCTCCGGGCCTCCTCGGCACTCGAGACCCTCCTCACGCTGCCATCCGTGAGCTTCACCACCGGGCCCTCAATCGAGTCGCATGGGGAGACAACGCAGCCCTTCCCCGGCCTCTCGACTCTCATCTGCGTTCCCACTGCCAGGAATTCATCCAGAATATACATGGTGGCCGGGTGGACCGCCTTAGCGGCGATTCCCGTCATCCTGCTCCTGCCATACCTAAGCCTGAAGCCGCCTTTCGATGATGGATATGCGAAGATGGGCCTGCCAGCGACTATATCCTCGAGAAATTTCGAATTCGGCTTTATCTCCGAGTCCCCCTCTTTCTTTGGGATTTTCACAAGGCTCTCGAGCCAGTCCCAGTTCAGCCCCACCCTCTTCGTGTATTTCAGGACTTTGCTCGCCTTCTGCGCTATCCCCTCCCCGATTACGAGCGCAATCCCGCCCCTTACCCTGTTCGTCTCCATGCCCGGCACGTTCTTGTAAACCGAAACCTCGAACTCCTCAGTCGGGTCGCCATCGATGCAGACTGGGCAGTTCCTCACAATCTGCCGTATCTCATCCTCAGTGGGCTTGTACTGGAGCCTTGCCCCCCGGGCATCATAAAGGTAGACTTCCTCGACATACCTCTCGAGCGCGGTTTGCGTTGGCCTGTAGGCCGATACGCCCATCTCGAGCCTCGCTATGTCCGCGAGGACGACGCTCAAGGCTGCGATAGTCCCTCCCGCGGACCTTATCGGGCCGGCAAAATAGACCGAGAGGTAATCGCTTCCATCCGGGTTTTTGTTTATCCTTATCCTTGCGATGCCCTCAGTGGGCGCAACAAGCACTCCCTCGGTCAATATCGCCACTCCGGTTCTGACAGCTTGGTCGATGAGGGCTTCCTTGTCCCTCTTGCCATAGTTCCCCTGCAGTATGCTCTTCACAATGTCGAATGCAACGAACTCGGAGGATTTCTCTTCTTTCAGCTTCCTTATCTCTTCGGAGACTCCCTTGGGCCCGACGATTCCCTCGACCCTCGCAGCCATGTCCTGGGCCGGGATTATCTCGACCTCAGGGCTCGGGTCCCAGTTGGCTTTCCGCGCCTCCCCTGCGATGGCGTAGGCTGCCTCGAACCTCCTATGCAGCTCCTCGAAATACTTGTCCATTCGCGCACCTTCAGGATTCCTGGCCCTCGCTCGAGAAATCCACATTCCTCGTCTTTCCGGTTTTCATCTCATAGACCGGCATGATGCAGGGGCTCGGGACATGGCCCTGTTTCACCTGGAAGTCAGTCCTGCCCTGCCAGGTTCCTGAGTTGATCAGCGAGACGCCCCTGTAAAGCATGTATCCGTTCTTGTGAACGTGGCCCATGTGGACCAGGTCAGGGGGCTCGCCAATCACGAGGTAATCCCGCTCCTCTGGAACAATGGGGTTGTCCCCGTAAATGGGGCTCAGGTTCCTCCTCTTCATGAGCTCAAGCATGGGCCTTTCGGGGTGCAGGTAATCGCATCCCGCCGTGGTGGCGATTATCGAGTCAAGGGACGTCCCATGGTATACGAGCACTTTCAGGTCGTTTATCTGGACATAGGTAGGGCTGCCGATGGAATGCACGTTTGAGAAGTTGCAGGCCTCGCCCATCAGCCCCTCCGACAGCCTCGGCTGTGGCTCGGCCCTTCTCACGGCGTCGTGGTTTCCCGGAGAGACCACCACTTCTATGTAGTCCGGCAGCCCCTCGAGAAATTTCGAGAGCATCGAGTATTGCTCATAAACGTCCTTTACAATCAGCTCGTTCTCCTGCTTTGGATAGACGCCAATCCCATCTACCACATCGCCGGCTATCAGCAGATATTTTATTTTCCCAGCAGTCTCCCGGTTCTTTTCGTTCCCGATTCCTCCGTTGAGCCACTGGGCCATGTGCGCGAAGCTTTTCTCGAGGAAATACCTGCTTCCAAAATGAATGTCGGACATGAATGCGATGCAGAGGTCCTCCTCGCACAGCTTCTGCTCCTTCACGGGCAATTCCGGCCATACGATGTCCTCGGCAATGAGGAACGGGTCGGAAATCCTGCCGTCCACTGCGACCACCTCATCAAGCAAAAGCGTGTTCGCCTTGTCGAAGCAGGACTGGGCCTTCTCCCTCCTGTCATCGAGCGCCAGAACCTTCACGGTCCCGTGCTCATCCTCGAGCTCCAGGAGCAGGTTCCCCTTCTTGGTCTTCCGCTTCGAGTTCACCATGCCGCACAGCCTGACCCTCGTCCCATTGCCGTATCCCGGGAGGGACTTGGTGGTCGCGCTGCTCAGGTTGTGGACTCGGCCCTTCAATATCCTCTCGGTCTGCTCGAACCTGCTCCTGAAATACGAGACGAAGTCCTCGACGCTGCCGGTGCATTTCGACTTTCCGCTCACGTCGCTTGTCTTGTCAACTGAAATCCGTGCGGAATATTCTGCAGCAAGAGGCTTGAACTCCGGGTTCCGCAGCACCTCAACAGGGAGCGGTATCTTCTTCTCTTCCCCCTTCTTGAGAAGCGAGCTTATTTTCTCAGCAGTGATGAGAAAATCCTTCTCGGAAAGAATCAGGCCCACGAGCTCCCCGAGGTTCTCGGTCTTCTTAAGGAGCTCCACCGCGTCGGGTGAAACCAGCATGTCCGCTTGGTTTATCTTCTTGAGAGCCTCCTCAAGCTCCACAGCAACCCCTCGTCTATTTCTCCCTTATGGTCTCAAGGGCTGAGAGTATGGTCCAGATCTGGGTTCTCGCGTGAATCGGCATGTTGATGTCCTCGCTCACCTCGCTGAGCGAGTATATGGCCGAGCTTGCCTTCACGACAGGGTTCTCATCCGTGGAGAGCCTGTCCCTGGCCTCCTTCACATTCTTCCGTATGTTTTTCGGAATCGAGGAGTCGTTCACAAGATCTTCCATAAGTGAAATTATCTGCTGTATCCTTTTTTCGTGGTCGGCCACGTGAACACCCCCTTAGCTATAGCGGGCCCGACGCCGAACCGCGGGGAGGAAGTCTCCTCCCCCCAGTTTCAGGCTCCTCCTGCGCATTTTGGCTTGCGCCAAAAGCGCAGCGCATTCGCCGACAGGCGAATAGCGCCTGACCCCCTCCTCACTTTACGGGCCCGACGGGAATTCCAATCCCGAGTCCCGAGTTCCAGGCCTTGAACCCGAAAACCCGTTTTTCTTCGGGACAACCCCGGTTTTCTTTCGGGGTAGTCCCAGTCGTTTTTCTTTTGGGACATCGAAAGACCTTTTCTTTTCAAAGAAAAGGGATTTCGTTTTGAACCCGCGACCTACAGCTTTCTGTGTGAATTATTTTAATAATTCGCTTAGAAGGCTGCCGCGCTATCCAGGCTGCGCCACGGGCCCTGCTTCCATTACTTTGATTAAAAGTTTTATTAATATAGCGCCCAACCTATCCATGACAACGCTCTTCCCGATGTCTTCGCTTGTGTCCCCTGGCGCCCAAGCGCGCGCGGCAATGGAAAAAGAGATGTCCGAGGAACTGCCACGGATTAGGAAATTCCTCGTGTCGCCGGATTCTTCATTCTCGGGCTCCTGCTCGGGGTTCAGCTACCGGCTTGCGAAGAGAAAAGATGGGTCCGGAGCAGACCTCTCCCTTGACTTCCCCTCGCCCTACCAAATCGAAATAGGCCATTTTCCAAAAGGGCGGAACATAAGTTATTCGATTTTCGGGAAAATCCGGCGTTTCATAGCCGAGACGCTCAACTCCGGAAAAATCTACCTGAATTTCATGCTCCGGACCGACAATCTCCAGCTCGCCAAATCTTTCTGCGACAGGAACACCGAATACCTGGAGGAGCTGCTCGAGGAGCATGGCGGCCCCGTGAAGATAATGGACGGAAGGATTTCGATATTCTTTCCCTATCTTGACAGGGACATCTCAAAAGACGACTATCGTTCCCAAGTTGCACTGGGAATTGAGAAGTCCCTGGAGACAATGGTCAAAGTCTCAAAAGGCGAGGACTGAAGGCTAATAAACTACTTCCGCGAGCCTCTTCCCCTTCATCGCGAGCTTAATCTCCCTCGCAATTTCGTTAAAACTTTTTAAATAACAATGGCCATAAGTGGTCGTGGAAGAAGAAAAAAATCATGCCGAAGCCAAATGGATAGTTTTCCTCTTGGCGTGGGCGGCATTGTCCTTCCTGTTCTGGGACAGGGCGATTTCTAACTATAAGCTTCAGGGCCTAAGAAGCCTTGATACCCAATTTTGGGCCATATTCTTGATTACCTTAATTCTTCTGGCCGCTACTTCTTTTTATGCGGGTTTTAACATCGGGAAACAAAAGAAGAAAAAGTTGGCCTGGTTCTGCAGTGCTCTCATCCCTCTAACATACCTGGCTGTGCCCATCTCCGAAACATTGGCGCTTTTTGATACGGCCAGAGGGCTAAGAAGTATTCACTCCCTCCCAGGAGTCCAAGTTCGCACGCCCTATGGCATGTTCATTGATCAGGGTTTGTTTATTATCAGCGTAGCTCTTGCAATCTCGATTTTATCCTTCTTCATGGGCCCGGTAGCAAGGAAATTGCTGGCTAAAAATAAGCAGGGCAGTTAATAAACTACTTCCGCGAGCCTCTTCCCCTTCATCGCGAGCTTAATCTCCCTCGCAATCCTTCTTCCCGTGCTCATTTCCTCCTTGAACGTGAATGTCGAGTATTGCGAACCAGTCGGGTAAAGGTTTGTGCCTGCAACTATCCTTGCGCTTATCTCGAAAACCTTGAACTTCAAGTCCCTGTCGCAGATTGTCTCGATGCAGAAGGGCCCGGGAATCCCGCCGAACAGGTCCTCCGCAGCATTCACTGCGCTCTCGCCCATCTCCATCACTTTCGGAAGAAGCGATTCCCTCATCACGAGGGGCTCGTTTCCGGCAACCACGTAAGCCGGGTCCTCCGACATCCCGATTCCCATAGCCCGGTAAATCTCATCCACATCGCTCTCGATTCTTCTGTCCATGCTCATGAGCTCGATGCTCCCGTTTCTCGTGGCGTAATTCCTCTTGTGCAGCGGAGTATAGAAGTAATGCGGGTAGAACCTGACCCCTATCAGGAACTCCTGAATCATGCAGTTCTTCAGGTCCTCCTCCGTGATGAATCCCTTCTTCATCGCGTTCTGCGTCTTTTTCTCGAATTCCGCGTTGTCCCTCACGATGAGGTAGCCGCGCCCCCCCTTCGCCCCCGGGAACTTCACCATGCACGGGCCGTCTATCGAGTCCCGCTTCTTCACTTTCGGGGTGTCCAAGCCCGCTTTCTTCATCCACTCGAACATGTTGTCCCTTTCCCTTTCCCAGGCGAGGGACCGCCTGTTCCCGAAAACAGGGACGGGCAAATCATCGAGCTTCTTTCCCAGATACTCGACAAACGAGCCGTGGGGAACCAGTATCACTTCCTCCTTCACGAGCTCCTCGGCCTTCTCCACCATGTCGGAGAACCAGTGGACTTCCATGAGCTTGTCCGGAGACGCATTGGGGAACGAGCTGTAGAACTTGACATTCTTGTCCGTGACGACCCCGAGGGTCTCGAACCCCTCCTGCTTCGCTCCGTGGAATATCTGGAGGCTCGAGTGCGAGCAGCAGGTCGCAATCCTCGGCCTCTTGTACCCCTTCAATATCCGTTCAATCTCTTCCTTTTCAATCATTGCAAACAACTCAAGTAACGCACTTCTCGAGCATTCCCGCTTCCTTCGCTTCCCTTAGCTCGATTGCGATTCTCCTCCCGACGCTCATCGACTTCCCGTACAGGTACTCGGTATACGGGGTAAATCTGGTCCCAGGAGAACCCGGGACCCTGAGCGAAACATCAAATATGACCGGGACCTCGCCCTTCTCATCAGGCACAATCGTCCCCTGGAGCGCAAAGGGCCCGATGATTCCCGGGGAGTAGGCTTCCTTGCACGCTCCCACGAACTTCTCCCCGATTTCGAAGACTTTCTCGAGCAGGCTCTCCCTCAGGGTGCAGGCAATGTGGCCCACCTCTATGGTTTTCATGTCGATGTGCTTGAGGGCCTCCATCTGCTCTTTCGCCGGCAATCGGAGCAAGCCGTCAAGGTTCGTCTGCCTGCGGGTGTCAACCCCAAGCAATTCCAGCTCCCCGTTCACTGGCGAGTAGAAATAATTGAAATTATACTGTGCCCCCACGACATATTCCTCGATGACGGCTTTCTCGAGCCCCTCTCTGGTCACCACTCCCCTCGAGAGCATTTCCCCGGATTTCTCCTCATACTCCCGCGGGGTTGATGCAAAGAAGAACGCCCTCTCGTAGCTTCGGGCAGCCTCGGGTGCCTTGATGATGGCGACACGGTCTATCTCGCTTGGGCTCTTGAATTTTTTCGGAATCCTTATGCCCGCCTTCCCGAGCAAGTAATACTGGTTTTTGCTTGCGTCCCTCTCCTCGGCCCTGAGCATGCTCCTGCTCCCGAAAATCGGGGCCTCAAACTCATTCTCAATTGCTTCATAGCCCACATAAACTGAAAAAGAGCGGTTCGGGATGAAGACTGCATTCTCTTTCTGGAGCTTCGCAACAGTTTCTTTCTTCGCCATGTCCCTGAATTTTTCGAGCATGATTATCTCATCAATGACCCCCACTTTCGTTTTTCCCCGCTTCCTCGCCCGGTAGTATTTCTCGTAAGTGGTCTCCCTTCCCCTCTGGCACAAAACGATGCTCCTGAGCCCCTCGCCCTTTGCGCCTTCCGAGATGTCGAGGGCGGAATGGCTGCCGATGGTCGCAACACTGACCCTATTATAACCCTTCACAAGACGCTGAATCCTTCCCCGCTCTATCATAAACACACTCCCACAATACGGGGTTTTGCTTAGTAATGCCAAAGGCTATTTATAAGGCTTTTGTTCAAATTAATAGGAAACAAAACAATGCGGTGAATTGTCGGCTCAGGAGCGGGCATTCGGGATGTTCTGGCTCTCCGGGTCTCGAATGAGTCCCATTGTTTTTGGAACAGTGTGATGGCATGAGGAATCGTTTCGTATACGGGTTCGCTGTGGTGATAGTCCTTCTCAGCATATTCATCCTGGCCTTCGGCTCCTCGAAGCAGGCCGGGCCGAGGGACTACTACATCGCCTGCGGGTGCGGCTGCTGCACCGATGTCGAGCCCCAGTCCCAGTGCATCTTCCATTCCAACGGCGACAGCCTTGAAGAGCTGATTCAAACGGACCGGGCAATAGCGGCGAGCTCAGAGTGCCCATATGTGGGCTGCAGCATCCCGATAAAATACGCCTACTGCGACTGAATATAATGAATAAAATAATGGAATGCTCGCTCGGCTCGTTAAGTGGGCTCGATAATCCTTCAGCCTAGGGCCGGCGCCCGGGCGAGAGTTTGTGTTTTTGCCTAGCCCATTACAGGCTTTAATTCAACTACAACGTACCTCGCAGTCATCCTGTCGAGATTCTGAATCAGCTTGGAGTTGGGCCCGAGCACCCTTCCGGCGAGCCTCTCCGCTTGCTTCTTCAGGAACTTCCTGGTGAAATCAACATCGTCAATCACTTTGGGCCTGCAGGTTTGGGAGCCGCCGTTTATCCTGACGTCGACGGTTCCGCTCCTTGAAATGCTTTTCAGGGTGTCCGTACCCCTGGTCAATCCAACCCAAAACTTCCCCTGGCTGAAGAGGTACCCCCTCTTACAGCTGCGACCATGGGCCCTGGTCTTCCAGAATAAGCTCAAAACTTTATTCCCATGAATCTCAGTTCGAGTAATCATACCAGGCGATAATGTGCGCATTGCTATTTTTAAACATAACTGTCCGGTCCTTCCAACAGAAGAAGCCGAGAAACTATTTATTTTTTTGTTGCCATATCCTAGCAGTCCAATCACGCAGGTTCGGGCAATGCAAACCAAAAAACACGGTTCTCTAAGGGCAGGGATTGCGGCTACCCTAGTTGTCGTTTCCCTCGCGACGTTTTTCCCGCTAAAGAGGGCTGATGCGGAGTCGTCCCCGATAAAAGACAAGTCCGAATTTTTCTATAACCTGGATGGCAAAAAAAGCGATTTGAAGCAAAAGGGATTTTTTTGCGATGAGATGGGGCTCTCGCTCCGGCTTTTCACCCTTAGGATTTCAGGAGTAAAAATCTCGCCCCTGGCCACGTGTTCGTTTGGTTCTGATGAGAGATACGGGACCCACCAAGATGAAGGCACATCTTTCAAAAGATACGGCGGGACGCTCAAGGTTGATTTCGGTAACTCTGTCCTAAGCGTCGGTGCAAGGGCCAACACAATTGAACTGACCAACCACGGGATGTTCGACTTCACAAAGCCCGATGAAGCAGTTACGGATGTCGATGCAGGGGCGGAACTGGCCATCTCCTCGCCAGGCAAGGGCATTCTGAGGTCGACTACTGTTGGGGCGGAGTTCCACAACCTGAACGAAAGAGTCTTGCCCAGGAACGAAGCGTACTCAGTTTCCTTTTCCTTTCCCGCCGGGCTGATTTCAGGCGTTTTCTTTGAAACAGGCCCTTCCAACACAGGTGCCTGGTGCGGCATTCACCCATTCCCAAACAACCCTTCTGAATTTACGGTCGGCTACGAGTTCTCGCCAAAATCCTTGTATGCCTCCCTCACAGCAGGTGATAAAGACATCTCAGTCAAAGCCTCCTTAAAAAGCGAAAACGGAAATCCGGGGGTCAGTCTATCAGCTTCCGTTACTCCCCTCGGGCCGTTCAAAATAATATGGGCCTGTCTCAAGGGTTTTTTTGAGGGCGTTTCCGAAGCTGCCGGCGACATACCCCAAGATGAGTAACGGTCTATCCGCAGAGCCAACCAACTGCTTTCAATACGGTTTTATATTTTTCCCCGCAAACTAACCTCTCATGGAGCGTTATCTTCTGGTTAGTCCAAACTGTTCGGACCTCGCAACCCCGAATTTCGACGTCAAGCAGTTCCAGGACGGGGAGAGCTACCTCCGCGTGCCGCAGCTCGACGAGCTCGCGGGGAAGCATGTCGTAATACTCAATAGGATTTACCCAAACCAGGACTCGCGCATAATGCAGCTGCTCCAGGCCATATGGGTAGTGAAACCGGTCGCTGCGAAGGTCACTGCTATTGTGCCATACCTCTCCTATGCGAGACAGGACAAGGAAGTGCTCCGCGGGGAAGCGCTGACTTCAAAGCTCCTATCTAGGTTGAGCGTCAACGCCGGCCTGGACGAACTCGTGACATTCGACTGCCACTTCATAAAGCGCGGGCCGGGAAAGCACGTGCACGAGGGCCTGAACATCGACCACAGGACGATGATGCCACAACTGCTCGAATACCTCAGGCCGAAGGCCGAGAACCCGATTCTCGTTTCCCCGGGCAAGGGTTCGGCCTACATGGTGAAGAAGGAGGGCGGGGTCGTGATGGAGAAGACGAAGTTCGATTACACGGCTGGCGAAGTTATCCTCCGGGTAACTGAGGAGGAGAAGCTCGATTTCGACGTCTCCGGGAGGGACGTCATCCTTCTCGACGACATGATTGCCGGCGGGGAGACGATGATTGCCGCAGTCAAGGCATGCAAGAAGGGAGGCGCCAGGAGAATCCTCTGCGCCGCAGTCCACGGGCTCCTGGTGGGCTATGCGTTCGACAAGATAAGGGCGGCTGGTGCGAGGGAAATAATTGTTTCCGACAGCGTCCCGGGCCCCGCCTCGCAGGTAAGCGTGGTGGAAGGGCTCAAGGATTACCTCGGGTAGGTTAATAAATTTTTGATGCTCTAATGTAACACTCATTCTAAGGAGCTGTTAATTTGGCAAGCGCGCTACTCGTTCCAGGGCAACGAAAACTGGCCTCTCCCACTTTCCAGCTCATTTCAACCGGACCACTGGTTTCGTTTCACTCGAAATTATCAGGCACCCAAGCCTTTCCGCCGCATAGGCGAATGCGCCTCTCTTTCAAAGTCGCCGCTGTAACCATTCTAGCATCACTTGTTCTCCTCCCGCAAATCATCCAAGCGAGGAACCCGCCCTTATATTGTGCAAACGGAAAACCAGGAATAACGCTTTACGGGCAGAACTCCGATGTCCAGGGCATAACTGGGGATGGCGTCTACAAAGTGCGGGAGGGAATATTTTCTTTCGACCCATTCTCTATTGCCCTCAAGACCAAGCCAGTCGCCAGGGGCACGACAACAACCAAATCCCCGGCCATCCGTTTAACACCGACCATAACACTCATTGGAGGCACCACGAGGTCAGATGTTGTCCCCGGAACGGATTTCATTAAGCCCACTGCCAACCTAAGCTTAATTTTCGGCAACCACCGTTTCACAGTAGGCGGCCAAGTCCTCATAGCCAACTCTAAGGAGTTCAAGTTCACAGTTCAAACTCCTAGGGGCGAAATGCCCGTTACCATCTCAAAGGAAAAGGGGATTACTGACGGCAACATCGCATTCGCATATTACTTCGAGAGAGGGCACAGGGATGAGGGATTCATCCGCTCCGCTGAGCTAAAAGCAACTGAGTTCGATTTGGGGCAGCACATCCGGCAGAACAAGTGGGTTTTCGCAGGCTCAATCACCCTCAGAGATTTGTCTTTTCTCCTCAAAGACCGCCTGTCCTTCATAAAGCAATTCTCCTTCGATGCTTCCTATGACGCGGGAGTGAACAACCTTGCGCTCGGCTTCTCGCCCACGCTCATCGCAACCAGGAACGTCACTGTTGCGCCCCAAATTGGATACGAGTTCGGCACCAACTCAGTGACCTACGCAGCGTTTTTCAGGTTCAAAAATTTCACAATAATCCCTGTAAAGGGGACAGATGACGGAAACAAGACGTTCATACTGATTCTAGGGGTTAAACTCTGAATTCCCAGTCGATTCATCGTCAACTCAACAGAACCGTTTTATATATTGCTATTCATTGTTATTCCAGTGTGGGAGTCTGTGAGTTACCAGGTTAGTTTAAGGCCGAGAAGTTGGTTAGATGGAGACCGAGGTAATCCCCGCAATACTTGTGAAAACCAGAGAGGACCTGCTCGAGCACATCAACCGGGTCGAGCATAGCGTCTCTGCTGTCCACATCGACGTGATGGACAGCAAGTTCGTTCCCAACAAGACCGTTGGCATCGAATCCTTTTCCAATCTTCCGAAGAGCGTCTCCTACGAGTTCCACTGGATGGTCAAGGACCCGGAGCACCACATCTCCAAGACCAAGGGCCCCCACCTCCACATAGTTCACGTTGAAGCAATAGGGGACTGGGAAGCGATAAAAAAGGCAGTCAAAACTTCAGGCGGGAAACTCGGGATAGCAATAAATCCCTCCACCCCGCTCGAGAGGCTCGAGCCGTATCTCAAGGACGTTTCAAGGGTTCTCGTGATGTCCGTTGAGCCTGGGTTCGATGGGCAGAAGTACATGGGCCAGGTGGAGTCGAAGATAGCATCCCTGAGGAAGAAGTTCCCGAACCTCGCCATCGAGGTCGACGGGGGGATAAACCCGGCGACTGCGCAGTCAGCGAGCAAGGCAGGCGCGGACAAGCTTGCAGCAGCAAGCGCAATCTACAACGCAGCCGACCCCGGCTCTGCTGTGAAATCCATAAAGGAATCAGCCATGAAGGGCCTGAAAGGTGGGCAGGGATGATGGGAGAAAAACCGACGCAGACTTTGCTCGAGATTGACTCCAAGGAGGGTTCGCCCTTCCAGCGAGTCACTGACTTGCGAAAGCTCTACCTAATCTCAAACAACATCCGCCAGAGCGTTGTGCGCATGCTCCACAAGGCGAAGAGCGGCCATTCAGCAGGCTCCATCGGCCTTGCGGATATTTTCACGGCCCTCTACTTCAACGTCATGAACCACGACCCGAAGAATCCGGACTGGTCCAACCGGGACCGGCTTGTTCTCTCCAACGGTCACGTCTGCCCGGTAATGTACGCAGCCATGGCAGAGGCGGGCTACCTCCCGAAGGAGGAGCTGCTGACCCTGAGGCAGCTCGGCTCGAGACTCCAGGGCCACCCCCACAGGGGCACGCTCCCGGGGATTGAGAACAGCTCCGGCCCGCTGGGCCAGGGGCTTTCAATTGCAGTCGGCATGGCCATAGTCGGGAAAGCGGAGAGGAAGAGCTGGAAAGTCTACTGCGTCTGCTCTGACGGCGAGCACAACGAAGGCCAGGTCTGGGAGGCGGAGATGCTCGCAGCAAAATACAAGCTCGGCAACCTGGTTGCGATAATGGACAGGAACAACATCCAGATTGACGGCTTCACCGAGGATGTTCTCCCTCTCGAGCCCCTTGCGGAGAAGTGCAGGGCATTCGGCTGGCACGTCATAGAAGTTGATGGGCACAACATCGGCCAGATAATACGGGCATGCGAGGAGGCCAAGCGCGTCATCGAAAGGCCGACGATGATAATAGCCCACACGATTCCAGGCAAGGACGTCTCGTTCATGGAGTTCCTAGTTGAGTGGCACGGAAAGACCCCTGGCGACAAGGAGTTCGACCAGGCGCTCGCGAGCCTCGGGCAGGAGAGGAAATTCTACGGTGAAGGATGATGGCAATCAATCCGGAAATGTATCTCGTGGACCCGATCACAAACCCACCGGCCAGGAAGCCGAGCAGGGACGGGTTCGGCAAGGCCCTTGTCGAGCTAGGCGAGCAGAACCCCAATGTGTGGGTCCTCACTGCCGACGTTTCCGAGAGCACCCGCACCCACTGGTTTGCCGAGAAATTTCCCGACCGCTTCGTGCAGGTCGGGGTCTCCGAGCAGAACATGGCCGGCGTGGCTTCCGGCATAGCCTCCTGCGGGAAAACAGTTTTCATTTCAGCTTACGGGGTTTTCTCGCCAGGCAGGAACTGGGACCAAGTCCGGGTCTCGATTTGCTACAACGATGCCCCCGTTCACCTGCACGGTTCCCACACCGGAGTCACTGTCGGCCCTGATGGCGCATCGCACCAGGCCCTTGAGGACATTGCAATCACGCGGGTTCTCCCGAATATGACAGTCATTGTGCCCGCCGACCTGGAGGAGGCGAGGAAAGCCACGCTCGAAGTCGCCAAGCTGGGCCATCCCTCCTACATGCGCACTGCGCGCGAAAAGATGCCCCTGTTCACCACGGTGGGCACTCCCTTCAGGATAGGCCAGGCGAACTCCCTCCGCGATGGGGAGGATATGGCGATATTCGCCTGCGGTTCCCAGGTTTACGAGTCCCTTCTCGCAGCAGAGCAGCTTGAGAAGGAGGGAATCTCCTGTGCAGTGGTGAACTTCCACACCATAAAACCAATAGACCGGGTTGCAGCAGCCTGTTGGGCTAAGAAGACCGGGCTCATAATGACTGTCGAGGAGCACCAAGTCCACGGGGGATTCGGGAGCGCTATAGCGGAGGTCCTCTCGGAGGACTGCCCATGCCCCGTCATCCGCCACGGAATTTACGACCAGTTCTGCCAATCAGGCGAGCCGCTCCAGCTCCTCAAGGAATACTCGCTAGATGCAAGCGGGATAGCGCGCTACGCGAAGAGCGCGTTCTCGAAAAAGAAGAGGTGAAACCATGAAATTCTTCCTCGACACAGCTAATGTTGAAGAAATAAAGAGGGCAGCAGAGCTCGGAGTTGTCGATGGCGTTACAACCAACCCGACACTGGTTGCGAAGGAGGGAAAACCCCAAAAGGAAATCATAAGGGAAATCGCAAAACTCATAAAGGGCCCGATTTCAGTCGAGGGCAACGGAACCACATGCGAGCAGATATTGAAAGAGGCCGAGGAATTTGCGAAATGGGCCCCGAACGTCGTCGTGAAGATACCCATGACCAAGGAGGGGATAAAGGCAGTCAGGATTCTTGAGAAGAAGGGCATAAGGACGAACGTGACCCTTGTTTTCTCCGCAAACCAGGCGCTTCTCGCTGCAAAAGCAGGCGCTTCCTTCGTTTCACCATTCATAGGCCGCCTGGATGACAACGGCCAGGTGGGCATGGACCTGGTCCGGGACATCCTACAGGTTTATAAGAACTACGATTTTAAAACTGAAGTAATCGTCGCAAGCATCCGGCACCCGATTCACGTACTGGAGTCGGCCAAGGCCGGGGCCCACATTGCGACAGTGCCTGCAAAGGTGCTTGAGAGCATGTGGGGCCACCCGCTCACGGATGCGGGCATAAAGCGCTTCTGCGAGGATTTCGCGAAGACCGCTAAGCTTTGAATTGGGAGGTGTAAAAGATGGTGGAGCTGGATCAGAAGACCGAAGGGGGAATTGCCCTTTTGTCTGCGTTGTTAGTCGTTTTGACCTGGGCCCTTAACATGAACGTCGTCTCCCTTGCGATAGGTGTGCTCGCTCTAGTCTCGCTCGGTGGATACATGTACCTGCACGAGGACGACCAGAGCAAGAAGGTCAAGAAGTAGGTTCCTTCTAGCTAAACATGAAAGCCATTGCGGCTCTTTTCTAAGGCCGCTTTGCAAGCTTTTGCCAGCTTTGTCTTGAAGAGGATTCTTCTCCTTAAAAGTTTTCCCGCGTTCAGCTTATTTTGAATCGCCGCAAGGCTGCGAGTAATTATCGCCAAGTTCGTAGGCAGCTTTCGCAGCTCCAAGTTTTCCTTCGCCCGAGTGCTTGTCGCCTACAGCTTTGCAGGTGTCCGCAATCTGCTGTCTCACTCCGTCCGCATTAGATGGGTTGTCATTAACAACTTTGTCGAAAACTGCCTTCGCATCTTCGATTTTCCCCTCTTTAAGGTAAGTTTCCCCGAGTTGCACATGGGCGTTCACAAGTTTAGCGTTCAGCCCATCAGCCAATGCCGGGTCCAGCCGTATAGCTTCCTTGAAATTCGTTTTAGCGTCATCAAATTTGTCTACATTTTTATAGGAAAGGCCTCTCCCGATGTCCCACTCCCCGAGCCTCGCATATGCTGTTGCAACTTCCTTCAAACTATCTGCCGAAGCGGGATTGAAACTCGCTGCTTTTGTCATATATGCTTCAGCTTCAACAAGAAGAGCCGCGTTTCCAAGGGCTACTGCTTTCTGGACTTCCCACTTCCCAAGTTTCAAATACGCATCCGCGAGCTTATTGTCTGATTCCTGTTTCGAACTCGGGTCGAACCTTGCAGCATTTCTAAAATAGGCTTCAGCATCAAGAAGAAGATCTGAGTTTCCGAGATTCAATGCCTTGGCTATTTGAAATTCTCCAAATTTTACATATGAGTCCGCAAGTTTGGCACACGAGCTATCAGCCAAATCCGGTTTAAGTTTTATGGCTTCGTAGAAATTCGCTTCAGCATCAGCGAGGAAATTCGAGTTTCCAAAACCAAATGCCTTGGCGATGCACACATCCCCGAGCTTAACATATTGGTTTGCCATGGCTTCGTTCATTTTTCCATCCATTCTGGCTGCCCTTTCGGGGCGGTTGTCAAGAGAGTCCGTAATCATCTTGTAGACTAAGAGCGCTTCACTAACTTTCCCTTGAGCAACAAGCGAATCCGCATGTCTCTCATATTTATCCGCAAGATTCATTTTCTCAGGAGTTACACACACGTTTTTAGGAGGCTCGGGTTTCTGTTCTGTTTTCTGGGATGAGCAACCTCCGATAGTCGAAACCAAAATAATTCCCGCGGCAATCGGACTCATCCACTTGGCACGGCTTCTAATTCTACTAAAAACACCCGGCGTTCCATTAGTTTCATCGTTATTCCTTTTGTGAAGACTTGAATCTATGTGTTTGCCTGCCATTTTCTCCCCCCTTTAAGCCAATTACGGTCTCTAGCATAAGCAGGTATAATTATGCCGAAACCCGTTTATAAAGCTTCGTATTTTGTCTAACTGGCCTTCTTTATCCTCAGCAGCGACTCAAGCCTCTTCGCGGTGAGCGGGTGGGTCATCAAAAGCTCCATCCCACCTTTCGATTTCTCCTGCTGAATCGCTTTCGCAAGGGCCTCATCGTCGCCCTTCCCAATCGCAGTTGCTATCTCGCGGGCCCCGCTCGTGAACTTCTCCGGCTCGGCCACATAAAATGCCCTCATGGTGGAGTCCTGCTGGGGAACCTGCTGAGGCCTCGGGGCATAGGTGATTTTCACGAGCGCCCTCATCAGGTCATCCGGCCTGCCAGTTGCATACGCGGAGTACGCATCAGCATAATATTCCCTCTTTCTCGAAAGCCAAAGCACCAGAAGAGTCCCGAGGAACTGCGCAATCATCGCGCCGAAGAAGGCCGCAATCATTGAGCCGAACCCGCGGTCCCGGTCATTCCCTGCCCCGAAGAACAGCACGATGTAGTAAAGCATTACCGGGAGCGCGCTCGCAATCGTCATCACAGCGACATCGCGGTGCTTGATGTGGCCCATCTCGTGGGCAAGGACCGCCTCAATCTCATTCCTGTCGAGCATTCTCAAAAGTCCCCGGTGGACTGCAATTCCCGAGCTTCCCCGGGTCCTCCCGAAAGCGAATGCATTGGGGGTCGGGTTCTCGACAACATAAATTTTCGGCTTCGGGAGCCCGGCCTGCTGGGCGAGCTTCCCAATCACCTCGTGCAGGAACGGCTCTTCCTGCTGGCTTACCTCTTTCGCCCTCGTAATCATCCTGATGAGCGCGGGGCCGAACCACCACTGGATGAAAAGCATGACTGCGGATAGCAGAATTGGGAACCAAATCCCGCCCCAGTTGCCAGTTGCCCAGAGAACAACTGCCATTATCCCTGCAACTACTGCGAACACCAGCCCCAGGGTGATAATCTGGACTGTCTCTAGTTGCCTTAGCCCGGAAACGTTTTGCATGACTCCCACCTCTAAATTGAGTAGTATTCTTATCTTAACCTCCCCCCTATTAATATTTTTTTCCTTCTCGGTGTTAACCTCCTCTTCCGGCGCAAAAGCGAATAGAGAACTCTTTTATTATTTTCTCCCCAAATAACTCCAATGTTCGACTCTAAATCTTTCATCGAGAAATCCAAGGAGCAGATGCGCAAGGAGATAGGGGGCGAGAAGGCGCTCTGCGCCATCTCCGGCGGCGTGGACAGCACCGTTTGCGCAGTCCTCGTGAGCAAGGCAATCGGCTCATCCCTCAGGACCGTGTTTATAGACACCGGTTTCATGAGGGAGAACGAGCCCGCCTGGGTCAAGAAAAACTTGGAGAAGATGGGCATTGATTTGAGGGTCGTGGATGCCCGAGAGAAGTTCATTTCCGCCCTCGAGGGCCGCAGCGATGCCGAGGAGAAAAGGAAGATTTTCCGCGAGACGTTCTACAAGCTCTTCGGCGACATCGTCCGCGAGGAGAAGTGCAAGATTCTCATTCAGGGGACAATCGCCCCTGACTGGATTGAGACCAAGGGGGGCATAAAATCCCAGCACAACGTTCTCAAGCAGATAGGCATCGACCCGGAGAAAGAGTTCGGCTACAAGATAGTCGAGCCCCTGCTGCAACTTTACAAGGACCAGGTGAGGCTCGTGGGAAAGGAGCTTGGGCTTCCCGAGGAATTCTATACCCGCCAGCCTTTTCCCGGCCCCGGCCTCCTCGTGAGAGTTGTCGGCGAAGTTAGGCGGGACAAGCTCGAGGACACGAGGAAATCCATCGCAGTGGTCGAGAAATACATGAACGCGTTCACTCCCCCGCCCCAGCAGTATTTCGCCGCAGTTCTTGACGCGAAAAGCTCTCCCTCCGAGAAAATCTCGAAAGAGGCAAGCGAGTTCCTCGGGGAGAAGGCGAAGGCAACAGTTCTCGATGCGAGGGGAACCGGGGTCACCGGGGACTTGAGGAGGTACGGCAAGGTCGTTTTGGTTGAAGCGAAATCAACCGACTACAAGGCCCTCAACAAGATGCAGTTCGAGATAGTCTCGAGGAACAAGGACGATGTATCCAGAGTAATCCTAGTTCTCAAGTCCCGCAAGGGAGGAAAGCACGTCGCAGCAATCCGCTCGATACAGACCCGCGATTTCATGACTGCAGTCATCACGCAGATTCCATTCGATACGCTGAACCAGATGGCCGAGGAGATTCTTAACCGATGCCCGGATGTGGGCATTGTCGGCTACGAGCTTACTCCGAAACCTCCTGCGACTGTCGAGTTCGAGTGATTGAAATGCCAAAGCTCCTGATTCCAGTCATCGAAGTTGGCGGCCAGTACAACCACCTCATCTACCGGATACTCACCGAGCTTGGGGCGGAGAGCGAGATTATGCCCATTGAAACAGGCACGGAAAAGCTCGAGAAGATGGGTGCTGACGGACTCCTGATGGGCGGGGGCCCGCAGAGGATAGACAAGGAGCTCGGGGCATTCGCAAATCTCGGGAAAGCGATAAAAGAGTCCCCGATACCGATGATGGGCCTCTGCGTCACTCACCAATTGATGGCCTTCGTTTACGGGGGCAAGGCAGGCGCAGCGAAGAATCCGGAATACGGGGAAGTCGAAGTGATTGTGGACGATGAGGATGACATCTTGAAAGGCATGGGGCCGAAGTTCACGGCATTGCAGACCCACAATGACGAGGTCATCAAGCTCCCGCCTAAATTCGAGATTCTCGCGCATTCCGAGCACTGCAAGATACAGGTGATGAGGCACAAGCTGCTCCCAAGATTCGGAGTGCAGTTCCACCCGGAGACAGTTCGCTCGAGCACCGACTACACGATTTTCCAGAACTTCATCCGGATATGCGGGGAGTTCAAGAGGAAATAAGTGGGAGCATGTGGCCTTCTTTCAGGAAAGGTAAAACAGATTCGCTCGAGAAATTCATGCAGAAAAAGCAAGTGGACGAGCGAGTTCTCGGGATTCTTGACAAAATAAACTCAAAACCAAAACTCGTTACCTCCTCCTCATGCTCAGGCCGCATAACCCTTCTTGAAATCACCGAAAAGAAAGGGGACGCGCACTTCTACAAGAAATGGCACAGGGAAGTTACTTTCGGGGAAGTTTGGGAAGCCCTTTCAACTTACTCTGGAAAGCGGAAGCTCTGGTTCCGCTGCGAGCCGTTCATCATCCACATTTTTTCTGAGGATTTGGAATCAGCGAAGGAGTTGCTGAGGCTTTCCAGGAAAGCGGGATTCAAGCGAGGGGGGATTTGGGGCTTCAGGAATAACTGGCCCTTCCTGGAATTGATGGGAACGAGCGAATTCTCGTTGCCGGTTTTTGATAACGAGCTTCTAGTCTCGAAATCTCATCTTGAGTACATTGTAAAAACTGCAAACCTAACTCTCCGAAAAAATTATTCTCAGCTCGAGAGATTCGAGAAAGAGCTATAGCCTCAGCAGGCAGCGATAAGAGGTGATTGAAACTCTTCGGTTTGCGCACTTGTTTTAGGCCCAATAACGCCCTGAAGATGACGAAAAAACACTTTCTTCAGGCCGAAGAGTTTCACGCCTTACGGTTTGCCGCACACGTTAGGCGCCCAATTTTCCCGGGCGGATTTCGCGTGCGGCACCGATAAGGCGAAGGAGACGGTGTGGTCGTCTGCTAATCTGAATTTCCCCCCACTTTCTTCATACTATTTCATACCTGTTCATACTTAGAACCAACATATTTAAATACTTTTCTTTTTTCGAATCTGACAAAAAGCGAATTATTAAATATTAAAGAGGATATAATAATCCCACAAGGGGGTAATACTCATGGCTGAAAATGCTGCTCAAATGAGCATTCCTAAAAGGACTGCCTTCAGGGCCCTTTATGCGCTCGGGTCTCCGTTTTCCGACAGCATGAAACTTAAGCGGGCGCAGCTCCTATTCGACCTCATACCCAATCGGCTCCCAGAAGGAGCGTTGCACAAGGACGGCTACTTTAACGACACGCTGAGCATCTGGCTCGCGAAATCCGACGTCAGGAAAGCCAGGGCAGCCGAACTGCTGTGTTGTCGGGTAATTGTGAAAACAAATATAAAACTCGGCCAGTCGTTCATCTATCTGGATTCGGAGATGAAGAGACTGGCAGTTGTTGCTTCCAAAGCAAGTGAAATGGAACGGAAGGCCAGCGACGCCGCCAACAGGGCGAACGAAAACCTGAGTTATTCAGTAGAAGCAGCAAGAAGCAATGGCAATTACATGCGGGTAACCCGGCTGCTTGAAAATATCGACATCGGCCAGCCACCGGCGTCCCTAGGGAGAGGTCTGTCGGATTCGTTGAAAGGCTTATGGGGCGGGAAGAAGTAGTTACCCCTTTGCCACTCCCATCGGGACCAAGCGGGCAACGACTTTCGAGATTCCCGCTTCTGCAACGCTCTTCACGACCTCGTCCACGTCCTTGTAAGCTCCAGGCGCCTCTTCTGAAATTACCTCGTAATCAGTGGCCCTGACTGCGATTCCCCTTCCCTCGAGTTCATTTTTTACATTCTCGCCCTTGTAAGTCCTGATTGCCTGGCTCCTGCTCATGACTCTCCCGCTCCCATGGCAGGTCGAGAAGAAGCATTCGCTCGCTCCCTCGACTCCCGCGAGGACATAGGAAGCGGTTCCCATGCTCCCGGGAATCAAGACCGGCTGCCCGACATTGCGGTAATCGAGCGGAACCTCCTCTCTCCCAGGCCCCATGGCCCTGGTCGCCCCTTTCCGGTGAACGCAGAGCCTCTTTGTTTTCCCATCCACATCGTGGTTCTCCCACTTTGCAATGTT
>JBFYLO010000068.1:0-25777 GCA_041305385.1 Microcaldota archaeon | reverse complement strand
TGAACTTAGACCGCATGCTGGCTGACCCGAAAGTAACTGACCCGACAATCAAAAAAATGATTGCGATTGCCGAACAGATCAACAGGCTAACTCTTAATGACGGCGACCCGCGCGACATACGCTCGCTGACAGTGCAGCTTGAGGACTGTTCGGACAGAATTAGGTAACGCCCTGGCCCCTGTGCACCCGACGAAAGGTATTTAAATATTCCACGGGTAAGCAGGCTCAATAAATCGAACGGGGTGAAGCCGTGTTGGACGACGACGAAGATGAAGAGGATGAGGAGGAAGACGACTGGGAGAGCGACGACTTCGATGATGACAGTGATGAAGAGGAGTAAGTTTCCCCCCAACTATTTCTGTTTTTTATTCAACGCCGATGTTTTGAGTTCTTGGGCTCCATGTAATCCTTTCTGCTCAGTTGCAAGTGCCTTATAGGAAGCCAGGTGACTTTCGGAAGGCCAACGCTTATCACTTTCTTTTCTATCCTGCTGAAGTAGAGGATGCCCAGGACTATCAGCGTCGAGATTATCGCTGGCAGGTGCTGGCCCCCTCCCACGGCCATCCCGATTATCGCAACGACCCAGATGCTTGCGGCAGTCGTAAGCCCGCGGACCCGCTTCTTGGTCTGGAGGATTGCCCCTGCGCCGAGAAATCCGACTCCGGTTATAACCCCTGCTGCGACCCGGGCCCAGCTGTCCGGGACCGGGAAGGCGTTTTCGGCGTAGATTGTTATGAGCGCTGTGCCGAGGCAGACGAGCATGTTGGTCCTGAGCCCGGCTGGCTTGCTGAACTTCTCGCGCTCGTAGCCTATCAGGCCCCCCAGGAAAGAGGCCTCGAAAAGGCGAATTACCATCTCGACATCGGCAATCATGAGAGGTTTTTGGGGGGCGTGTTAAAAAATGTTGCTGAGTCACTCGCTCAGGTTTCTCAGACTCCCCCATGCGATTCTCCTCTCCTTGTCGCAGGCAATGTGCACGTCCCCCCGCAAAACCAACGGCTCGTCTGGGGGCAGTCTCTTTTCGAACCCGGAAAGTTCCAGCTTCTCCACAGGTATGAACATGGTTTTCAGGTCCCGGGCAAGCTGCTCGAAATGCTCATAAGAAGGCTTTTGATGAACTGTTCCCCTATACTCCTCATCCCCGAGCATCTGATACTCGAGCACCGCTGATGCGTTAGAGAAGCAGGAGCCGCTCAGCTCAACCAGGTTCAGTCCGGTCAATGCCTCTTGGGGCAGCACGACTACAAAGTCCTTGTGAATGCCGTTTATAATCGATAGCTGCTGCCTCGCCATTCCAGTGCTGAATGACTCCCTTGAGAAAACGAAAACTTCTTTCTTGCCTTTTATCTCGCCATGCCCATAGAAGTCGAGATTCGAAACGAACTGGGCGTCTTTGGGCGGGGCGGGGATTTCGTTCATTGTGGGATAATCCGCAACCTGGACGACGAACCATCTAAGCCTGTTCTGGAACGATGAGGAAACAAGTTCCAGGTAAAGGGAAGAGCCGTTCTCATGCTCGAGCTTCGGAAGCGATTTCACCAGCCAGCCGAGAAGCTCCTTTCCGTGAGTGTCCATGCTCCTGCCCGCCAGCGGATAGGCTTCCGAGAACGCGGAGTGCAGCGCAGTCCATTTCGAATCTTCATACTCAACCTCGTTCCGGTGGGACAGTGAAAAACCTGTGATTCTCGCCCCCTGCCAGGAGCAGTAGATGCCACCCCAGCGTTTTTTTCCAGAAATCGTTTCAATTGGTCTCCCTTTCTCGACAACAATACTTCTTCCGGTAAGTGCGCCTTTGCCCATTCCATACTCAAATCTCACGACCCCTTTTCCTGGCTGTCCTTCGAAAAGCGTGGTCTTCACGACTGCGCTCATGAATGGCATCAGCACGTTCCAACCATGCGAAGGCTGACCTATGAACTGCGACAGGAAAACGCACATCCCGGGTTGCAATATTCCTGCAGCCTTCCTGAAGGCTTTTGCAGTATCAGAGAAATAGCTGTTAACGACTTCGAAAAGCCCGTTTGCGAAACTGACTTTCAGATGCTCGGGGTCCTTGTAATTGCCAAGCGAATTTGCAAAGGGAACTGATGTATACGCCTCTCTCCCAAGAGCATCCCCGAATGCGTCGGAGCGGATATAGAGGGACCTTCCACCGAATATTTCTTCTGTCAATGGCCATATCTCCCTGTTGCTCCACTGCGTGAACGCCTTCCTGCTCAGCTCGCCTTTGGGGATTGCCTCGGCATTCCAGCCTTTTCTCTCTCCTGTGGAGATGATTCCCTCCTCCAGAACATCTGCTTTAATAATAATATTTCTCCTAGGAAATATGAATCCGTTCCTCTCAAGAAATGGTGATTTTGCGATAATATTACTGCTTTTGGAACCACCGATGCCAACCCCTAAGATGGTCATTTTCGCTATTTCGGTGTTCCCGAGGCCGTAATCCTTGATGGACCTTCTTGCCCTCCTGGGGCTTCTGTAAATAGGGAAGTCTCCCATGAGTAAATTGTTATGGCGAATAAAGAATAAAAAGCCCGCGTTGGCTCGCTAGTATGCCTTTGCGACGAGAGCGATCTTCCCTTCCTTTCCGCAGACGGCGCATTTGGCCTTGGTCTCCTTTCCGCCCCAGAGAGCCCCGCGAATTTCTGCTCCTGTTTCCTCGGCGATTTTTCCCGCGCATTCCTCTGAACCGCACCAGCCCAGCTCGATGAAACATGGCTTTTCCATCGCCTTCTTCGCTTCTGCCAGGTCCTCCGCGTGTTTCGTTCTCAGCTTGAGGTCCGCCTCTGCCCTCCCCCTGAGCTTCTCGGTCATGTGAACAATGGAGGAAAGAACCGTATCAGCGACTTCTGCCTCTGGGACCACGGTCTTCTCCCCCAGCCTGTTGACCAGGACTACTTGCTTCTTCTCGATGTCCTTCGGCCCGATTTCAATCCTGAAGGGAACTCCCCTGCCTTCCCAGTGGTAGTATTTCTCGCCTGGCCTGAGGTCCCTCACATCTATCTTCACCCGGATTCCCTTGTCCTTGAGCTCCTGGAGGACCTTCCTGCACTCGGCGAGCACGGCTTCCCTGTCCCCGAAGAAAATCGGGATTACGATGACTTGGATAGGGGCGACCACTGGGGGCAGAACAAGGCCCTTCTCGTCCCCGTGGACTGAAACGAGCAGCGCAAGCGCCCTCATGCTTATCCCGTAGGATGTCTGGTGCATGAACTGCTTCTCACCCTTCTCATCGTCGTAAGTGAGATTGTAAACTTTCGCGAAATTTTCCCCGAGGTTGTGGACCGTCCCTCCCTGGAGCACTTTCCCGTCGGGCATGAGCATGTCGAATGCAAGCGTGTAGTCCGCCCCTGGAAACTTGTCATGGTCGGGCCGCTGGACGAGCTTGTGGGGGATGCAGAGGTACTTGAAGAAGTCCTTGTAAATCTCGACTGCCTCCTTAATCTGGCGCTCGCAGTCCTCCTTTCCCGCGTGGGCGGTGTGGGCCTCGTTCCAGAAAACTTCACGGCCCCGAATCAGCGGGCGGGTAGCCTTAGTCTCGTACCTGTAAACGCAGACTGTCTGGTGCATCTTGAAAGGGAGGTCGGCGTGGGTGCGAATCCAGTAGGCGAGCATGGGGTGGATTGCGGTTTCGGAGGTGGGCCTGATGGCGAGCTTCCTTTCCCCTTCCTCGGGGTTAAGCGCGCTGGCCCAGAGAATCTGCTCCTCGAATCCCTTGATGTGCTCCCCTTCCTTCTTGAGGTTGTCCTCGGGAATCAGGAGCGGGAAGAGCATTGGCTCGTGGCCGTGCCTCTCGAGCAGGTCCTCGAGGATGTTGAATGAGCGCTTCATTATCCCGAACCCCCAGCCTTTGTAAACAGGCATCCCCTTCACCGGGTAGCGGAGGTCGACGATGTCCATCTGCTCGAGGACTGTGCTGTACCACTCCGAGAAATTCTCCTTGCTGAGCTTCATGGTTGTTTATTTGCTTCGAATCGTTTTAAATATGTTGCAGGGGTAGATTAAGTATGGGCATTAACGAAAAATATATCCAGAAACGGCTGAAGGACTCGCTCGGCTTCAGAAAAGGGGAAAGCGTGCTCATTCTCACCGATGAGGGAAAACGGGAAATCGGCGAGCGGTTCTATTCCGGCGCGAGAAAAATCTGCGACGAGGCGGGCCTCATCGTCATCAAGCCCAGGAGATACAACCGGGAGGAGCCCCCTCCGTTTGTCGCTGAAGCGATGAAGAAAGCTGATATTGTAATTATGGCCACTTCCACTTCATTCACCCACACGACTGCCCGAATCGAGGCCTCGAAGGCTGGGGCGAGAATTGCGAGCATGCCTGGAATCACCGAGGGATTGATTGGGATGGATTTTCCGGTCAACTATCATGAAGTCGATAGATTCTCGAGGAAAATGCTCGGGAAGTTTGCCAGGGTTGAAAAAGTAGGAGTTACTACTGAATTGGGAACGGACATTTCTTTCTCGATTTCCGGTCGCTCCTTTCGGGGTTCTCACGAGGGTTTGTTTCTGAAAAAAGGGGTTTACGGGAACCTTCCTGCTGGGGAGGTTTATGTTGCTCCGGTTGAGGGAACTGCAAATGGGATAATTGTCGTCGACGCATCGATGGCGGGAATCGGGAGATTGAAGGAACCGATTGAGATTGAGGTTAAGGGGGGCTCGGCAATAAGTATTTTAGGGGGAAAACAGGCAGTGGAATTAGGGGAGATGATTTCCTCCCTTGGAAAAACTGCGAGAAACATTGCCGAGTTTGGGGTTGGGACTAACCCGCATCTCAAGATTACTGGCGAGGTTCTCGGAGATGAAAAGGTCCTCGGAACATGCCACTTCGCGCTCGGAGACAATTTGGGATTCGGCGGAAAAACCAGGGCAATGTGCCACCTCGATGGAGTGATTAGGAAGCCGAGGATTTACGGCAACGGAAAGCTGATTGTGGAGTATTGAGCTAGCCCTAAAATCGACAGGTGGGTATTTAAATCTATTTCAATATATATCTATTCCGATATATATGGGAAAAGATTGCAAGCCGCAGATGCGCTTCTTCGTGAAGGGATTCGCGGAGCTGTTCATACTCGCGGAGACTTCCGAGAAGCCGATTTCCGGAAAAGAGCTGATAGATTCAATTTCGGGAATCACCGAGGGAATGTGGTGCCCGAGCCCGGGAGCAGCATACCCCCTGCTCAGGAAGATGGAGAAGGAGGGGCTCATAAAATGCACACTGGGGCCGGAGGAGGGCAGGAGGAAGATACTCTATTCCGCGACTCCGAAGGGGAAAGCCAGGCTCGAGGAGCACAGGAAACACATAGCCGAGAAATCGGAGGACATGTTCCGCATGCTCATGCCCCTGATGATGCGAATCCTCCACCCCAAGAGCGAGCACCTCACCCGGAAAATGGCTGAACTCTCTGACCTAATCATGCGGAACAGGACATACATGATGTCCCTCAAGGACAGGAATCTCGAACCAGAGCTCGACAGGATGATTGCGATTTTCTCAAAACTCAGGAAGGAAAGGGAAAGGAAATGAACGATAACATAATAGAGGCGAGGGGACTCTGCAAGAGCTTCGGCTCGTTCCAGGCAGTGAAGTGCATAGACCTGGAGGTGAAGAAGGGCGAAATTTTCGGGTTCCTTGGGCCGAATGGGGCTGGAAAGAGCACTACCATTAACATGCTCACCACGATGCTGACTCCGACGAGCGGGACTGCCAAGGTGGTTGGGTATGATGTCGTGAATGAGGAGGACCAAGTTCGCGAAAGCATCGGCATCGTGCCCCAGGAAATCCTTCTCGAATCCCAGCTGAGCGCCAGGCAGAATCTCGAGTTCTACGGAAAACTGTACCACATGGACAAAAAGATTATGAACGAGCGGATTCCGGAGCTCCTGAAGATGGCCGAACTCGAGAGCAGGGCGGACGACCAGGTCAAGACGTTCTCAGGAGGCATGAAGAGGAGGCTCGAAATCGCGAAGGCGTTCCTCCACAGGCCGGCAATCATAATCATGGATGAGCCGACAATCGGCCTCGACATCCAGACGAGAATGGTCATCTGGGACAAGATTAAGGAGCTCAACAAGGCGGGCATCACCATATTCATAACCACCCACTACCTCGATGAGGCCGACCTCCTGTGCGACCGTGTCGCAATCATGGACCACGGTGAGATAAAGGCAATCGGAACTCCCGAGGAACTGAAGCACAGCATTGGCAAGGAGAGCATCGTGGAAGTGGAGTTCAGCGGCCCGGCGGAAAAATTCATGAAAGAGATGCACAAGCTCTGCGACAAGGCCATTGTTTCGGAAAACCACGGCCACATCGTGAAATTCTCCTGCAAGGATCCAGTGAACGCGATGAAGAAAATCATCGAGCATGCGGGGCAGGCGGGAGTGAAGCTCGACAGGGTTTCTATGCACGAGCCGTCGCTCGACGATGTGTTCATCCATTACACCGGCAGGGCGATAAGGGAGCAGGGCGCGGAGAACATGCAGGCCAAGTTCTTCGCAGTTGCAAGAAGGTAATCGCATGGGATTGCTCGGGGACACGTACACCATCTGGGAAAAGGAGATGCAGATATGGGCAAAGACGCCCCTGATGAGCCTGGGCAGGGCGTTCATGTTTCCCGTGCTCTGGCTGGTGATATTCGGGAATGTCTTCGGGGGCACTGTGAGTAATGTCCCAGTTGCCCTGGTCATGGAGGACAACGGGCATTATGCGCAGGTCTTCGCGAAATCGATAACTGAGGGGAACATTCTCCGCGTGACTGCCAACACCAATTACCAGAATGCCCTTGATTTGCTCCAGAACAGGAAGGTGACTGCGGTTGTTTTCATACCTCCGGGGTTCTCCGAGAGCATCGAACAAGGTAACCCCGCGACGGTCAGAGTTAGTATTGATTCGACGACTCCCCTGCTTTCAGGTGCCGTGAGCTCCGGCCTTGCACAGGGGCAGCAGAAGTTCTCGAACCAGGTCCTGCTCGAAACCTCGGGCTCTGGAACCCCGAGGGCCACAAGCTTGGATGTCCAGCAGAACGTTATCTATGGGAGGGGAATGCGATACTTAGATTTCATGGCTGCCGGGGTAATAGTTCAGGTCATGGTGTTCTCAGCCCTCTTCGCAGGCGGGATGGGGATAATACTGGACAGGGAAATCGGGACCCTCAAGATGCTCATGGCTGCGCCCATAGACAAGATGGCCATAGTGCTCGGGAAGATTAGCGCAGGGGCGACACAGGCTGTTTTCTCCGGGGCGATTGCGCTCGGGATTGCGATCGCGATAGGGGTTCAAATAAAAACCGGTTTCCTTGGGCTGTTCCTAGTATTCGTGATGCTCACGCTGGTGGCATTCGGGTTCATCGGGATGACTGTTGCCCTTGCAGCGAGAATCAGGACGCTCGAGAGCTTCATGATGGCAGTCCAGACCATCGTCATGCCGGTCTGGTTCCTCTCGGGCTCGCTTTATCCAATAGAGACAATCCCGGACTGGCTGAAGCCTCTCGCAATCTTCAACCCGCTTACTTATGCTACTGATGCCGTGAGGTCGCTCATGCTCAGGGGGGTCGTGTGGTCTACGCTCGCGTTCGATTTCGGAGTGATGATAGCATTCTCGCTGATAATGGTGTTCATCGGAACGAGGATGTTCAAGAGGACTTTGGAATGAGGAGGAAAAGGTGATGTGAATGAGAAAATTGTGGCTGGTCTTTATTGCAATTATCGTTGGGCTGGGGTTTGCCCAGTCGACTGCTTCGAATTACCTGGTGGTGGCGGACGTATCTACGGTCCCGGCTGAGATATATGCCGGGGATTCCGTGAACATGACGTTCAATATTTACAACGCATATACCTATCCTGCGGAGGACACCGTGGTCCAGCTGAGCGGGGGCTATCCGCTGATGGAGATATCCCCCTCCCAGAGCCTGAGGCTCAACTCGATTCCTTCGGGGCTGAACACCCTTGGGCTCGAGCCGCTGACATTCAGGCTCAAGGTTGACCCGAACGCGGCTGCCGGGACATATACGCTGAATGTAGTGGCAACCTATGCGACTGTGACTGAGACGAAGCTCCCGAGCGGGGCGACTGGAACCCTTGCTGCCGTGAAAACGGACGCGATGCCCATTTCCATAAGGGTGAGGGGGGCGCCGCACCTGACTGCCAGCCTCGTCTCACAGGGGGTCGAGCCCGGGGTGAAGAGCGTTGCGACTCTCTCGATAATAAACGACGGGACTGATACTGCGAAGGGCGCGAACATCGAGCTGGACTCCACCGAGGTTTTCGATGTTCTCGGGACTTCGTCGGCTTACCTCGGGGACATAGAGCCCGGGAAGACCGCCCAGGCATCGTTCTCCATAAGGGCGAAGGAGACTGCGCCGAGCAGGAAGCACGAGCTGCCGGTCAGCCTCGAGTATGCGAACAAATACGGGAAGGACTTCAGCTATTCCTCGAAAGTCCCCATACTGGTGAGCGTCTACGAGCCGTCGCTCGAGGTCTCGGTAAGCGACGCGACTGTGAGGCCGAGGGCCGGCGATGATGCGACCATCATCCTCCAGATAAGGAACAACGGGGACGGGCTTGCGAAAAACGTTGTCCTGGATGTTTCGAGCGCGGGGCCCATCGAAGTCAAGTGGCCGACGAACACGATTACGCTCGGGGACATCGCGGGCGGGGCAAAGGTGACCGCAACGCTCAAAGTGAAAGTTGCGGATGGGGCAAGCGAGCAGGAAATCAGCCTGCCCGCAAGGCTCGCCTACTCGAGCTCGAACAAGCAGCAGAGCTACGATGTGCCGAGCCTGGTTTCCATCGGCCTTGAGCGCGCGGCAAACTTCATGGTGGTCGATTCCAGCTCCGAACTCATGCCCAATGAACTTTGGAAAGCAGTCGAGTTCACCATAAAGAACACCGGGAACACGCCGGCGAGAGAGATAAAAGTGACACTGAACACCCAGTACCCGATTACCCCGAGCGGAAAGGAACAGTACCTGCAGAGCCTGGCACCGGGGGAGAGCGCGGAAGTCGTGTTCCATGTGGACATCGACTCGAAGGCTGTCCCGCAGAACTACCCGGTGGATGTCTACTTCCAGTGGAAGGAGGATGGGGACAGGGTCTACACTGAAACAAATTCCTATTCAGTGGGAATTTTGAGCGGAGTGCAGGACATGAGCCTCTACTATGTGGTGGGCGGAATCGCCGTCCTCGCAGTGGCGTACACGGGCTACACGAAAATGAAGGGGAAGAAAAAGTAGGCTTCCCTTCTTATTTTATTTTCGTATTTTCTTTGGATTATACTCTGTTCCAGTAGCTCGCCCTTGTACCAATCTATGGGTACATCGTAAAGCGAATGTTTATTAATAGAAAAGTCCATAATTTAAGATGAGTGGGAGGTATGACAAACGCTAATCGGAAAATTATGCCTTTAGTAGAAAGGAGCCCTACTGCTAAGAAAGCCGGGGGGCCCAGAAAGATACGGGCTCTTCCTCTAACTGAGAGATTAATTGTTTGTGCAAAAATAGCCCATGAACTCGGTAGAGACGAGTCGGCGACTAAAGCGATGAAGAAAGCTTATGCGTTGTTAATGGAGAAGGGGGAATATTGTAAGGCAGCCAGTGTAGCAAGCGAAGCAGGGATGCTTAAAGAAGCGAATATCGCGATGACGAGAGGGATAGGGAATGGGGATTTAAACGTTAGCTGGACGATACAATACGCGCGCACGGCAAGGGAATTGGAGTTGAAAGAAATTGCCAAAATTCAGGCAGAAAGAGCAATTTCCCAATTCGATTCCGAGATTGACAGATATGCAGACCCCATAAGTGTCTTAAGCAGCGCCCACGCACTTAACTCCATGTCCATATCGGTCGCGGAACTGGCAAAAGATGCTGGTTTTCAGGATGATTTTAGAAAGGCAGTGAAAGTTGCCATGATAACGTCAACCGGTGAATATTCAACTGTTGGTTTAGAGGAGATTTATTCCAAATTCGGTGGAAGCGAAGAGCTACGGAATTTAGCCAGAGAGGTAATCGATGAACTGGTCCGGGATGCAAGATCGGGATGTATGCCGGTCAGCTATACATACGACCAAGCTTTCAGAATAGCCGTTGTTTATGGGCTGGAGCAGGAAAAGAAGAAAATCGGGCAGAATGCAATCCATGACGCGATAGTCAAAACTGAGTTCTATCCTTCTTGGCATTGGAAGAGCCCAGGTAGATTATTATCATACCACTTGGCTGGTTTAGCTCCCTTTTTGCTCCCTTTTCTTCCTGAGTTGCATAGACCGTTATTTGAAAGCGACTATCCCAAGAGAATTTGGGCCAATGGGAAAAAACATGGATTGAGCAAGGATGAAGTAAGGGATATGATACGAGCTTCTCTTGGAGAGATACCGGCTGGTTATTTTAAACTCGATACTTTAGCAAGGAAAATCAGGATTGCGGAGGATTTCGACCTGAGGGAGGAAAGGACAGCATTTTATAAGGAGTATATAACCATCGAAATAGTGAACGGGAACCATGACGCTAATTTTTTCAAGAAAATTTCGGGTTTTTCGAATGCAGAGATTAATGAAATAGCAAAAGCGGCGTACCAGAGCGAAATAGACAAAAGAAACCACCAAAATGCTTGGAGGATTGCAGCGAATTTTGGATTTGGCTTACCTCCTGCGGAATCATCGCTTAGGTTGGAATAGACTGAATGACTTCTACGCCTCTTATTAGTTCCCCTCCTTCGGGAAGGTCTGGACCGCTTTGTTGACTGGGTCGAAGACGTAGATGTTTTCGGTTTTGTCTCCAGCAATAACCAGGTAAATATCAGTTCCCTCCTTCTTTGCAACCACCCGTAGCCCTTTGAGGCTTGCGGAGTCCTCTTTTTTCATGAATCCTGCCAGGTCTGTGCGCCTTATCCTCACTTCCCCGAAGTCGAAGAACCTGACGGCAGTTCCGTTGAGTGTGGCTGCAAGCAAGGGGGACGCTGCTGAAAACGAAAACCCGGAATCAACGACCTTTATTCCGCTGACCACGGAGGTCGGGTATGCCAGACTGTCGAAGGAGATGGACTCCTTTTCGCTCACCATAACTTTCAGGACCCCGAGCGAGTCCTTGTCTGTCACGAAATAAACTGCGTCCTTCCCCTCTTTCCCGCCGTAGGCTATTTTCGCTTCCGAGCTTAGCGCTTGGAGCCCGATTTTCTTGAGCCCCCCAGTTATGTCGACCTCGTTCGAGCTGATTGAAAGCGAGGCTTTCCCGGGATTCACGCTGATTGTTTTGGCTCCAAAGGGAGCTGAGTTAGAAGCAGATGGTTCCTGAGCCCAGGCGAGGGCCTTCTCCTTGGAAATCGGAGTTTGAGCATGAACATCGGCTGGAAGCAATAGCCTTCCCAATGCCGTGGCGTTCGCAAGAATGAGCATGCCCGTTCCAATTTTCCTTAGAGCCTCTCTTCTCTCCTGGTTCTTTGGCCCTTGGTCAGCAGTTAACTGAGTTGATTCACCAGCCATCCCATCACCAATCATATTATGCCCGGCAAAGTATATAGGCATTTTGGCCGGAGTTGAAGGGTTTATATAGTTATTCCGCGAAATTAGTTTCGAGGTTTTTCGAGGACAAATTTCCGCAGAAATTTGGCCGCATTGGAAAGGCAAATTTCCGAAAAAAATTTGCCTGCATTGGAACGAGCAAAACCGAGTTCCAATCGAATTAGCAAATTCCAATACAAGGATAAAACGCAAGCGCTTGCACGCCGCGGCCCGAGCCCGCGCTTCGGAGCGCGGGCGGGCGCCGAAACGCCCGCCGCCAATTGGCGGTGCAAGCGCTAGAGTTGGGGATATGGTCAGTCCGAAAGTGAAAACTATCTGCAGGGACATCAAGGCCCTGAAAATCCAGGGGGCCCGGGAGGTTGCGAAATGGGCGGTGAAAGCCCTTGCAATCCAGGCGGAGGAGTCGAAAGCGGGCAGCCCTGAGGCACTCAGGGGGGAGCTCATCGAAGTGGCCGACATGCTCGCTGCGACCCGGCCGACCGAGCCCATGATGAGGAATTCGCTCATGTTTGTATTCTCGAGAATAAAGCAGGAGAACCCTAAAAACCAAAAGGAAATCCGGGAGCTTATCAAGAACGAGGAGAAGAACTACCTGGTTTCCCTTGAGAAAAACATCTCCGCGATTTCCGAATACGGGGCGAAGGAGATGCCCAGGGGCGGGACGGTTCTTGTCCACTGCCATTCCCATACTGTCGTGGGCATCATCACGCGGGCCCACGAGATGGGAAAGGGAGTCAAGGCGATTTGCTGCGAAACGAGGCCCAAGTTCCAGGGAAGGATTACCGCCAAGGAGCTTGCAAGAGCCGGGGTCCCGACCAGGATGATTGTCGATTCAGCGGTGAAGGCATTCATCGGGGAAGCGGATGCGGTGCTGGTTGGCGCGGATTCCATCGACTCCGTCGGAAACCTTATAAACAAAATCGGCACATCAACAATCGCCCTCGTGGCATTCGAGAAGGACATTCCGTTCTATTCGGCTGCAGAGCTCTACAAGTTCGACCCGATGACGTTGTGGGGCACTATAACGAGGATTGAGGAGCGGGACCCTGCCGAGGTGGCGGACCCGAAGGAGTTCAAAGGAGTCGAGATAAGGAACCCTGCATTCGATTTGACGCTCGCGAAGTACATAACTGCGTATATAACCGAGATGGGCGTAATACCGCCGCAGGGACTTATGGGAACGGCCATGAACAGGGGGGTATGGATTGAGAACCCGATGAACAAGTAAATGCGGGCGGGAAGCGGGAGAACGGGCGAAAGCGGTGAATGACGGGAAGCCGCTCGAGCGGAAAATGTTGGATGGGTGAAAAGATGGGTGTTTGCGACATAATAGCGAAAGAATACCGGTGCAAGGTTAAGTGCTTCGATGTGACCACGGGCCAGAACATCGTCGTGCTCAACAAGGAGCAGGCCCTCGAGGAGGACATTTACATTTCTGACAGGGTCATCATAAAGCACGGCGAGATTCAAGGCACCTGTATCGTCGACCTCTCGAATGTGCTTGTGAAGAGGGACGAAATCGGCCTGTTCCAGGAATCCACCGAGAAGCTCGGGGTGAAGCCCGGGGACGAGGTGAACATCTGCCATGCGCACCACCCTGTCTCGGTGGATTACATAAAGAAGAAGATGGACGGGAAGGAGCTGACTTCCGAAGAGATAGACACCATAATCCGCGAGGCCATGGAGAACAGGCTCAGCGATGTTGAGCTGGCTTCCCTGCTCACCACGATGTATATACGCGAGCTTTCCATAGACGAGACTGTCGCGCTCACCAATGCAGTTGTCTCGACAGGCTCCCAGCTCAACTTGGGAAAGCACCCGATAGTGGACAAGCATTGCAGCGGAGGGGTGGCTGGGAACAGGACGACCATGGTTGTCGTGCCGATAATCGCTGCCGCAGGCCTTTACATCCCGAAGACATCCTCGCGCTCGATTACCTCCGCATCAGGAACTGCGGACACCATGGAGGTCATCGCAAACGTCAAGTTCACCATAGAGGAGATGAAGGAGATTGTCACTAAGCACTATGGATGCGTCGTCTGGGGAGGGGCGATAAACCTCGCAACCATCGACGACAAGCTCATAAAGATAAGGCACCCGCTCAGGCTCGACCCGAAGGGGGTCCTGCTCGCGAGCATCCTCGGGAAGAAGAAATCCGTTGGGGCGGAATACGTGGTCATAGACATCCCGGTTGGCAGGGGCTCGAAAATCGAGAATGTCGAAGATGCGAAGGCGCTTGCCAGGGATTTCCTAAATGTCGGTAAGAGGCTCGGGATGAACATCGAGTGCTTCATAAGCGATGGGTCTGACCCCATAGGCGCCGGCATAGGCCCGGTCCTCGAGTGCGCCGATGTGCTCAAGGTCCTCCAGAACGACGGCCCGACCGACCTTAGGGACAAAAGCATCCAACTGTCCGGAGAGCTGCTTGAGATTTGCGGGAAGGTCCCGAAGGGAAGGGGCCTTGATATCGCCGCGGACCTGCTGCGCTCTGGAAAAGCCTACGCCAAGATGAAAGAGATAATAGAGGCGCAGGGAGGGGACCCGAAAGTGACCCCTGAGTCGCTGCCCATAGGCACCAAGAAATATGAGGTCCTGGCGGATAGGGATGGGCGAGTCGAACATGTCGACAACAGGCTCATAAACAAGATTGCCAGGGCAGCGGGTGCCCCAAAGGATCACGGGGCCGGAGTGCTTTTGCACTGCGAGCACGGGGACAAGGTGGTAAAGGGGGACGTGCTGTTCGAGATAATCGCGGAGCATGAATCGAAGCTCGAGTTTGCAATCAAGTCGCTCGAGGCGATACAGCCGATTGAACTCGAGAGGGTGATACTCGGGAAATTCGCAGGCGACGGGTATTTCTCGAAATATTGAAAGAGACAAACTAGGAGGTGTTGTGTGTGAAAGTCACGATTCCAGCGATGGTTGAAGGGGGAAAGGCGAGCGCAGGGCCGCCTCTTGGGCCTGCCCTCGGCCCCATGGGGGTAAACATCGTCCAGATAATCGCCGAGATAAACAAGAAAACCAAGGATTTCGACGGGTTGACCGTCCCAGTCAAGGTGATAATAGACAAGGATACCAAGGCCTTCGAAATCGAGGTCGGGAGCCCGCCGGTGAGCGCGCTCATAAAGAAGGAAATCGGCGCAAAATCCGGCGCGAAGACAAAGGGCGAGAAAGTCGGGGACCTTTCGCTTAAGAAAGCCATTTCCATAGCGAAGAGCAAGCAGGCGGGGAGCCTTGCGAAGGATGTCAAGAGCGCGGTCAAACAGGTCCTTGGAACGTGCGTTTCGATGGGAGTGACCTGCGACGGGACGGACCCGCGGGAAGTAATAAAGGAGATAAACGAAGGCAAACAGGACGGGGCGTTCAAGTCGTGAGATGATGCGGATGCAGAGGACGTTCGCTTGGTTCGCGCTGCTCTTGCTGTTCCTCTCCGGGGCGGCTAGCAGTGCATTGCCGAAGTGGACCTATCCGACTGGGAACACGTATGTCTTCATCTCCCCCACCTCTGCTGAAAAAACTCTTTTTTTCACGACTGACACGGGAATTCTTGCTGCGCTGAATAAGAGCAACGGAAGAATCGAGTGGCTGGTCCAGGTCGGGCCTTCGGCATTCTCGGCCCCGCTTTACTCTTCAGGAAAAATTTACGTTGCTGCCTATGACGGCACTGTCCAGGCGATAGACGCCAGGACGAGGATTCCCGCATGGAACTACAAGATAGGCGGCACTGTCTGGGGCTCCTCTCCGGTCCTTTACAAGGATGTCCTGCTCATCGGCTCTGAAAACGGAAAGCTCTACGCCATCAACGCCACCGATGGAAAACTCGCTTGGGAGGCGAAAACTGGGGGCCCAATCCGGTCCTCGGCGCTTGTTTACCTGGGGAGCGTCTATGCCGGCTCCGGTGATTCGAAGCTCTATGCGTTCAACTTGGGAACTGGCAAAAAAATGTGGGAGTTCAAGGCGGGCGGGGCGATCTGGACATCTTCCCCGGCAGGTTATTTGGACACCGTGTTCTTCGGCTCCGTGGACAAGAAGCTCTACGCAGTGAACGCCGAGAGGGGAACTCCCGTCGGGACCTTCGAAACCGGCGGGTGGGTGGCTTCAACTCCAGTTGCGCCCGAGGGTTCGGGCATGGTGTACTTCGGCTCGAACGACGGGAATCTTTATGCCTTGGATGCAAGGACCCTTGAGATGAAATGGAAATTTATGACTGGGGGGGTGGTCCAGTCAACCCCGAAGACCGCGGTCTCGAGCCGGGGAACCGTGATTTATTTCAGCTCGAACGACGGCCTGGTTTACGCCCTGAGGGCAAACAACGGAGCCCACCTGTGGAATTTCTCGGGCGGCGATTGGGCCGGGTCTCCGGTCCTGGAGAACAACTTCGTATATTTCTCGTCCTATGGGGGCAAAATTTACTCGGTTTCGGTGCTTGGGTGCAGCATCGTTTCCCCTGCCCAGAACTCCAGCACGACTGAAGAATTTTTGCTGGTGAACGGAACTGGGTTTTCAACCGAAGTCTTGAGAAAGATTGATGTGAGGGTGAACGGGGGGGCCTGGGAGGCTGCGGATGGAACGAACGAATGGTCTGCAAACCTGAGCATCGCAAACCTCGCCTATGGCCCCTTCGAAGTTGAGTGCATGGCTTCCGACCTCAGCGGTGCAGAGGAAGTCGGGCCGTATGCGAAGATAAACTACATTAAGGATGAATACGTGCCGCCAAAAGAGATGCAAGTCAGCTTCCCGGAAGAGGCCTCGGCCGGGCAGAAAATCAAGATTGAAGTTATCGGCGAGGACGGCGCCCCCCTGGCTGGCGCGAGGATAAAGGCCAGCGAATCCGAACTATATGTAACTGGGGAGAGCGGATTTGTCGAGATGGCGATAAACGGGGAGGGCAAGAGGAGTCTCGAGATAAGTGCAGAAGGCTACAGGACCAAGACAATCGAGATTGAGGTCAAGCAGGAGGTTGGACTGCAGGTATATCTCTATGCAGCTGCTGCGGTAATCGCCATAATCGCAATCATCATAGGCCTGAAAAGGAGGAAACGATGAGCGAACTGAAAGGGTCGCGGCCCGGGTCTTTTTTCAAGAGGAACGGGGCGGACGCCCTCATTCTTTTAAGTTCTGAAGCGCCTGGGGCCAACTTCGTTTATTTCTCCGGGACGGAATTCGACAATTCCGCTTTCGTTGCCACGCGCGAAGGCGAAAGGAAGCTTCTGGTCAACAGGATAAACGAGCGGGAGGCTAGGGAGAAGTTCGGGCATCCTGTCATTGTATTCAAAGACAGGGCTGAATTTTGGAAAAAGCTCGGCGAATCGCTCGCGGGATGCGGGTCGGTTGCCATTGACGCCTCTTCTGTTTCAGCGAAATCGTACTTTGGCATGAAGCGCAAACTCCGGGGGAAGAGGCTGCTGGACGCTTCCGCCAAGATGCTCGGGCAGAGGGCGGTAAAGGAACACGGGGAGATAAGACTCATCCGGGAATCTGCCAGGACTGCCAGGAGAATCATAGAGGACCTGGAGGTCAGGGCTGGGAAAACCGAGCTTGGAATCGCACGGGAGCTTCGAATCGCGGCCATTGAATCGGGCGCGGCCACATCCTTCGAGCCCATAGTTCTCTCGGGAAAGAACACTGCCATGCCCCACGGTAAACCGACTGAAAAGAAGCTTGCGGATGGCGAGGTCGTGCTTGTGGATTTTGGCATCAAGCTCAACGGCTATTGCTCCGACATTACTAGGTGCTTCTTCCTGGGGGAATGCAAAGGGGAAAAGGAGGCATACGGGGAACTGCGGGGGGTTTTCAAAGGGATAGCTGGCGGGCTGAAGCCCGGAGTCAGGGGGGCCCGAGTCCAAAAAATCTGCGACGAGCTGATGAAAAATGCGGGGTTCGGGGCAATGATACATTCGCCGGGCCATGGGATTGGGCTCGAGGTTCACGAAGGCCCGTCGCTTTCCAAAAAATCCAAGGATGTGCTTGAGCGCGGGATGACGATTGCGATTGAACCCGCTTTTTACCGGGAATACGGGCTGAGATACGAGGACGATTTAGTGATTGAGAAGGGAGGGGCAAGGCTGCTGGTTTAGCGGAGTCTCATCAGGAACGAGAATATGTCTCCTGTGAAGAGAGTTATTAGAATCGCGAGGAGCACGTGCGGCATGTAGCAATTCATGTTCTTGTAGATGGGAAACTCCTTGAGCGGGACGGATTTCAGCTTCTCGAGCTCCTTGGCTGTCAGGACTTTTTTGAGGTCGTATTTCTTAACCAGATCCGGGCTGAGCTTTTCCAGGGCGAGAACGTCCTCCTCGTCTATTTTATCCAGAGGCACGTTGCGAATCACAAACTCATCGAGGATATAATCCCTGAATATGTAGACGAAGAAGGCGGATATCACCACCATGGCAGTGATTAGCAGGTAGGCCAGGGGGAGCAGGCGGTACATGCTCCAGAAGAAAAACGCGCACAGAACCAGTATGAACAGGGACATGACGGCTCTCTGGGCATCGAGCTTCACTTTCCCTGCCATGAAAGCGAGAATGACCTTCGGGAACATCGAGAGGAACAGATAGGCGCTGAAAAGGACGCCTGAGAGAAGGAAAACCGAAACCACGTAGGGAATTTTTATCAGCTGTTCTACCCCCTCTGAATTTTTTTGGAGGAACGTGGGCTGCTGCTGCACGAGAAGGGCAATGGCAACGAACACGAGCACATCAGCCCCGCCTATCTGCCCGTTTGCGTAGAGGTAATAACCAATGAGGAAGAAGAACAGGGCTGGCCCGAAAACCTGGATAAAGGAAACGAGGAATTGCACCGAAAGCAGAGCCGGCCCGTTTTGGGAGAGAACTGTGGCTGAAGCGAAATCAGAAAGCCCGAACAGAAGGCCTATGGCCACCAGTGAATAAGTCAGCAGGTTCGGCACGTTCCTGTTGTTAAACAGGTCATAGCAGGTGGCTGCTGCGCAGCCTGCGAGAGCAATTCCGAATCTGAGGAGCTCAATGTCCGTTATCGCCATCAAACCAACAAGATGGCTTATGCGGGAATAATTATTTAAACCAAAAGGAAAAATAACTAGCAACCGATAATCGCCCGAAGGTGTTCATTTGGTGGAAAAAGCCTGTTATCCAGTCTCAATTGGCAGTATGGCCGTTGCAATCCTCGTAGGAGGGGTTGTCAACGCAGCACTCACCTTTCTCGGGCTCTTGATATGCATGCCCTGCATGGCCTCTGATGCTTTGGGCGGGCTCGCGCTCGTAAGATATATGAAACGTGGGGGCAAGACGAAGCTCACGCGGATTCAGGCGGTCCTTCTGGGAGCGCTCAGCGCCCTGCTCGGAAGCCTCCTGTTCATGACTGCCCTCATCCTGATATTCCTCCTTTTCGGGAATCTTGCGGGTATGCTGTCGAGCACCGAGCTTTTGGGCAGGAGCATAAGCGGAACCGACGCCATATCCGGCTGGGCAGTGGTGATTGTCGGGTTTTTGCTGATAACCTTCAAAATGCTGATTGGCGCCATCGCGGTGGCCGCCCTCTCAACCCTTGAGTGAAGAGCCTGCTGGATGTGACTGCTGCCTCTTCTTGTGCTCTTCCACCACTCGCCCGTAAATAGCACTTGTCTTTTTCGCAATCTCCTCCCATCTATAGGTGGAAAGCACCCGTTCCCTGGCTGCAGCCCCCATCTTTCCAGCCAGCTCTTTTTCAGAAAGAAGCTTGATGAGTGCATCTGCAACGGAGCCCTGGTCCTCCGGGTCGCAGTGGAATCCATTGACGCCATCCTGCACCGTTTCCCGAAGCCCGCCTAGCCCGACGACCACGGGTTTGCCGAGCGCCATGGCCTCGAGAGGGACAATGCCGAAAGGTTCGTAGCGGGAAGGGGCACAGACAACGTCCGATGATGCGTAGAGCATTATCCGCTCATCCTCTCCGACCCAGCGGTTTATGAACCAGACGTTCTTCTCGACACCTAGCCCTTTCGCAAGGCTCTTCATGTCTTCCTCGAGCTCGCCCTTCCCTAAAACAATCATTTTTGCGCCCGGCACTTTTTTGAGTATCGCAGGCATCGCCTTGAGAAGGGTGTCGATTCCTTTCACGGGGGTCAGCCTGCCGGTGAACATTATTACGCTGTCTGCCTGGGAGAGGCCGTTCCGTTCCCTGAATGCGGCTATGCCCTCGGGCGAGAGCCTGGCGAGGTCGTATTTCTTCTCGTCAACCCCGTTCCAGATGACCTCGATTCTGCTTTCCGGGAAGCCCAGGTGGGCCAATTCCTTTTTCATGAAGTGGCTCACAGTGATAACGAGGTCAGCATGGTTGCCGGTGTATTTCTCAATGCCATCGACAGTGCCCGATGCGCGATTGCCCATCCTCCCGAATTCCGTGGAATGCATGTGGAGGACCAGGGGGAGGCCAGTGGCTTTTTTTGAAACCAGGCCCGCCATGCTCGAGAGCCAGTCGTGGCAGACTATGAGGTCGAACTCGCGTTTTTTTGCGACGCTGTTGATGAACTTGTTGGCTGAGACGATGTTGTGCACCAGTATATCCGAGAAAAAGCCGAGCCCTGGGCCCCACCTCTTGAGCTCATCGTTGCAGAAGAGCGGGAGAACTTCGGTGGCTTCGCAGGCCAGTGGCCTGTGGACTTCTGTCTCATCGATTGCCCCGTAAGTCGGGAGCTTGTCCCCGTCGTTCATTGTGAATACCACTACCTCGTGGCCCATGGCCGAGAATTGGCGCGTTATCTCGTCAGCGTAGGTCCCGAGCCCGCCTACCAGTCTTGGAGAATATTCCCAAACGAAGTAGGCAATTCGCATTCGTATTCCTCAAAGCCCCTTGAACGCTTTCAATGACTTGCCGGTATCGGGATGCTCCCCCATTTCTGCGAGGGCCTCGCCCAAGCCCGTGAACACCCTCACGAAATCCTTTTCGCCTATGTCCCCCATGTTGCCTATCCTGAAAATCTTTCCTGCGAGGTGCTTCTGCCCGCCCCCGAGGAAGACTTTGTGCTTTGATTTAAGGTGCTCGCGAATCTGGTCGGATTTGGGGTGCTCTATTGCGGTGAGCGTGTCGGACCTGTAGCCCTCTTGGGCAAACAGCCTAAGCCCCAGGTCCTTGGAAGCTTTTCTCACCGCCTCCGCCCTGCGGGCGTGGAGAGAATTGAATTTGTCGAGCCCCATCCCCTTAACTTTCCCGAGAACATATGCTGTCGCGACCATGGCACTTATGCAGGGCGTGAATGGGGGCTGGCCTTTCTCGGCGTATTTCTTGTATGTGTCGTAATCGAAGTAATAGCTGCGGACCGGGGCCTTCTCCGCTTTCTGGCGGGCCCGCTCGGAAAGCGCCACGAACGAGAGGCCGGGAGGAATCCCGAGGGCCTTCTGGGTCGCGGTTATCGTCACGTCTATGTTCCATTCGTCCATTTTGTATTCCATTCCCAAGCCTGAAACGTTATCCACGAGAAAAAGCGCCCCCGAATCTTTCACCTTCCTGGCAATCTCGCGGACCGGGTTCCTGACTGCCGTGCTGCTTTCGTTGAAGACGCAGGTGACGACGTCGTATTTGTTTTTCGCCAATTCCGCTTCAACTTCTTCGGGAAGAATGGGCTTGCCGTAGGGTTTCTCGAGAATCCTTACATCTTTCCCGAAAATCCTGGCGATGTCCGCAAGCCTTTCGCCGAAAACCCCGCAGGAGAGCGCAAGCACCTTATCGTTCGGGTGAACGCAATTGCTCTGGGCGAACTCGAGGCCCGCCGTCCCTGAGCCGGTGACTGTGTGGACCTCGCCCTTGGTTCCGAGAAGCCAGGCGGTGTCCTTACCCACCTGGGAAAGAAGCTCGGCGTATCTCGGGCCCCGGTGGTTGAACATCTGGCAAGACATCTGTTCGAGGACATCCCGGGAAACGGTGACCGGCCCTGGAATCATAAGCAAGTCCTGCCCGACCATAAAATCAGCCCTCCCTTTCTTTAGGTTCCTTGAGCCCCTTCATCCTCGGCACGAACATTCCCGTCTTCCCGAGCTGCGAGCCCGGGTTGCGGAAACCAAACAGAAGGTCTTCCGACCTGGAGGGGAGCGTCTGCCTTCTTGGTTTTTCTTCGACACCGAATGGGAGGAGCGGCTTCAGGAAGATTTCCCTTCCCTCGAGCCCCAGCTCTTTTGGGGAACGCGTTATCGTGATTTCCGGCTTTGGCATCGGCTCGGGTTCGGGCTCGTGGTAAACGTCGGAGTTGAGGGCCTGCTCGGGAACCTTGGCCTGCCTCGTCATTTTCTCCTTTTCAGGCAAAAGGCCGGTCTCGCTCTCTTCCCTGGGCTGTGCTTTTGAGTGCAGTTGCCCGGAAACCCTCTCAATCTTATCCAAATCAGTAACCATGAAGGTCTTCCACATTGGCGCGTTTCCCTTTGCCAGGGGGCGCACCGATGGTTCATCCTCGGCCATATAAACACCTGGAAAAGATGTGGGGCTTAACGTTAATAAAGCTTTTCGGCGAGAATCTACTTCGCGCAGGGGTGGCGGAGCTTGGTCAAACGCGCCAGACTCAAGATCAGGAACCGCCGGCGCGGTTCCCGATACCTTCCAGCACCCACGTGGACTTCAACGTCTCCGGGTGTTGGTTTCTCGGTAAAAATCGCGCCGTCTGGAATAGGAAATCTGGTGACTTAGGTCTACAAGAGTTCAAAAGCTTTTTCTTTCTCCAAGAAAGAAAAACCTTGGAAAAAGAAAGACGTGAACAAATCTCTTCCCCTGCATTCTTTCCTGGTCTCAGAGCGCAAGCCCGAAATTTCCGCGGAAATGAACCTTAAAACCGCATTGTTCGGACTGCACTGAGACCTGGGCTCAAATCAGCGTTTGTGCACTTTAACTTGCCCGAACCAAAAGGTTAAAATCTCCGTTTAACACAGTTAAGAAACATGAAATTCGACGTTTCGCTCTGCGTTTTATCGGTGTTAATCCTGTTTGGATGTTTAAGCCAAGGCATCGACGAATGCGAAAAGCTAGAAAAACAAGCAGGCAAAGACTTCTGCTACAAAAACGCCTCTTTAACCAGAAATGATTCTTCCTTGTGTGATAAAATCCAAAACCAAGAAAGTAGAGATAACTGTTACCTTCAATCTTTGAAAAATAATCCTAAGAGCGAAGTTTGCAACAAAATAAATCGAAATTCTCAGCATCTGTCTGAGTGTTATCTCCTTGCAGCGATTTATTCAGATAACACTGCAGCGTGCTCTCCGTTTAAAATAGAAGAACTCCCAAAAGAATCCGTTGAGAATTACGAGGATTGGAAAGCGGAGTGCCTGTTTGGCGTCGCCGTCCATAACCAAAAACCGGAGATATGCGACAGACTGGACAGACCTGAAAACGACGTACTGGAAATTAAGTCCCTATGTCACGCTCTTGCAAATCGAGACGTTGAATCTTGCTCTTCGCTCAAGAGCGACGCAGTTAAAGAGCGATGCTATCTGGAATTTGCTTACATGAACAAAGACCGCTCTTTGTGTGAAAAAATGGAATTGGCAAGCAATAGGTCGAGCTATTACAAGACTGGAAGCGAAAAATGCACAATCATCGGAGCAACACTAAGGGAAGACTGTTATTGCGCGATTATTCGAAAAGAAAAACTCGAAGACACTCTTGAGAGGTATCCTGGCCCGTATTTATCTAGCCCCATACTACTTATTGAACCTAGTTCCTACGGTGATCACTTGGTTTACAATTTGAAACAAGACAGTATAAAACGAGCAACCATTAAACTTGCCTTCACAGCTGACGAAATATCTGGTCTCGAACCTGGAACTAAGAGAGAGGTAGAGATTACAATGCCTTACAGTGTGACTAACTCATCAGTCTCCAAAAACGAGGTTTCGATTTCAGTTTGGCACTATTTTAATGCTATTAGCTATTATGAAGAGACCAAAGCCAACTTAACTGGATGCATAAACCACAAAATCCCCGGAACCAGGAATGTAATTCTCGAGACGATATTGACGGAAGATGGGAAAGCCGTTAGGATAAGGGACCCGTTAGGTTGTAGTTGATCCCTAGCTTTTATCAATTCAGTCAATCAACAACCCCATCCTCTTCAAGTTTCAACCTTCTTTTCAAGCGTCGCATACTGCTCCAGAAGCTGGCTTGCGAGGAAAACTGCGAACGGCTTTTGGTCGCCTTTATCAGCCTCCTCGATTACTTCGTAATAGTTCTCCTTGTTCTGCACGCTTATGATTACTGGCGGGTATTTCTTTCTAATCAGAATCCAGTTCATTACTAATCTAGCGGTTCTCCCGTTGCCGTCCGTAAACGGATGAACCTGCACGAGCTTGTTGTGAAGCCAAGTCGCCAGCTCAACCGGATGTAGCGCACGCTTCAGTTTTCGGTATTCTTTGATAATCCCTTTCATCAGCGCAGAAACTTCCTTTGCCTGCGGTGGCTTCCATTCCGAGCCGCTTATCGAGACCTCGCTGTCCCGATATTTTCCCTGAAGCCGGCATTTAGTGTTCTTCGTGACTTCATATTGCACTTTTTGCAGGAATTTCTCGGTCAAGGCGCCCGTATAGCTTTTGACGAACTCCCAGGCGTCCCTTCCATTCATGACTTCGACCACATCGTCAGTTCGCGCTCCCTGCGGCACAATGTTATCCGAGAGTATCAGCGCAGTTTGCCTTAAAGTAAGCGGATTGCCCTCTATTGCGTTAGTGTTATACGTAAAACGAACGAGAAAATCCTCGGGCAGCACCTCGCTTGGAAAACTGCGGAATATCTTTATTGACGCGTGCAAATCTTCCGTTCTCTCGACTAGCTTTTTTGGAAGCCATTTAGCAGAGTAAGGCTTTGGCGCCTTTTTTTCAATTTCCATGAATACTTTTTGGAGTTTATCGTGTGGAGGAACTTCTCTGCCAAGGAAAATCCTCACTTTTTTTACTTTTGAAGGCGAAATCCGCACGTTTTTCACTAAGTAATAATAGAAACCTTTCCCGTGGCGTTGTTTTTCAATGAAGGCCATGTATATGGCTACAAATTTAAAGTTTATAAATATTGTGGTCATAATGGCTACAAAAAGTTAATAGTAATAGAATGTAGCCATATAGGATATTCACCTCGTAGCATAGATTATAAACGTCAAATCCAACGTCCTAATGCGCGAAGCGACATTCGGGTGCGTGCGAGGCTCGGAGACGTAGTCTGCCTCTATTCCAGTCGACCATAAGCGCATTTCCACGTGCGGGCTGTTTTCAAAAACTCTTCATACCCGTTTTTTCTTATGAACTCGATGGACTGTGTGTATTTCTTGTATTTGTATCCATTTTTCCCGTGAAACTCAATGATGGTCTTGCATCCGGGATAACCTGGACAATCGGCGCAGGTTTCGAGGTTTTTCTTGAAACAGCATACCTTCATTTTGCACTTGGCATCTTTGATGTTCCTCTTCCCCGCTTCATATCCTAATTTGCAGCCCTTGCAGTAACCCTCTTTTAATGGAGGACAAGTCTTGCAATACGCACCGCAACATCCGATAAACTTTATCTGGTTCGCGATGCTGCCATTTTTTGCCATATGAACATAATGGTGCCTTCTCGGATTAATAATAGCTCTATTATCCGTGCCCGAGGACAAATGGCCCCAGACTTTCGCCTAAAAACCTCAATTGACAAGTAAACGCCAAAAAAGAGCGTTATTTTTTCTGGACTTGCGTCTTGCCCATTTTGAATGCGTACAATGAGTACAACCCCATCACGAAAATAATAACCCCAATCCCGCCTTGCGTTTGTGGGAGCCAGGCAACATCTAGTGTTCCAGACAATCGCCCGAGATAAGTAATTGCATGGGAGACCATAAGGAACATGCCGAAAACAATCAGCGCATATCCAATAAGGGATTTCTTTCCCATGATACCATCTCTCAGACATTCTTTTTATCTGTACCCATTCCCCAAGCCCAGTTTTTTCTACGCAAAGCTAGGGGAATGAATGTTAGAAACGACATTCTGCGAGTTTGCAACAGGGCGTTTAGACTTTTTTTACGCCCTTTGCGCGCAGCCCGCGTTCGCCTGTTTCGACTTCGTATTCTACAACGTCGCCGACCGCGAGCACTACACCGCCTTCAATCGCCGAGGTGTGCACATACACATCCTTGCCGTCGTCGCCCGTGATAAAACCAAAACCACGTGCGGTATTAAACATCTTTACTTTTCCTTTCATTAGATCACCATTATTTCGTATTGCTTTTGAAGCGCATAGCTTATAATCTTTATTCTGTGCCCGCTTGGACCAAAAATCAGGTCTGCCGAAGGCTC